>JAQVBA010000129.1 GCA_028690555.1 Acholeplasmataceae bacterium
GCTTGTTTTATTTTACGTTGATAGTATTCACTTTTAAATACAGATTCAACACCGGTATCAACTTTCTTTTGTAATTCTTTTTGTTTCCGTTGTAATTTTTGTTTTAATAATGCATCTTTTACCACATTACCTGTTCGTTGTTCAGTAAATTTGGTTTTAGAATATTCAGGAATTAAGTGAGTTTGCATAGCGTGTGTCATTCCAAGCATATCAATTAAATGTTTAGTTTCCGAACTATCTGGAGCCAGGCCTTTATTGCCAAATGCGGTTTTCGAAAACTCAGATACATTTCGTGTTCCAACACGTCTATTGCCACCAGCATCTTTATATAGAATATTGCTTTTATCACGTGCTTTATAAAAGGTAAGAACACCTTTATTTGCAATAGCAGTAACTTCATTCAATAAGTTAGATGTGACTGGTTCATTCAATTTCTGTTGAATCTTATCCACGGTAACTTTTAAATATCTACTATTATTTGTACCGCGAATGTCATCTATTTGTTTTTGAGCTTTAAACGCGTTATTCAATTCAACCATTAACACTTGAGAACGTCCTTTTTGTTCCGAAATTGGTAATTTAGCATTTGCACTAATAGACGCTTTATCTGTTTTTATTTGTAATTTTAAATCTCGAATTTCTTTTGAACTAAATGGATGTTTAATATCTTCAACTACATTCCCCATAGTACCAACAATTCGCCCTAAATCATAACCTAATCCCCGCGGATTTATTTCAATCACACGCGCTTCGGATAAATCAGGTTGATAAGACGCCGTTAACGGAGCTTGCTTAGTTCTAAAAAATTCCGATTTCCCGCCAGGAACTAAAGACCGACCAAGCCTCACTGCATCATCTGGGTTGTTCATATCAACTAATCTAATGTCGCCTAACCCTTGCCCTGTTGTTTGAGCGTTCAGTTCACTTGTGAAAGAACGAACCGCATAAGACCTATTCTTTGTGCCAATAGATTGTTGTACTTTTTCCTCTCTCATTCCAGCAGGGAAATTTTCAACATCTAGTTTAGATAAACCTCGTTGATCCAGATACGTTGGTCGATATTGACCTGCATAATAAGTGTTTTCGTCAGCATTAATATCAGCAATCGTTTTACCACGTTTAGTAACAGTAACTTTAGTGGATTGTTTTGCCGCCGCTTCTGCAAATTCAGACGTTAAATCAAAACTATCGCCTAATACATCTCTCGCATTTTTAGTAGGATATAACCATAATTCATTGCCGATATCATCTCTTACAATTACTGAAGTTCCACTATCAGCAACTTCACTGATATCAGTTATATCTTTATTTGGCAATTGATTTTTATTATATTTAACACGTTTCGTTGTTGACGGGTCAAATGAAAAACCAACATTTGTTTCGCCAGAAATCCACCCTCCACGAGAATAATCACGTTTTTTCTTTGTTTTTATTGTAGAATTAGCATATTTAATAACACCTACCATGTCATCTCCATATCTAACCACACTGCCAACCCCATATATTCTTGCAATCTTAGTACCAACTATAGATGCCGTTTCAGCGTTTGGAGCATTCATATCGATATCACTTGTACTCTTTTTCAATGAAGCGGGAGTTTTTGAATCAACCATCATGGTTTGTCTTGCCGCGCCTCCTAAAATTTCAACTCCAGATTCGGATATTACCGTTGCCAATTCCTGTCGTTTAGATTCAGGTAAATCATCTAATGTATCAATGATTTGTTCAAAATTACGAACAGGTGTTTGTACATCGGCGTCATCGACCGCAGTCACGGCTTTCACCATACTGCTATATGCTGATTTCGTATCATCACCAACTCGAAGTATGGGATCCTTAAAATCTCCAGTTATACTTGCTTCATATTCAGCCAATCCCCGCATTTGTGACGATTGTACATTGGTTTTTAAATTTACGTTTAAATTTTTTGCCGCAACTTTTAACGGTTTGAATAGCAAATTACCAGACAAGAAATCGCCCACTACTTCGCCGCCAAAACGCTGAGGTTCGGCTTTAATACCCCTATCTGTCGATGCGATGCTATAGGCAACAACACCCGGAATCATATTAATAGCCGCATCGGTTCCCACATTTTCAACGGTTTTTTCGGCTATTTTTGCGCCCGTATCGATAAAAGAAGGCAGTCCTATTAATCCTCCAGCAAAATCAGCAACAAGACCTTTTGAGATAGAAAGACCGCGTTCTCGGCTATCATCTGCCATTCCATATAATATTTCTCTCTTACTCCCACCCTCGATTGAATAGGGACTTGGCGGCATAAACATGCCTATCGTGCCGCCTATATCTTTAAACATGTCAGTTTCGACCCAATCGCTGATTGCTGTGGATGCTGATTTAGAAGCACCAATAAACATATCATAGGGACTATAAACCGCGTCTTTTTGCTGACTTTTCTTATATTCGTCTAGTTGCACTTGTCCCATTGATTTGAACACTTGAGCGATATCAGCAGGATTCACTTGTAATGATTCCGTATTTGACAATTTGATACCGCCCTTATCCGTTCCGTAATTCAAAATTGTATCTTTTCCACTAATGAACGAATCATATTCATTTTTCGCTACTTCGTTTAAAACATCGTCTGATAATACACCAACATTGCCTTTTTCGTCAGCAACTAATAGACTATACCCACTATCTGTCAAATTTTGTTGTAAGGCATCTTGTGTCGCTATTCTTTTTTCTGCTTCAGATTCAGCGCCCATTCTGTCCAAATTATCGCCAATGAAAGTTTGACCAGTAGAAGAGTCAGTAATCAAGAACTGAGGGTCGTAATAACCGCTTAATAGTTCGTTTTTACGTTGTTCTGGCGTTGTTGTGTCATAATCAAGTCCCAATGATTTGCTTATATCAAACG
>JAQVBA010000130.1 GCA_028690555.1 Acholeplasmataceae bacterium
AATAGACATAATACCCCTTCAGCACCGATAGCAGCCATTTTATCATATTCTGCAGCAGGTCCTACAGGTGTATAATCGACTTTAAAATCTCCAGTGTGGAATAAAATACCTTCTTTGGTGCGAAAAACGATACCAAACATATCCGGAATAGAATGATTCATGCGAATAAATGAGATTTCAACCCCTTTAAATGAAAACTTATAATAGCTTTTATATTCTTCAATTTTAGGTGGTTTGAGATCATTATGTTCTAATAATTTATTTTCAATCATATCGACAGCAATTCCTGCTGCATATATTTTTGGAATTTCAACCTTTTTTAGTAAATAGGGAATACCACCAATGTGATCTTCATGGGCGTGAGTAATAAAAAGACCCACAATACGCTCTTGATTTTCAACTAAATATTGATAATCTGGAATCACATAATCAATACCTAATAGATGCTCATCTGGAAATAAGATGCCAGCATCAACAATAAATAGTTGATCTTCAATGTCAAAAACATATGTATTTTTCCCAACTTCACCGAGCCCACCTAACGCAAAAACGCCGATTTCTCCGGTTTTGAGTAATTGATTTCTCATAAAAACTTCCTCCAGTAACGAAAACTTCATTCCTATTTTATAATAAAACCTTAAAAAATGATAGTAGATTACTTAATATGCTATAATAATTTAAAGAGGTGTCAGATGAAAACGATAATCTTTTTTGATGTAGACAACACCATCTATAATAATACGCTTGGGCTGATTCCTAAACAAACGAAGAAGCTTATTTTTGAACTTTCAAAAAAAGAAGATGTCATCTTAGGGCTTGCAACTGGGAGAGGTTTATCGAAACTTTCCATCATTGAAAATGTCTTACCATACTTTACTTATAAAGTATTAGTTAATGGTGGTGTCGTCATAAAAAATGATGAAATCATCTATGACTCACCGATTGAATTAAATGATGTTAAAGAAGTCATTGACATTGCTACAAAAGAAAAATTAGCGGTTGGTATGGTTGGATTATACGATGATGCCGTCAATATATGGGATGAAAAAGTTGAAAAAGGAATGACATTACTTCGGGGGATTGCTCCGAAAGTAGATGCGAACTTTTATATCAATCATCCAATTTATCAACTGTGGCTATTTGGTGAAGAGGAAAAAACTTTACTTAAAATGGGTGAAAAAATTCCTAAATTTAAGAGTTATCCATGGCACTATGGTGGTGCGGATTTCACGTATTCTTTCATCAATAAATCATATGGCATCAAAAAAGCTTTAGAACATGAAAAAGATTACCGATTAATTTGTGTTGGTGATGGTGCCAATGATGTGATGATGATCGAAATGGCGGATATTGGAATCGCGATGAACAATACGAGATTTCCTGAACTAAAAGAAAAAGCCGATCATATTGCACCACATATTATGGATGATCAGCTTTATACATTTTTTAAATTGATTCACTTGATTTAGGACGTAACCTGTCTTGTACTTCTTTAATGATTTCTTTTGGGACATAGGGTGATATATCCGCATAGTGAACAACAAGTTCTTTAATTGCTGAAGAAGAAACAAAGTGATTTCTAGAAGATGGAAATAAAATGATGGTTTCAATATTACGGTTGATGTTTCGATTAAACTGATAAAGCGCATATTCATTTTCATAGTCTTGAATGTTTCTTAAGCCTCTGACCATTAAATGAATTCCGTTTTTCTCCGCATAACGAACGACTAAATCATTTGTTGTCGTAATCACGAGATTATCAACATCTTGTGTGACGCGTTTAATCATTTCCATCCGTTCTTCGGAAGAAAATGTAGGTTTCTTCTTATAGTTATCTGCAACGACAACATGGAGTTCATCAACTAACTTTACCGCACGTTTAATAATATCTAAGTGACCAATGGTCAATGGATCGAATGTTCCTGGATAGACAGCTTTTTTCATGAATTATCCCTCGCTTTAAGTTTAGTATATCATTTTTAATTTAAAAAAATATCAAAGGAGTGTGACAAAATGAGTTTACCAAGAAAGAGTTTAATGGTTCAGTTTATTTTATTTATTGTATTTTTCTTTATGGGAGGCAATGTTATCTTATCGGCATATTTAGGTGATCAATTGCCATGGTTAAGCTATGTGATTTTAGCACTATTAGTAATTGGCGTTGCGATTGGATTTATCGTCTATCGCAGTAAAGACACGCGTATTGTCAAAATCACTGAAAAAGAAGTATTATGGTTAAAATATTTATTATATGGCTATTTTATGGTTTATATCGTCAATATGTTTGCCAGTAGTTTTGCACCAGAATCAATGATGATCATTGGCATCATTACAGGTATTATATTGATGTTAGTCGCAGGTGTTGGTATTATCATTCAATTAAGAATTTTAAGAATCAAATAAATGGGGGAAGTATGATGAGTGTAAAAAATGAATTCTATACGCTATCGAATGGCGTAAAAATGCCTAAAATTGGGCTTGGAACATGGCAAGTACCTGATGGTGATATTACCTATCAATCGGTATTAGCCGCATTAAAAAATGGCTATCGTCATATTGATACTGCTGCAGCTTACAGAAATGAAAGAAGTGTTGGTAAAGCGATTCGTGATTCAGGGATACCAAGAGAAGAAATCTTTGTCACATCGAAATTACAATCACACATTAAAACTTATGAAGGTGCGATTGAAGGATTTCATAAGACATTAGAAGAACTTGGCTTTGATTATCTTGATCTCTATTTAATTCACGCACCATGGCC
Organism: Acholeplasmataceae bacterium; assembly: GCA_028690555.1. Lineage (GTDB taxonomy): Bacteria > Bacillota_I > Bacilli_A > Acholeplasmatales > Acholeplasmataceae > UBA6181. The sequence continues at coordinate 2,762 of JAQVBA010000130.1, forward strand.
ATGGAATGAAATTGGTAAAAATTGTGATGAAGGTAACGTATTAGCTTATAAAGCTATGGAAGAACTTTATGAACAAGGTAAAATTAGAGCCATTGGTGTTTCGAATTTTGGACCA
>JAQVBA010000131.1 GCA_028690555.1 Acholeplasmataceae bacterium
AGCAATATGGTGCACTCAACGCACGTTGAAACGATTGCATTGCTTTCATTAAAAACGGCTTAACAAAAACATTAATATAACAAAAGCAGAAGCATCTAACACCTTAAAATCGGGTTAAATGCTTCTTTTTTGTTTTATGTCTAATGTAAAATTGTATTTGTAGACCTTAAGTATATAATTTCTCGTGTGGAGAAACATCTATTTTCTAAAAAGTTATATCAACACAAATCGATTTATTATCTTTGTAAAGTAAGTGGATGTGTAAAATTTTCGTGACTAAAATATATGAAAAAATATCCTCGAAGCCTTGACGTGACTATTTTCTTATGATAATATAGTTACGAGGATAAAAATTATAATTTATTAGTCACGAGGTGATTTTGTGAATAAACTTCCTTTTCATATAAATTTAAATGAAGTAGAAATATTAAAAGAACTAAACACTGCAAATCATCATATAGGTGAGTTAAAGGGGATACTAAAAATACTTCCAAATCCTGGGATCGTTTTGAGTCTAATCAATCTAAGTGAGTCAAAAGACTCATCAGCTATAGAGAATATTATTACGACCTATGATGAAATATTTAAAGTGATTGTCTCAAAGAAATCTATTGGAGGTAAACCTAAAGAAGTTATCAATTACAAGCATGCAATGGATCACGGATTGTTAGTCATGAGACAAAAGGGATTTATCAGCACAAATATGCTAGTAGAAATTCAAAATGTCATCGAACCGAATAAAGGTGGCATAAGAAAACTTCCTGGAACAGTGATCATTAACGATACAACCAATGAAGTTGTACATACACCTCCGCAAAATGAAACAGAGATTCGTGAACTCATGCATAATCTTGAATTATTCATTAATCAAAATGATGATTATGATCCACTCATTCAAATGGCTCTAATACACTTTCAATTTGAAAGTATCCATCCATTTTATGATGGTAATGGTAGAACGGGTAGAATATTGAATATCCTATACTTGGTACTAAAGGAAAAGTTATCTGAACCTATCCTATATTTAAGTAAGTACATCATAGAAAACAAGGAACAATATTATACTCTCCTAAAAAAATGTAATGAGGATATAGCTAATATTAAAGATTTTGTTATGTATATTTTAAAAGGCATTTCTGAAACTTCTAAGAATACGATTAATCTCATATTAAGAATTAACCAATCAGTAGAATTAACAAAAGACATGATGAAAAACCGATTGCCAGATATTTACCGAAACGAGATCGTTGAACATTTATTTTCTTACATGTATACCAAAAATGAGTTCTTCAGAGAAAATTTGGATATATCTAGAGCAACCGCTACGAAGTATTTAAAATTACTTGAAAAAGAAGGGTTCATAGTTTCTGAACAATTAGGCAAAGAAGTTATCTATAAAAATGTTCAGTTGCTGAACCTAATTAAAGAGTAAAAATCATGAATAAGTCAGAGACGAAAATGGGTTATGGCGTATTTGGAAAGGCATACGAATATATGTTCAAAAATGATTTGCATCATAAACGATCAGTTGATCATGCAATATTGAAGAACATGATTCTTTTAGATAAAGACTCAAAATCATTCCTATATAAATTACCACAGCCTGTTTCAAAAGATATTTGCAACCATGAACTATATGAAATTGCACTTAAATTAAAAGGTGATAATCATCGTGAATCCATTGATAGAACCATTGAATTTGTAAATGAAATAGTTGAAAGATTCAATACACCCTTTGAAGAAATGATTTTCGGATGATCCATTTAGGTTTTAGAACTCAAACAGCTTCCATTTTCAACGCACAAGGAGAATAATATGGAATCAAAGATCATACTTGTTAAGCCTTCAATGACTTATAAAGAACAAATTTGGAACTACAAACAGGATTTTCATCAAAGAAGTGAATGTCTTGCTGGATGTGGGTCCTTAGAAAGAACTAACAGTGTTGAAGAATGGTTAAATGATGTAAAAAATTATCAAAGTGAACAGACATGTCCAAAAGGGCACGTACCCTCAACTCTCTTTTTAGCCATTTTAAAACATGATCAAAAACTGATTGGTATGATTGATTTAAGGCATCACATTAATCATCCAATTTTAAATGTTTGGGGTGGGCATATTGGATACTCAGTATTATATGAAGAAAGAAGAAAAGGTTATGATAAAGAAATGCTAAAGCTTGTTCTTGATGAGTGTAGAAATTTAGGATTAAAAAAAGTATTGATCACATGTGATGTCGATAATATTGGAAGTCGTAAAGTAATTCTTGCTAACGGCGGAATATTTGAAAAAAATGTAGATGTTGATCAATCAATGAAAGAAAGATATTGGATTACACTGGCATAGTGGTTATAATCAATAGGTAAGGATGTATATATGAAAAATACAAAAATTATTGAGTTAAAAGAATTGAATCAAGAAATCAATAAAAATCTCATTCATCAAACCATTAAGGCTGGTAAAACAGTTGTTTTTCCAACGGAGACGGTTTATGGAATAGGAGCTGACGCATTAAACCCACAAGCAGTAAAAGAGATATACAATGCCAAAGGAAGACCCTCAGATAATCCTTTGATTATGCATATTGCAAAGAAGAAAGATGTTTTATTGTATGCGAAACATATTTCGTCAAATGCGAGAAAACTGATAAAGGCTTTTTGGCCAGGGCCACTAACACTCATCTTTGATAAAAAAGATATAGTTCCTTATATTACAACTGGTGGATTAGATACTGTAGCCATTCGATATCCTGATCATCCAATCGCAAAAAAAATTATTAAAATTGGAGAAGCTCCACTTGCAGCACCATCAGCTAATATTTCAGGTAAGCCATCATCAACACGATTTAAACATGTTTATGAGGATTTAAATGG
>JAQVBA010000028.1:0-7279 GCA_028690555.1 Acholeplasmataceae bacterium
TGAGTTTATGTTGGATGCGATTATAGAAACGATGCAAGAAACACTAATGCAATCCAATATAGAAACAAGCAGTTTATCGACGCAAGCGAAAAGATTGCTTGATGTTTTTGAAGATGGGGTTCCATATACAACACTAGAACTTATGCAAAAAGTAAATATGAAATCCAGATCCTCTTTTAAGAAACACTATTTAGATCCACTTTTACAATCGGGCATGATTGAAATGACAATTCCAGAAACACCGAATAGTAGGAATCAAAGGTATGTTAAAAAATAAATAATTAATGAGCAATTAATCATAGCTGATAATCATCGAGTTTCTCAGATAAAATCGAAAACCAGCACGAGTTGCCAATATAGATGTGAAATACTCTTCTCATCCTTGGGGAGGGCTTTTTAATTCATTTTGATAAGCATATTATATTTTAAATTACTGCAGACGCAATGCGACTCGGAAATTGTTTTAATTTGAATTTATATGTCTACCTTGCTAAAAAGTAACCAATTTTCTAAAAATTAATCTTTAAAAACCACCCAATGGGTGGTATACTAACGTTGAGGTGAACAAAAATGGATTTAATGATTAAAGAAGCTAGAATGGAATATGGATTAACTCAAAAAGATTTAAGTGAAATCACTGACATACCACTAAGAACCATAGAAAACTGGGAAAGTGGTAAACGCACACCCAGTCCATGGGTTGAAAAAATGGTGTTCGGTTATTTAAAACAATACCCCAAAAATCAGCACGGTATTGTTACTAAGACAAAAGGGATTTATGAAGTAAATCAAATCAAAGAAGCTCTACTACCATTAACGTTTAAATATGATATAAACAAAATTATTTTATATGGATCATACGCTAAAGGCAAACAAGAGCCGCTTAGTGATATTGATTTAGTAGTCGATGGAAACATAAAAGGTATAAAATTCTTTGGCCTGCTTGAGGATGTGAGTAATGCACTCATTAAATCAGTTGATCTAATTCATTTATCTCAAATCGACCAAACCTCAGACATATATATGAATGTCATGAAAGGTATTGTGCTTTATGAACGATAGAGATGTTAAAGCAATTAAGAGAATTATCACTCATATTGTTTATGATACCGTTACAGAAGATTTTCTTTAACTTAGTTGAAGAGTTAAGAAAACTGATAGATTAAAGTGAGAAACAATAATAAGAAAAAAAATTTGGGAATAATCGTGAACCAATACGGACTACCGATCTAAATTAGTGCTCTTATAACCTTTGAGTGGTGTTTCTTAATATTCTTACGTATTGTTGTTTGAATTATAATTCTATCATTTAGTGGAACTACATATGCTTATATGAAATTTTATGATTATTTTAACTGGTATAATATATATGAGAAAAGGATGTGTTTTTATGAAATATCTTAAGATGAACAATGGATTGATGATTCCAGTATTAGGAACTGGAACAAACACTTTTGGAAAAGAAAATAATAATTTTTATGGCAAAATCACTTATGATACCAAAGAATTATGCTCAGCAATTGAATTAGGATACAGATTAATTGATACGGCGATTTATTATCGGAATGAAGCAGTTATTGGAAAAGCGGTTAAAGAATCAAATATTGATCGAAGTGAATTCTTTATTACATCGAAGATCCCTCATGAAAAAGAATTTAATGAAACCGATGAACTAGTCAAATACCATGTAGAAGAATCACTCAAAGCACTTGACTTAAACTATATTGATCTTTACTTGATTCATTTTCCTCTTGAATCAAATGAAGAAAACTTACGGATTTGGCGTATCTTAGAAACATATGTTGATCAAGGGCATATCAAATCAATCGGTGTATCTAATTTTAACGAAGAACAATTAACTTATCTAATTAAACACGCTAGAATCAAGCCTGTACTTAATCAATTCCAATCGTATCCAGGTAAACACCAGCAATCTTTAATTGATTTTTGTAAAGAAAACGATATTATTCCGGAAGCATATCAATCTTTTGCTAAACTGGATGAAAAGATTAAAGATCGATTAAAAGAAATAGCTAAACCATATCATAAAACTTGGAGCCAAGTCGTTCTAAATTATCAAATCAATGAAGGTTTAGTAGTCATTCCCAAGTCACATAGCAAACAACATCAACTTGAAAACATTGATGTTTTTGATTTTGGATTAACCAAGAAGGATGTAGACGCGATTAAACACATGCATAATGAATAAATTTCTAGTCATTTTGAAGAACTATATAATGGGAGGTTATCAATGAAAAAAAATATAAACAAAATCAGTATCGGCTTAAGCATTTTGAGTTTTCTTCTTATAATTGCCATGTCTGTAGTAGCAATACTTGATCGTTTTGCTAGTGACATGCTTTCTGCTGTTGTTGTTCAAATTGGGTTAGCAGCTATATTCATAGCGAGTTCGATATGCGCAGTTTTAACGATTAAAGAGTAACAAGAAATGATAAATTTTGAAGCGTTTTCACAAATATTAACATTATAATGTTACAATAATAAAAGAGGTGAACATATGAGAAAAGAACAAATCAAAACGAATTATTATGAGGCTGTAAATGGTGAATGGCTTGAAAATGCTGTTATCCCAGGTGACCAACCTTCCATTTCAGCATTTTTAGAACTTCATTTGGGTATTGAAAAGACACTCATGGATTTAACATCCACATGGGAAAAAGATCAAACAGGCTTAAATGACAATCTTAAAAAATTCATTAAACTCTATCAAATGACGAAAGACTTTGATAAGAGAAATGAACTTGGGACTAAGCCTTTTCAAGTAATCTTGGACAAGATTAACAAACTCAATTCACTAAAGGATTTAGACATAAAGTTTGATGAATTCGCACTTGAATCTATTGAAACACCATTTGGATTTGCAGTCATGCAAGATTTTATGAACAGCAACAATCAAGTGTTATATTTTGGAGCATCTGATTTATTCTTACCCGATACAAGTTACTATAAAGATGAAAAATCAAAAGAACAATTGATTGGTCTATTTACTGCAACTACCACACAACTTTTATCCTTATTTGGTTTTAGTAAAGAAGAGATTGAAAAGTTAATTTCAGAAGCATTAGCATTTGATGCACTTTTAGTACCAGTGACTAAATCAAGTGTAGAAAAAGCTGATTATGTCAAAATGTATAATCCATTGAAAAAAGCAGAAGTCGAAAAATTAACTCAAAACTTTCCTGTGATGTCACATGCAGAAAAGCTAGTTAAACAAGAAGTTGATCAATTGATTATTACAAACTTAGATTTTATCAACGCATTTGATTCTATTATTGATGAAAAAAACTTTAAGATCATGAAATCATGGATGATTGTATCCAATATACTACAATTCTCTTCTGATTTAACCGATGAAATTAGAGTTGCTGGTGGCGCATTTGGTCGTGCTTTATCCGGAACAAAAGAAGCTAGAAGCAAGGAAAAATTTGCTTTCTATCAAGCTTATAATCGTTTTAGTCAAGTTGTAGGTTTATTTTATGGTGAAAACTATTTTGGACCTGTTGCCAAAAATGATGTTAAGACCATGGTTCATGAAATGATTGGTATTTATAAAGAAAGAATTACAGACAACACATGGTTAAATGAAAAAACAAAAGAAAAAGCAATTAAGAAATTATCAACATTAACCGTTCATGTAGGTTATCCAGATGAGCTTCCACCATATTATGATCAATTTGAAATTAAAGGTTATGAAAATGGATCAGATTTGATACAAGAAAAATTAGCAATGACTAAAATTGTTAGTGCCTTCAATTTTGAAAAATATAATAAAGAACCTAATAAGAATATTTGGGGTATGCCAGCAAGCATGGTCAACGCTTATTATAGTCCAACAAATAATCAAATTGTTTTCCCAGCGGCAATTCTTCAAAGACCATATTATAGCATTGATCAAACACCTTCAGAAAACTATGGTGGTATAGGTGCAGTGATGGCACATGAAATATCGCATGCGTTTGATAATAATGGGGCTAAGTTCGATGAAACTGGATCACTTAATAATTGGTGGACAGAAGAAGATTTAGAAGCATTTAATCAAAAAGCGAAAGATATGATTGCATTATTTGATGGCGTAGAAACTGGTTTTGGTCCATGTAATGGAACACTTACAGTCTCTGAAAATATTGCAGATAGTGGCGGAATTCGATGTGCTCTAGAAGCTAGTAAAAAGAATGGTCATCATAGTGATGAAGAATTCTTTGCAAACTGGGCTAGAGTATGGCGCAGCAAAGCATCAACTGAGTATCGTCAATTATTACTCAGAGTGGATGTTCATGGTCCATCAATTCTTAGAGCGAACATGCAACTTTCCAATTTACCAGAGTTCCAAGAATTCTATCAAATTAAAGAATCTGATCAAATGTATTTGCCAAAAGAAAAGATGGTTAGTATTTGGTAATTTAATCATTAAATTATAAATATAAGCACATTTGTCTAAGCCCATTTAGACAAAGTGCTTTTTATTTGTTATAAAGGGGTTCTAAATTTAAGTTATAATCGTGTTTCAGAAGCAAATAAAGAAGTCTATCTATTCCAATCAAGTCAGACGTATCAAAAAGTTATTGGTAAGGAAGTTAAAGAACATCCCCTTCTTGAAGAGGGAAGGTTACCTAATGATGTTGTGGCATGTGCCGGTGATGGATCAAATGCCATGGGCGCTTTTTATGAGTTTTTAAATGATGAAAACGTGAAACTCTTCGTTATAGAAGCCGCAGATAAATGGATTGATACAAAACAACATGTAGCAACCATGACATTAGGTAAATTAGGAATCATTCATGGCATGATGACGAAAGTGTTACTCGATGAAAATAATGATATTAGTAAGGTTTATTCAATCTCAGCAGGATTAGATTATCAAGGTGTAGGACCAGAGCATGCTTATCTCGAAGAAATCAAACGTGTCGAATATTATGCAATTACAGATGAAGAAGCTGTGCTTGCATTTGATTATTTATCAAAACCAGAAGGCATTATTCCAGCTATAGAATCTGCACATGCCGTAAGTTATGCGATGAAATCAGCTAAAACAATGAATAAAGATCAAATACTTGTGATTAATTTGTCTGGTAGAGGAGATAAGGATGTCAGACAAATTGTCGAATATAGAGGGCTTCATTTGGAAGGATAATATAAAAAAGTAGAGATGACCGTATGTGTTTCAGTGTCTAAGCGATTCATTTAATCATAACGAATATCTATGATATAATTTAGAAGAATTATACAGGGGGTATATTTGGATGAAAAAAGTTCTAAAATTTAAATATGATGAAAAAGAAGGGTTTCTAAGTGTCGTTGAAAGGGATAATAATTTATATGCCTTGGTTCAAAAAGATACACCAAAAATTAAAGAAGTTAGACAGACAAATAAATTATGGATATCCTATGAACTTAAGCAACCTACATATGAAGAAATCCAAGTCAAAGTATTAGATGATCCATCATTAACTGCATGGGTCTATCATCAATTAGAAGAAGAAAAAAATCTATATTTCAAAGAGCTAAATGACACTTTGTGTGTGCTAGAAATACCGATTAAATAATAAATTTGGAGTATCACAAAACATAAAAATTCATCAAATCAAATAAACTTCAAAAAGTAGACATAAATCAAAAAATGTCTATTTTTCTTTTTTAAAGGGTTTGTGACCCTAAAATGCCTTAAAAAATGAAACATATAGAGAGTATACTTTATAAAAAGCTAAATAAATTAAATTTGGAAATGTTATAAATCCGATTCAAAATTATTGACAACTTGAATGCGCAATGATAAAATTAAAGTGTAAATGGCACTCTATGATATAAAGTGCCAAAAAAAGAAAAAAAGGAGGAATTGTTATGTTTGGAGTAACCCCATTCAATCGCAACGTTGCTCGTCGCAAGACTGAATCGGATCCATTTGGCAATCTGATTGATGATTTCTTTAGAGATGACTTCTTCCCGTTTAGAAATTTGCGATATGACACTTTCAAAGTCGATATCAGAGAAGAAGACAAAAAGTTTGTCATTGAAGCTGATATGCCCGGCATTAAAAAAGAAGAAATTCATCTAGACTACCACGATGGCTATTTGGATATATCGATTGAGCATGAAGAATCTAAGGATGTAGAAAATAAGAATTACATCCATAAAGAAAGAAGAATGTGCTCAATGAATCGTACACTTAATTTAGGCGAACTAGATTTTGATCGCATCGAAGCTTCATTAAATGATGGCATATTGACAGTTAATGCACCGAAAGCAACCAAGATTGAAAATAAGAAACGTATCGAAATCAAATAGAAACACACTTAAAGAAAAAAGCCTCAGGTTTGAGGCTTTTTGTTTACAAGTGTTTAATGAATTAAAGATGAGTTTGAATAGTCACTAGATTATATATAAATTTCTGCACCTTTTGTTAATTTAGAATTGAATTCACTAACAGCATCCTTCATATACTCGCAAACATGGCAGTAAAATTTCATGAATGACGTTTCGATTATTTTCATATGCTAATTTGTTTAAAATTTAAACACTATTACATATTTTAATCTTTTGTAGTATGATGAGTATAAGGGAACACAACTAATTAAATAATTTATAGAGGGTAAATATTACCCTTATTCGCGTATATACAAAAATTACTAAAAAGGAGCATATCTTATGAAATGTCATTCTTGTGGTTATGAAATCGGTAAGGAAAGTGAGGAGTGCCCAAAATGTGGTCATAAAATCATTGATGAACATAAATCATCAAACATAGGTCACATTAAATTGTCAGCAAGGGCATCGTCAAATGCCGGAGAGATCGCTTTTGAAAATCATTCATCAATGAATAACACATTGAATCCGATGATGGTGCTAGAAAAAAGCGCACAAGCATTTCTATTGGGGCTTAAATCGATTTTTAAAAATAAAAGAAAACTCTTGCTTATTGCAATTTTAGCGATTATTTGGATAACGCTCATTATCTTACCGTATGTTGGGTTTAATCCTCTCCCGGTAAAAATCGCCTCATTTTTAACATTCGCTCAAGGAGGAGCAAGTCTTAATGTAGCTCGAGTAATTGGTGGGGTTATTGGAAAAGGTATATATGCTGTATTTTTTGTTTCATTATTTGATGGCGGATTTAAGTCTATCAAAAGCGGCTTTAAGCCATTATGGGGTCATATTAAATCTATCAATAAATATAATTTAGCTTATCTATTCTTGGGTATTGGAATTGCTGCAATTTTATATAATTTTTTGGTGGGGTATGCTGCGCTTATCAAAGGGATGG
>JAQVBA010000028.1:7379-13100 GCA_028690555.1 Acholeplasmataceae bacterium
AAGCCATTATGGGGTCATATTAAATCTATCAATAAATATAATTTAGCTTATCTATTCTTGGGTATTGGAATTGCTGCAATTTTATATAATTTTTTGGTGGGGTATGCTGCGCTTATCAAAGGGATGGTAGGAATAGCCGCAATCGCACTTGTTTTAAGTGCGATTGGATTAAAACAAGGGTTTATTTATTCACTGATATTAGCAGCTTCAGCAAAACGCTATAAATCTGGACCTAAACCAAATCAAATGGGATGTGATCTATTATTAGTGGGTTTGAGTTTGGGTTTTTTTCTGAGTATTTTTCTATCCATTATTCCCATTGGTTTTGCTCCATATTTGTTTGGGCTTTTATGCTTAATCTTGGGCATTGTCTCTCTCTTTATATTTAAAGATGAGGAGGCAAAATCATGAAATATTTAAGAAGATATCAAATATTCACCTTTACATTCATGTTTGTATTATTTAGTATCCTTTTTACGACTCAGGTTTACGGCTCATCGGTTGATGAGTGGGCTGGTTATTGGACGTATGAAAAAACAATCGTGATTGAATATTCTAATGAACTTAGTAATTATTATGGATCTACGGAAGATAATACTCAAATTACATATACAGCAACTGGTAAAAAAGTAGATTACAGGTTTAATTATACCGGCCCTGGTTATCAAGCGGATTTATATGATGAAGCTTTAAATGACCCAGAAGCTTATCAATATGAAAATATTATTTTGCCAGGTGAACATGCGTATGCTGAGTATAACTTTTCTCAACCTGATAAACAATATAGAGAAAACACATTGATTACCATCGATGTCTCTGCTGAACTTTATGATTATTTATTATTTGGTTTTGAAGATATTAAAATTTATGCACTTGCATGGACTAACATCTATGATCCAGGTGAGATTACATATGGTGTAAATAAAGATATTTCAAATAATATTCGAATACCTGATCGCTTGGTTCCTTTGTTATTCGAGGTTGGACCAGAAAGCAACCAATTAACTCATACAGGTGAATTTACAGGTTATACACCTTATGGAATTAATGATGGGGACATTATGTCTATTGAAATCGAAATTGGATTTAATCCATTTGCATCTCTCAATCTATATTCAGGTCATGATGGTGTAGAGTTAGATTATGATACGATAAAGATTTATCATATCTATACTTGGAAATATGGAACAAAAGGAATTTTTGTTGGAAGTGATGCCGCAGATTTTCCGGGTGAAGATAATGGGATTAATGTTCCATCAATCATCATTACAGGAATACTAGGTGCTGGGGCAGCTTTAGCTGCAACCGGAGCCAACAAGGTTGAAGATCCCAAATCAAGATTTAAAATGTATGTAAATAAAGACTTTGGTAGTGCAATTCGATATGATAGGCCACCGGTTACAGTTTATGCTAGAATGGCTGAAATCAAAGAAGATGGAAGCGAAATTGATCGACCTGATTTGACAGAATCGATTGAATTTACCTCAGGAGGACTCCCCATTGAAATAGGGGATACCCAAATGGCTTCAAACTATATGGCTGCATTAATTTCTGCTCAAAGTTCTCCGGGAGGGAAAAATCCAGATGAGGGTATTGTAAGCATTAGATATACTGGAGAAGGTGGATCATTTCAAAATGATGTCACGTTTAGACTTGTTGGAAAACCGTATATTGAACATGAACATATTGAATCTCATTCAGGTTCAGTTATTGTGAAAATGATATTAGGCGATCAACTGACTTATGAAGCATTTTTTAAACCCATGGATTTTGTAGATGTTCCAAATGTCACAATTGATGGAAACGATGAGATCATTGCATCTTTGGAAAAAGTTGAGGATGATTGGTATAAAGCAATTCTAGAAAATAAGTCTAATAAGGATGAAGACAAAAAGACAGTAATTATTCATTTAAAAGCAGAAACCGAACAAGAACTTGCTGAAAGCGAAATCACAGTTATGTTGTATCCGGAAGGAATCTCAATTGATGGTAATTTTGATGATGAAGAAAGACTAATTGTTAGAACTGATGAAAATGAAAGTGAAGGCTCACTAGATGCTAAGATTAAAGCAACAAGACTTGATGTGACACTTGCAATCATTGATCAAAGTGATTCGAAACCTAAAGCAATCATATGCGATATGAAAGATGTTACAACAAAATTTGATCCATTTGGTGGAGATTCTGAAATCGCTAGTAATTTAAAGGACACTTTTAAATATCAAATCAATGAAGATCAAAAAGACGAAGGTATTTATTTCATAGAACCACTCGTCACACTTCCAGAACTTGAAGATGGCAAGCCATATATTTTATCATCAGCAGTTTCATGTACTTATAAAAATCAAACATATGATAAATCATTGATGATTAAATTAATCGGTGAAAAACCAACACCAATTGATAACTGGGATCAAGAACATGAGTATTTATTAAGAGCGATTCATAGATATGGTTTATCTGCGAATGGTGATGCAAAAGAAATGATAAGATCAGCAAAACACCGGAGCGCTACCGAATTATGCATGATTCGACGAGCAATCATTATTGAATCAGCGTATTACTATACGAAAGAAAGTAAAGAGTTTAGTGATCTAGAATCAAAACTTGCCAAGCTTGAATTTGTATTTTCAATCATCAAATTTTTTGGAGATCAAGCATTTTCATATTTAATTACCGCCTATGGTGGAGGCCCAATGGTCGAAGCATTTATGAGCCCATTAAAAGATTATTTCACAGACTTTATCGGTGAAGTTGGCGCGCAACTTTATTGGGGAGAAGAGATTAATCATAGTTCAGTCAATTTACTCGTAACACTAGAATCTGGTGTCGAAAATATGATCATGAATTTAATCACAGGAGAAACTCCTCCGACACCTAAAAAAATTGGTGCTCTAGTCGCATCACTTGTGATGCTTAACTTTACAAAACACTATTGTTATACAGAAGATAGCAAAGGCGATATTTATAAAACACTCATTAATATGGGCGGAGACTTCACAGTCAATAGCTTAAAGACATTAGCATCTAAATATATGGGCAATTATTTTGAAAAGAATCCTCAATTTAAAGAAAAAATTAGTAAATGGTTAGGTCATTATGTGACCAATCATTTGGGTGAGATCGATCAATTTAATTTTGTTATAAAATATGTAGAAGAAACGATCGGTTTGGTAATCTCAAATAGTTATCAAAACACTGTCTCAGCCTTAGAAAATTCTTCAAATTTCGAGTTAACAATTTCTGTTGGAAGCGGATCAATCACGATAAATATTGCACAAAATCTTCAAAATATCGCAGATTTCTTTTATAATCAATTCATTTCAATTTTAAATCTTCCACAAGATAAGCCCAATCAGCCCAAAACGCCGCCATATATACGCGCATAATACGACTAAAGACCCAATGGTTTGGGTCTTTTTTGTATAAAAGCACATAAAAATTTGAAATTACGAAGGACTCTATTTTGATGGATAATCGTAGAGAAATCTATTGCGTTTATTGTATGTCAGGGGTATGATGAGGCTGAGGTTCGAGAACCTTACATTTGTTAAATAAACAAAGGCGCTTTTATCCGATTTATTTTCGTTGTATGCAAATAATTCCATACAACAAATTAATCGCCTGTAACACCATTTGGATTTGTTTCAAATGAATCTGAAAGGTAGGTGAAAATCTATGGCAAACCAAAAACCAGCTCCAAAAGTTCAAGCTCAACCAGCTAAACCAGCTCCAAAAGCTCCAGTTCAACCAGCCAAACCAGCAGGCAAGAAATAATCTAGATGTCCAGACTTGCCATATATATTCATATTCCAATATTTAAAAGTCACTATTGTTTTAAATAGTGGCTTTTTTGTTACTTGTTTAAGTGATATTTGATTAGAAATTATGATAAAATAGACATGTTGAATCACTCATATGGAGGCATTCTATTGAGAAAGGCTGCACACCTTATTGTCGTATACAATGTTTTTTGGGGTTTAGTTCAAATCTATAAATTGATTGAGTTTATTTATTCGGTCAACATTACTCAGAACACATTGATGCAAAAACCCTTTATTACCTTTACGATTTTTTCGATGATATTAGTTATTCCATTCAATGCAGTTCAGCCATTTTTATCAAAATATCAAACCGTATGGGCACATAAACCGTATCTTGCAAGTTTTATTTTTGTCTGTACAACCTATTTATGCACATTTGGTTATATTTTGTTCTTATAATAATAAATCAATATATTAAAGGAGTTTATGATGAGAAATAAAAAAATATTATTTTCAGTTTTATTAATTTTAGGCATGTTTGTTATCCTCAATGGTTGTACTAAAGAAGAGCCAATCATATCTAAATTTGAGAATCTTCAGACGACTGCAACTGTGGACGATGAATATTACCCAATCAATCCAATGAGTGTTTTCGATCCGAGTACACCCTATATTTACTTAACCGGAAACATGAAAGATGCTGAAATTGGGTCAGAGGTTATTGCTGAGTGGTACTACATAAGCGGAGAAGAAGACTTATATCTTTACCAAATGAAATTAGAAGTGACAGAAGCTGATTTGGGATTTTATTTTAGTCTATCAAAACCTACAGATAATTGGTACATTGGAGACTATGTCATTTACCTTTTCTATAATGATGAATGGATGGAAACTGTAGAATTTTCAGTGGAATAAACTAAAATATAAAAAGTAAAAAAATCTTATCGAAGGATAGGATTTTTTTATTTTTAAGGTATTTTAAATAATCGTATGATATTCGATAACCTATCCAAAATATTTGGTAGTCCATATGAATTTTGAAAGGGCGAAAAATATTATAAAAAAATGAAGAACTCTTTTACAATAAGATTAGCCAACCTAATCCAAAAGAAAGGAGTTCTTCATGTATGAAGATACCATACATCTTTTGCAATGTTAAAATCTTCTAAATTTTCTTTCTTTCAAGAACTCTTTTACATGCTTCAACAATGTTTTTAGCCTTTAAGCCAAATTTTTCCATTAAGAAGTCTTTCTTACCAACTTCACCAAAATGATCCATTACACCAACACGTTCCATGACTGTTGGATAATTTTCAACTAAAACTTCTGCAACTGCACTACCCAATCCATTGATGATATTATGGTTTTCTGCAGTGACAACAGCATGCGTCTTTTTAGCTTCTTTGATAATTGCTTCTTTGTCGATAGGTTTGATCGTGTGAATATTGATTACGCTTGCTGAGATGCCTTCTTTTTCAAGCATTTTTTGTGCATCTAAAGCTTCCTTAACCATAATACCTGATGCAAAAATCGAAACATCAGTACCTTCGATGATCGGTGTTGCCTTTCCTAATTCAAATGTTTGGTTATCATCAAAAATGGCATCAAATTCTTGTCTTAATAAACGAATGTAAACGGGACCGTTATGTTCAATGATTTGTGGAAATATTGCTGCAAGTTGAACACCATCAACTGGTTCAAAAATCGTCATTGTTGGAAGATTACGCATGAGCCCTACATCTTCTAATGACATATGTGTTCCACCATTAAGTTGAGCCATAATCCCTGGATCAGATCCAACCATTTTGACATTAAGTTGTGCATATGCGACTGATAAAGTCACTTGGTCAAATACACGGCGCGTTGCAAATGGTGTGAATGTATGCGTGAAAGGAATTTTACCCATATTTGCTAATCCTGAAGCGACACCAATCATGTTTGCTTCAGCAACACCAAC
>JAQVBA010000132.1 GCA_028690555.1 Acholeplasmataceae bacterium
CATCTCTCTATTCGAAAAGCTCATTTGCGAATGGAAAAAACCCGCATCTCTCCACACACGTTCTCTTGGCAAAGTCCAGAAAACCCCACTAAGTGACCCTCTCTCCCGCCGATCTACTCGATTTCCGTCCATTGAATCCGTATTTCGGCTGGAAAAATCCCCTATGCAGATGTGTAGATACATATCTATATGTGTTGAAAAAAAGACAGGGGGAGGAAAAGTCCGTCCGTAAGTAAGTAAATACGGGAAGAAAATTGCTCATCAATCACTTTTTTTTTATAAGTATAGTATATACTTTGTTTTGTACAGAAAAGAGAGAGAGAGAGAGAGAAATCACATTTATGTGTGTATGTAAGTACGTCTTTCCTTCCGTCCGGACGTAGTCTGGAGGGGGACATCGTTTTTCGAATTTGTGTAGATAGACACATAGATGGATAAAACGAGTTGGGGATAATGTGCCGTTGAGGGTGAGCCTACGGGTCGGTCCGCCACCTAAACATTTATCGTCCAATGTCACCCTATAGTACAACTAACACCGAGGTGTCATAGAATATGGGGACGTCTACAATTTCTATTCCAAGTGATCTGAAGATCCGGCTTAACGCACTGAAGATCCATCAGCGGGAGACCTATGCGGATGTCATCGTCCGCCTGATTAGCTGTGCAGAAGATGCCGAGCCTTTGAGCGAGACGGAAATCTCCCAGCTCGAAGAGGCCGTCGATGATATGAAGGCGGGCCGGGTAATCTCTGCAAAGGATCTGCGTTTAGAGCTTGGTCTCTGATGTACGCTGTTCACTATACCCAGAGGGCCGCGAAAAGTATCAAAAAACTTCCGCGTGAAGTCCAAATACGTATTTTGGACAGTATTGACGAGCTGGCGAAAGATCCCGCAGCACATATGAAGCGGCTGAAAGGGGAACGCGACGTGCCGATCTTCTCTCACCGGACGGGAGAATATCGGGTGCTCTTTACGCTGAATAATGCGCAGCTCGTGATCCTTGTTTTGAATGTCGGAAACCGGCGGGATATCTATAAGGCTCTTTGAGTAGGCGGGTTGGACGCGAGCGAAGCGAAGCGGACGACCTCAGCGGAGCAAATCTTTGATTTGCGACTGCGGGGTGAATTCGGGTTAGGGGGACTTTGTATGTACGTCGTCATCACACGAAATTCACGATAAAAATACGAAAACACGAAACGATCGAAAATCAACGAAATTCACGAAACGTGGTCATGGAGAGAAGAGGGTGAGGATGCCAACTTATACTGTATAATGGAGGGATGATAGGTTTGGATGAATGAGAAAAAAACTAACCGAGAATCGGGACAAATCCGCCCATCGGCTGACAAGAATTGGATTTGCTTTACCTCACTTTTGCTCGTTAAATCTGATTAACTCAACAAACTTATCTTTTATTGGGTATTGTATTCTAATACTTTTTTAATAAAATATTTAGTTTTAATTTTATCTCCGTGAGTTGATTGGATAGACAATAATTTTGTTTTTATTCGGGTTCCTTTTTTAAATGAAATTTCTTTATTGTTCACCCTCTCCATAAACTCACCATCATCTATCCTTACGCCGGTATATGTTTCCTTACCCTCATTCTCCCCAAAACCCCATCCATAATTAATTCCATTTGTTTTTGGAGTGGTAACATATAACCACAAAATAGATTCGTTCTGCAATTCTTCGTGATTTGCATCATTCAATGCATCTAATTTTGTACTAATATTGCCATAATCTCTGCTCGTTAGTTGAGATGGTTTATTTGTCTTACTGGTTAATTCAATCCCCGTAATATCTTTACCATCTATTACAGATGTAATCTGTTGCATCTGTTTGTTCATATCTTTGTTAACGTATATATTGAAAACTGAATTATTCACGTTAATAATACTACCATCATTTTTCTCAATTTCAGTTATATTGACACCCTCAATTTCTTTTTGTGAGTTTCGAGTAATACTTCCATCATCTATCCAATGATATAGGTCAATTAAGTTACTAATCACGTTCTTTGCATCGGTAAGTACAGCTAAACCACAGAATCCTAAATATGGAACTACATTTACCATGTCAATACCTGATGCAAATGTAATTATTTCAGCTATAACTGATCCTTCTTTAATTCCTGACTGAATATCAATTTGAATTTGGGCGTCATCACCATTTTCCAATTTATTGGCTGAGTTTATAATATTAGCAATACCCACCAAAGCAGTAGAGAATTTTATTAAATCCATATGATGCTTGGACTCATCGTTTATAGAAAATCGAACTTGAAATGAATTCTCTTTTTTATTCCAGAATGGTTCGTCGGGATTATTTCGAAAAATATCTCTTGGTGATGGAATATCAGTCATAGAATTTACTATGTTTTTAACAATGATATATTTTTAGTTGACAGTGAGGAATAAAATCAGCGTGAAATTCTATTGTTGATTAGTTTTTAATTAATTATTTTTCCATAATATTTGACCTTGTGCCCTCTGACTATTTAGCATCAACAATGTTCAATCTATTTGCTATTTTTCACTCCTAATATTTTAAAACTGATTGCAGAAGTATTCATTATAAACAGAACCATTTTTATGGTTTTTTGTATGTGTAAGGATTATTCTTTCCACTTAATTCGTCCATGAATTATCTCCATGCAGATATCTATGTATATGTGTTGAAAAAAAGACAGGGGGAGGAAAAGTCCGTCCGTAAGTAAGTAAATACGGGAAGAAAAAACTCCTCATCAATCACTTATTTTTTATCCATATATTATATTATTTTAAGTACAGACGAGAGAGAGAGAGAGAGAGAGAGAGAGAGA
>JAQVBA010000133.1 GCA_028690555.1 Acholeplasmataceae bacterium
AAAACGATAGGATCATATCTCATGAAGTGTTCCTCTTTCTTTTAACCATTTAGGCACAATCACTTGATAGTCTTTGATGAATGTACCATTTTGTTTGGCTTCATCTGATATATAGAGCACACCTTTATGAATTTTCTTTTTTATCGTTTCAAAAAATGATTGACTGAATTTAAAAGTATCATTAAAAAGGGAAATCAAATAACCCGTTTTCTGATATAGTGCTTGAATTTGATATGCATCTAAATATGTCATTATTTTATGTTCATCGAGTTTGGGTAACATGTCAATACTATTGATCAATTCTTCTAAATCTACGATTGAACCGAGTGATTGAATCGTGTCAACGATTGTTTTCTCTATATCGGTAATTTTGATCAACTCAGTATATGGTGGAGAAACTACACCATGGTTATTCTTAATTGGCATATGTTTAAATGTGATTCCTTCATAATCAAATGAATTAAAGCGTTGATAAGATGAGACATAACATATGTGACTCACTTGATTTTGATAGCCGTAATATTCTAGTGCACTTAAATGACTGATATAAGCATCACGATTGATTGATGAGCCAATTTGATATTTAGTAGCAAAAGCATATCCAGTTGAAGGATTAATACTTACATAGAGGTTGTTACGGACTTTTTTAATAAGACCTTGTTTTTCTAAACGATTCAGTGCACCATAAGTAGTTGGTTTATTTTTAAAAATATTTAATGCATCATTAAAATTAAAGACAATTTTTTGTGCTAAATCTTGATATCCTTTCATGTAATCACCCTCTTTGCTTTAATATTAGCACGTTATTATATATATTTCAATATTTTCGTGTTATTTTTAAAGTAATATCGAAAGATACTATAAGGGTTGGATTGTTGTTAATATTGAGATCTTATAGCTGAAGATGCTCTTGTCATAGAAATCTTTGATGGCACACAGATATAAGATTCTCTCTCTAGCAAATAGATAACTTACATCGGTACTCCATTTCTCACTAGGCTTTTCTGTGTTAAAAATCTCACTTGAGAAGGTTAGGTATCTGATGGTGTGACTTTGCACTGTCTTTGTATTGATTGATTGCTAATAGCTTAATTTCTTTACTGTATTTTTGTTTTCTTCTCATAAAGAAAAATCCCCTTTCTGTAAACACCTATAACTTTAATTATTTATAGTGTCTACTTTAAGGGGGTCATATCACTTTTTACTATCTTTTTTAATTGTAAATATTTATATTTGATTTGATACTTTGTTACGAATATAAAATAATACAACTATCCAGGAGCCCAGTGTAGCAAACACATAAAAATGTACAATCGA
The DNA here is from genome assembly GCA_028690555.1 of Acholeplasmataceae bacterium. Classification (GTDB taxonomy): domain Bacteria; phylum Bacillota_I; class Bacilli_A; order Acholeplasmatales; family Acholeplasmataceae; genus UBA6181. The sequence continues at coordinate 1,318 of JAQVBA010000133.1, forward strand.
TAATTGCGATATGATTACACCCGCGAGCATTGAACCAATTGGAATTAATGCTTGTGACAAAACATTCATGACAGAACTTACTTTTCCCAAATGAGATGGTTCAACATTCCGTTGAATGATTAAACTCATCGGCACATTAAATCTCATAATCATAAATCCAATGAGGAAAAGTGATGTTGTTAATCCAATGAGGGCTAAATCAATATTGATTATATCCAAATAATATAATATCATCACACCAGAAATCATACTGACAACCATTACAGCACCTAATATGGCACCTTTAAATTGGCGACCATATTTTTCTTTTGTCTTTTTAGTGGATAGATAAAGTGCCATTAAAATTGAGGACACCGAAAAAGCAACTGAGGTAATTGAATACCATGTTTCTCTTGAAAGAAATTGATCCCATAAATAAGTTGGCTCAGTTCCTAATCCAAATTCTATAAAATAAGGAATCGCATTCGAGAATATAGGGCTAAAAAAGAAATTAATGCATAATGCCATCACAATCGTTGCAAGTATCGCTTTTTGTGAGAACAAATATGTCATGCCAGATTTCATATCGATTATGACATTTTTTAATGAAATCTCCTCATCAGAAGTTGCATGAATCTTATGATCATAACGAATAAACATTTCAGAAATTGCACTCACAATATATCCGATAGCATTAATGACAAATATCCAAAATATACCGAGTGTTGCAAATATAATTCCGCCTAAAATGAGCCCAATGATATTTTGTAAATTTGCTGAACCTTGCATGTAAGCAGATGCTTGTTGAAGTTCCTCATCTTTTACAATAAATCGCAATAAAGAGCCACTCGCAGGATTAAATAAAGATGAATTGATACTTAAAATGATGTTCATAACAAATAAAAGAATTAATAAGACACTTGATGAATCAATGAGTAAGATACCAACAGATACCAACCCTATTGTAATACCTCGAATATAATCTGTAATATACATCGTTCTTACTTTATTTAACTTATCTGCTAACACACCACCGATTGGCATAAACAAAAGTAAAATAATTCCGGATGTTGCAAGATATCCCGCTTGAATAAGTGCTGCTTTTTCTTCACCATACGCTTGATTAGCTATTCTTAGAATATATAGGCTTATGGCAAAACTAAATAAGACATGTGCAACATTAGAAACCATGACACCTGCAAATAGTAAATTAAAATTCCGATTCTTAAAAATATTAATCTTCGCTTTTTTGTTCATTTTTTATTCCTTTTTGAAAATGAATTCTTTAATTACATCTTACACTAAAAAATAATTTGTATAAACTAGTAAATATTTATTTTATTTTTCCATGATTTATTCTGAACCGATAAAGGTGTAAGAATCTTAAGAATTAAAAAAATGAAACTTGACATTATGAGTCCTGTAATTATGTCATATAAAATAAAAAATTAGATAAAGGAAGTCAAGAGTAATTTGATTTTTATTGTTCTCTATTTTTGAACAGACTTAAAAA
>JAQVBA010000134.1 GCA_028690555.1 Acholeplasmataceae bacterium
TTGCCTCATAATAGGGTGAGGTTTCTGATAATAAAAAATCTTTGACTTCTCCTGGCAAATACCCCTTAATCAGTCCTTCTTTTTTCATCTTCCACAATGACTTCAGTGCAGTATTTTTTGATGAAGATTTACCAGTTGTAGATCCATATCCTGTCATAATTTTAAAACTATTTTTTTCTTTATTTAGTATCTTTCTTAATTCTTTGCCAATATCACTAATTGGTATTTCGCCATGAAATTCTTTATATGTTTTTATGGTCATCAACTCCCTTGATTAATTATTTTTGCAATTGTCCATAGTTTCATTTTAAAGCCATTTAGACCGCTTAAATATGTAGAACATCATGCCAGCAACAATTAAACAAAATCCGACAAATAATGAAACTGCTTGAGGATATTCTAGTATTCCAAAATGCACAAAATTCATCCCAAAAAATCCAGTTAAGAAAGATAAGGGGATAAAGATTGCTGAAAAGAGCGTTAAAGTTGTCATAATCTTATTCATCTTATTGGATTGATTATTCATATTTAAATCGAGTAGATGACGCATGAGTTCTCTCGATTGATTTAACATGATATCAAGTCTTCTTAAGTGGTCTAATAAGTCATCATAATAAGGTTTATTATGCTTACTGATCAAGTGTGTATTATCCATCAGTTCTAATAGTTGTTCATAGATTGGTGTCACACTATTTTTTAGTTTTAATAAATGTTTTCGAATTAAATAAAAGGATTCTTGATCAGATGTTTTAGATTCAATGATCTCTTCTTCAATCACTGACATCTCATCTTCTAAATATTCATTCACATCAAGCATATGGTCAGTCACGATATCTAAGATTTGATAAAACATATAATCAATAGAATTCGTTCTTAAATCTTTCATCTTTGCTAAAAGCTCTGGAATTTGATTTAAATATTCTGGTTCAGTCTCATGGAAAGTAATTAAGATATTTTCAAACATAATCATACTCATATAACTATCTATGATTTCTTTATCTTTTAAATACTTCACTTTAAAAACGCCAAAGATGTAATTTTGATATTGTTCAATTTTATCTCTTTGGTGGACATTTAAAATATCTTCTAAGACTAAAGCATCAATTCCTAAATCCGCACCCAATTTTTCAATGCTTTTTGTATCGGTGAGTCCAATGACTTGAATGTATTGTTTATCTTCATGCATCACTGCATATTGATTGGATAAATTCACACTTTCACTATTAAATTGAAAAACTTTAAAAATCGTATTAATATCTTGATAATTACCCGTATAAATCATTGATTTAGGTATAAAATAATCTTTTAGTCCCATTTTTTCCTCCTAGATGCTTTATTTTCTCACACATTTATTTTACCACTGATCTGATTCCCCATTTATTTTTGTTTAAATTAAAAGAAAAAGACTTCATTTGAAGTCTTTGTAGATGAACGTCTAATTACACTTTATTTGGTTTACGAATTTGATTTTGATACTTTGGTCTTGGACCATTATTTGACCCTTGTTGTCCACTTTGAGGTCTTGGTGTATAGGGTTTTGATGGACTAGAACCATATGAAGGTTTTGGCGTATAAGGTTTTGATGAATCACTTGATGTCGATCTTGAATAAGGTTTTGATCCACTTGAATCTCCTTGAGGTCTTGGTGTGTATGGTTTTTTGTTGTCGTAGGTGTTTCTTGGTCTAAATTCCTTTTCATTACGATCTGGATCGTGTGGTAAATAACCTTTTTTACTTGATGGTTTAAATTCTTTTGCTGGTTTATCAACATCTTCTAAAATCAATACCGGTTTTTTCTTGGGTAATTCTGAGCGTTTGAAGACTTGCTTTTCAGTTTCTTGTTCTTCAACTAACTCATGATATGATTTTTTTTGTTTACTACCGAAATTCTTTTTCATTGAAGCGTCCTTTGTTTTATTTTTTAATGTTCCCCGGCTTGTTTTTTTTACAGGCACATCTGATGGAGAAATTTCTAATCTTATTTTAACATGGAAAGCGTGGTTTTCGTTCACTGGGATCGACATTTTGATGTGTTTTTCTACAGATTTTAATAAGTGATTCTCATCTTGTGAACAAAATGAGTATGCTTCGCCTGATAATCCTGCTCTCCCGGTTCTTCCCATCCGGTGTACATACGTTTCTGGAGTTTCAGGTAAGTCATAGTTTATGACGTGTGATAACTCATCAATATCAATGCCACGAGCAGCGATATCGGTTGCTACTAAAACTCTTAATTTTCCTGACTTAAAGTCACTTAATGCTTTTTGACGATTGTTTTGCGATTTATTCCCATGAATTGCATCAGCTTTCACACCATAAGCTAATAACTCTTTAACGAGTTTATTTGCTCCATGTTTTGTCCTAGTAAAAATCAAAACTGATTTCATTTCAGGATTGACTAATAAATCAATTAATAAATTTGTTTTATCTTTTTTAGACACATAGAATAAAGATTGTTTGATTTTATCAATCATTTGATCTGGAGGTGTTACTTCAATTCTAATCGGATTTGTTAAAAGCTCATTGGCGAGTTTTAAAATTTCATTCGGGATGGTTGCTGAAAATAACATCGTTTGTCTGATTTTAGGAACCGTGACCATGATTCTTCTCACATCATGAACAAATCCCATATCAAGCATCCGATCTGCTTCATCTAAGACAAAAAACTTCACCATGTCTAAATGAATGATTCCTTGACCCATGAGGTCTAATAATCTTCCAGGGGTTGCGATTAAAACATCGACACCTTGGTTTAAAGCTTTTTCTTGGTTTCTTTGTGAG
>JAQVBA010000029.1 GCA_028690555.1 Acholeplasmataceae bacterium
ATAAAATCAAGATAGGCTTGTTTATCGAATAAACTCATCGTTTCATTTTGACTATGAATGGAGCCGATATGCATCATGACTTCTCTTAATCTTGAAAGTGTGACACTTTCTTGATTTAACCGCATTTGATGACGACCATTAGCATCAATTTCTCTTTCAACTTCAATGGTTTGTGGAAGATTTAATTGATTCATTTGTGCTTGATTCAGTTCAAAAATACCAAAGACAGTGGCTTTGGTTGCCCCATGACGAATCATTTGTGCATCTGATCTTTTTCCAAATAATAAATTCAGTGACTCTAAAATAATGGACTTCCCTGCACCGGTTTCACCCGTGAGTGCACTAAGTCCATGTTTAAACGTCATATCAAGATCATCAATTAAGGCAAAATTTTGAACTTTTAAAGCTTTAATCATAAGTGGTTCTCCAAAAATCTTTTGATATCTATTGTTTGACTTCCTGGTTTTATATAAAGTAAATATTCTTGATTTCCTTGTTTACCTTTTAACTCTGATTTTACGATGTTACGTGGAGAAAATCCAAGTTCAACAACTTCACTTAATACATCATATAATATTTTTTGATGCATCTTTAAATCCTTTAAAACACCTTTTTTAAAGTGAATTGGACCAGCTTCAAATTGTGGCTTAATTAGGGCAATCACTTCACCCAAAAAGCCTTCTATATGCTTAAAAATTGGTTTAATCGATGTAAATGAAACATCAATTAAAATAAGATCTGCTTGAGGGAGTTCTACATCTAAAATATTGGTTTCTTCAAAAAGATGAATCCGTGGATCTAATTTTAAAATCTCATCCATTTGATTTTTACCAACATCATAAGCATAAACTTCTTTTGCCCCTTCTTGGAGCGCACAATCGGTAAACCCACCAGTTGATGATCCAATATCTATGACAATTTTATCATGTAAGTCTACTCTAAAATCAAGGAGCGCTTTGAATAATTTTTCACCAGCACGACTTACAAAACGTGAATTTTCAACCATTTCGATAAAATCATCATTTTTTAAATCATAACCCGGTTTTGTTTGGATGATATCATTAACTTTTACAAGACCTCTTTTGATGAGATCTGTCGCTTGACTTCTTGATTTGACAAGATCTTGTTCAACTAAATAGTGATCAAGTCTCATTTTAAAAACTCCAAAATTTTTTCTTCAATGGATCTTTCATCCATTTTCATTTTTTTTATGATTTCTTTATAGTTACCATGATGAATAATTTGATTAGTCATACTCATTTCCATGAACTCATTTTTATATGCATGTTTTTCTGCAAATGCTAAAATCGCTGGATATAATCCTGCACTATTAGCGATTTCTTCATAAACAAATATCTTATGATGCGTTTCTAAGATGTTTTTTAACATCACTTCATCGATTGGTTTAATAAACCGTGCATTAATGATGGTTGCATCTAATTCCATCGATTCACAAACATGATTAAGTCGATCTAAAGATTGACCATAACTAATAATCGCTAAATCTTTTCCTTGTTTCATCTTGACCCAAGATGGATGATTAATCTCTTCAATCACATCACCATTTAATGCTTGAGTCATACCTCGTGGATAACGAATGACGATGGGATGATTTTGTTTTAAAAATGCATAATCAAATAAAGCTTTCGCTTCTTTTAAATCATAAGGCATGGTAATGACCATATTAGGCATCAATGAAAACATCGATACATCAAAAATCCCTTGATGTGTCGATCCATCTTCTCCGACAATGCCTGCACGATCAATCCCAAAGACGACATGATGATTTGATCTTGCAATATCATTTAAAATTTGATCAAATGCACGTTGAGAAAATGTCGCGTAAAGTGGTAAAAAAACTTTGATGCCTTGATGTGCCATCATTGCTGCCATCGATGCTGCATGTTCTTCAGCAATTCCGACATCGATATACCGGTCTTTATATGTTTTAGAAAACTCAACAAAAGATGTTCCAACGGTCATCGCTGGCATAATCACAAATGTTTTTTCTAATTCCTGTAAATCATATAAGATATTTGCAATCCCTTGACTCCAAGAAATACCTTCTTTTTTCTTAGTAGATGCTTTTGAAACCCCATGAAAAGTTCCGATTTTATCTTGTTCAGCAAGTTCATGCCCCTTACCTTTATCGGTTAAAATATGCATGACGACTGATTTTCTCGCACGTTTAATGCGTTCAAAGTTATAGATCAAACCTTTTAAATCATGTCCATCGATTGGTCCAACATATAAATATCCAAGATCTTCAAAGATATTTTGACGTTGGAAAAAGCTCTTAAGTCCACGTTTAATTCTTCCTAAAAATTCTAAGAAACATTTTGGTAAAATAATTTGCCAAAAACGTTTGATTTTTACAAAAAAACGATTAAATCGAATGCGCGTCAATGCTTTTGATATGGCACCAACACTTTTTGAAATGCCCATTTCATTATCATTTAAAACGATAATCCCTTTAACATTTTGATCTGAACCTAAAACATTTAATGCTTCAAATGCCATGCCATTGGTAATCGATGCATCTCCAATGATGGCTATCCCTCGCCCGTTTTCACCTTTTAATCTTTGGCTATATAAAAAACCTTGAAGGGCAGAAAGCGATGTTCCTGCATGTCCGCTTTCCCATTGATCATGAATGGATTCTAAGTAATTGATATAACCTGATAGGCCATCAGTTTGTCTTAAACTATGAAAATCTTTAGCTCTTCCTGTTAAAATCTTATGCGTATAAGCTTGATGTCCTACATCAAAAATAAACGCATCCTTTGGGCTATCAAATACATAATGAAGGGCAATAATCAATTCAACAGTGCCTAAATTTGAAGATAGGTGACCACCTGTTTTAGGAATTTCTTCAATCAAAAAAGCACGAATATCATGCGCGAGTTTTTGAAGTTCCTTGATGGTTAAATTTTTAATAAATGATGGATCTTTGATGTCAAATAGATTCATCCACACCCATATCCTTTACAATCAATTTTTCTGCATCTTCTAACATTTGATAACAGATTTTAGATAACTCTAATCCCCGTTGATATTTTTTAACTGCTTCATCCAAAGGAATTTCTTTGTTTTCTAAATCTTTAACGACTAGTTCTAATTCTTTTAATAATTCTTCAAATGTTTTCTTTTCCATGTTTAAGCCTTCTTTCCTGTAATTTTAGCTTGTAATCTTCCATCTTTTAACCGGATATCCACATGCTCATTAATCTCAACATCGTGAATTGATGTCATAATCTTTTCATCTTTTAAAACAACCGCATAACCACGGTCCATTAATGATAATGGATTTAGGTTTTGCATCGTTTGATTGATTAGTTGAAACTGGTGTGTTTTTTTATCCAGTGTATTTAAATATAGGTCTTTGAGGTTCTTTTCTAATCTTTCATGCTTTTCAAAAAGCTCCTTAATTTTATCTTCTGGACTTTTCAATCGATCAGTTTTTAATTTTAATCGGTAATGATGAAAATCAAGAATGCTTAAATAATTTCTCAAAAGACTTTTATTCACATCAAACATTCTTTGTTGTAAATCAATGAATTTATTTTTAGGTGATATAAGATCTAATCTTTCATCCAAATGAACTAAAGATGTTTTCCCGCGATCTAATATCGATTTAACGCGATATGTCATTTGATTTTTTTGTTCTTTGATCCACATCAATATATCTTGTTGATTTGGAGTCGCAAGCTCAGCAGCTGCGGTTGGGGTTGGAGCTCTTAAATCTGAAACAAAATCTGAAATCGTAAAGTCCGTCTCATGCCCAATGGCTGTAATGACTGGTATTTTTGATTGATAGATGGCTTCAATCGCAGGCATTTCATTAAATCCCCATAAATCTTCAATGGAGCCCCCACCGCGTCCAACAATTAAAACATCAACCTCATTTAACCGATTTGCTCTTTCAATTTGACGTTTTATAGATATTGAACTATCAGGACCTTGAACCAGTGCTGGATAAAGATGAATTTCAGTGAGTAAGTATCTTCTAGATACAGTGTTTTTAATATCTTCAATGACAGCGCCAGTCGGTGATGTCACCACACCAATCACTTTGGGGTATTTCGGAATTTCTCTTTTATGACTTTGATCGAAATAACCTTTCGCTTCTAAATCTTTTTTTAAGGCTTCATATTTTAAATAGAGTTCACCAATGCCATCAAGTGTCATCTCTGATACTTGAATCGAGTAACTTCCTGAAGGCTCATAAAGTGAAATCTTGCCTTTGACTAATACATGGTCGCCTTCTTTAGGATTAAAGTTCACATTGGATGTATAGCTTGAAAACATAATCGCTGATATTTGTGCACCTTCATCTTTTAAAGTGAAATAGAAATGTCCTCTAGAATGCTTTTTAAAATTTGAGACTTCACCCTTTAATAAAATGGAAAAAAGGTGCTTATCACCTTCAAGTTTAGCTTTAATGTATTTAGTTAATGCTGTGACGGTTAAATATTGATCCAAACTCATCATCCTTTAAGTGAATTCGCAATATTATCTAAAACACGGTTTGTAAATTTATGTTGTTTTTCATCGTCTAAATTCGAATAGATCTTGGTCAAACTTACAGCTTCATCAATAATCACTTCTTTCGCTGTATCGGTTTTTACCATTTCATAAACAGCTAATCGAATGATGGCGCGATCAAGATAAGCAAGTCTATTGAGACTATAATCAAAAAGGTTTGATTCAATGATTTCATCGATTGATTTTAGTTCATCGATGATTTGAAAATAAAACCCTTCAACTTCTTCATGCTCAAAATTTGGAATAAAAACAAGATTTTCACTCTTGTATAAATCGTATTGATAAAGTAAGTTCATCAGTTCAATGCGCAATGCTCTACGTGTTAATGTCATATTTAATACCTCACGTTATATTTTAGCATATTTATGGGTGTTTTCACATCTTCGATGTTAAAAGAAATGATGATTGCATCTCATTTAATCATCGATTAAGGATGTGTTATACTAAAATTAATCAAAAAGTTTAACTATCGAGGTGTCATGATGTTTCAAGAAGCATTAAAGTTAATTAAAACGAAAAAACTAATCATTCAAGGACTCTTGTTCTTTCTTACATTTTTTTTGATATATTTTGTCGTTGACAGGCTCAATATGCCTTATCCAGAAATGGTTGAAACTTACGGGTTATATCTAGTCATCATCAATATCATCTTAAATGTTATCATGTCATTTTTAAGTGCCCTACTCATGAGTTTCTCCACAGTGATGGTCAAACTCAAAGGCTCAGAAGGTAAAGCTTCTAATTTTGGATTTTTCTCAGTAGTATTTGGAATATTAACGTATGGATGTACATCTTGTGTGATTGCATTCTTCGCATCCATCGGGATTGCATTCTCAGTCATTGCGCTTCCACTTGCTGGACTTCCTTATAAATTTGTTTCTCTCATTTTGATTTTGATTGGATTATTTTGGATCAGAAAAGAAATCGACAAACCTTGCAAGGTTAAATCATAAGACGAAGCACTCGCTTCGTTTTTTTATTGACAACTATACAAAAATAGCATAAAATGTAAATATGACAAGGTTGTCATATGGAGGATTTATGCCAAAGGATACATTCTTTAATTTATCAGAAGAAAAACAAAAGAGAATCATGGATGCTATCATGGATGAATTTGGAAGACATACTTATGAGCATATCAACATCTCAAATATTGTCCGCGACTCAGGCATTCCTAGAGGAAGTTTTTATCAATATTTTATCGATAAAGATGACCTTTTTAATCATCTAAATCAAGAAATTCAGAGACTCAAATTTAGTTATTTCGGATCGCTTTTTTTGGGTGACTCAAATCTTTCTTTTATTGACAGATTAGAACAGATTTTAACCTCAAGTTTTGGATTTGCAATCAAGTATCCAAAGATTACAAAGATTGGTCAAAAACTTTCAGAATCTGACTTTTATAGAACAAATCCACTTGCGATTAAATCCATAGATTTGGCAAATCAAACGTTTGAAAAATGGATTATAGATGATATGGATAAAGGCCTTATTAGGCGAGATATCAATAGTTTAGATTTAGCTAGAGTTATCGTGAAACTTATCAATCAACCCATTTATTACAACGATTTAAGCGAAGACGTCGTTAAGATGCATCAAAATGAAATCAAGGTCATCATTGATCTATTAAAGAAAGGAATACAAACTCATGTTTAATGTCAGCGATTTAAGATTTACGTATCCAAAAAACAAAGAAGAAACGATTAAAGGATTATCATTTTCGATCGCAAAAGGTGAGATTTTTGGATTTTTAGGACCAAGTGGTGCAGGTAAATCAACCACACAAAAAATTCTCATCAAACTCCTTAATAATTATGAAGGTATGATTACCTACAATGGTGAAAACATTGCTGAACTTGATCATTCATTTTTTGAAAAAATTGGTGTATCATTTGAAATGCCAATCCACTTTTCTAAAATGACAGCGATGGAAAACATCGAGTTTTTCCTAAAATTATATAAAAAGAAAAATGATGTCGAATCTTTGATGAAACAAGTAGGTTTATGGGAAGATCGAAACAAAATGGTCGGGGAATTTTCAAAGGGTATGAAAATACGCTTAAACTTTGTTAGAGCAATGATTAATTCACCTGAAATGCTCTTTTTAGATGAACCTACAAATGGTCTAGATCCATCGAATGCCATGATCTTAAAAGATATGATTCGAGCATTTAAAAAATCTGGTGGCACTGTCTTTTTAACGAGTCATATAATGAGTGATGTGGATCAGTTATGTGATCGAGTTGCCTTCATCCTAGATGGTAAAATCATCGAAATGGATAGTCCAAGAAACTTAAAACTTAAATATGGCAAGCGTATCATGAAACTCGAATATAAAGAAGATGATCATACAATCACTAAAGAATTCCCGATGGAAAATATTGGCTCCAATGAAGAGTTTTTAGATTTATTAAAAACCAAAAATATCGAAACGCTTCACAGTGGAGAAACCACACTCGAAGAAATATTTATTAAAGTCACTGGTGTTGGTTTAAATAGCCATGAATAGATTATTAACTTTAATTAAGGGTGAGCTTCAAAGACTCACCAAATATAATGTGACAATGGTTAGCATGCTCGTAGCAATCACATGGTTTCTACTTCTCTATTTCATCGATGATCTAAACTTCTTTCAATCAATGCTTCCTTTTATCATCATGATTGATGCATCGATGATGGCAGTTTTATATGTGGGTGCTATCATGTTCTTTGAGAAAACGGAATCTACCATCTCAACCATGCTTGTGACACCTACCACCGATGATGAACTCATCATGTCAAAAGTGATTGCCAATGTCATTCACATGCTATTTTCATCGATGCTCATCATTGTTGTCTTCTTCTTTGTCAAAGATATCGTTGTGAACTGGCCAATCATTATTTTATCGATCATCATATCTGTAGCATTTCATAGCTTATTAGGATTTGTATTCTCATTTCATACAAAAGATTTTACCTCGATGCTTCTAGGCGTCATGCTATATTCATTTATCTTAGTCATTCCTTCAGGTCTCTATTACTTAAATGTCATTACTGGAGATTTTTGGAAATACGCACTTTTAATCACACCTTCACAAGCAGCCATCGAAATGATTGCTGTTGGTTTAGGCGAAGCATTCAGTTACCGATTCTTTGTAGGTTTAGCAGTATTATTCATTTATGGCATATTTGGTTATATCTATTATATTAAACCTAAATTTAAAGCATATGCTGTCAAACAAAGTGGGGTATAATGATGTTAAAATTAGTCTTTTTACATGAATTAAAAAACATCATTAGAGATAAAATGTATGCCTTCTTTTTAGTATATCCAGTCATAATCTCAGTTGTCTCCTACTTTTTAATTCCATATTTATATGACTTAAATCCACTTGCATCCGATATTACATTTTTAGGGTTACTCCTGATGAATAGTTTCATCTTTGGTGTTGTGACATCTTTCACACTATTAGATGATCAAGATGATAATGTCTTGTTATCCTTAAAAATCACCCCAATATCTGTGAAACTTTATGTGTTATTCAAATTACTCATGAGTTACATCTTTGGCATTGTATCGACATTACTCATGTTATTATCCGTTGACTATTTTGCACAAACAAATCTCATTGATCTATTATTCATTTTAATCTTAGCCCCGATGCAAGGACCCATACTCGCGATGCTGATCGCATCCATTTCAAGAAATAAAGTAGAAGGATTTGTCATTATGAAGCTTTCAGGACTGATCCTCATGGTTCCGATTGCTGCACTCTTTTTAACCGATTGGAAAGAACTACTTATTTCTATCTTCCCAGGTTTTTGGACCGCACGATTATTTTCGATGCAATTCATGCCACTGAATTATTTCTTAAAAGAATCTTATATCTATTTCATATTAGGTGTCATTGTTAATCTTTTATTATTTCTCATATTTTTTAAGATTTACACCAAAAAGAAAGAAATTTAAAGAAAGGAAAAATTTATGGAAACTTTAGCAATCATTCTCATCGTTTATGGGGCATTCATGCTACTTGGTCTAATTCTTCAATTCCCATTCTTCTACCGCATGAAAAAAGCTGAAATCCTGATTAAACTACTTGGTAAAACAGGCTACAATATCTTGATTTTAGTTATGGGACTAGCAGCACTAATCATTGGAATCATCTTAATCACTTAAAAAATAAAGCTCGCAGATTTTGCGAGCTTTATGATTCTATAAGTTGTGGTTCATAATGAAATTCTTTATGAAGACCCCATGCTTTTTCTAAAATGACATCTTCATAAATTCTTACCGTTACATAATACTTTCTTGGTAAAATCGAACTTTCAAGATAGAAACCACCACCAAGAATTGTCGATTGTGGGACTTCAACTTCATACCTAAATCCTTCAGGAAGATCAACCTCTAACACATAAGTTCCTCCCATAGTCGTTTGGAATTGTGAGTTTTTATACGTGTCCGTTAATACATCATAATAACTAAATGTGGACATCGATGCTTGCATTAAATCATCATCAAATTCACCTGTATAGTCATCACTATATGGGTATATTTTTATTTTTACATACACGCGATCAATTAAAGTGCTCGTTTCATTGATCACGGTTAAATTAAACTTGATGTTATTTGTGACATCTTGAACTGATACATAATAGTCGGTGTAATGGTCTGGATTTTCATCATAATCATGTGCGTACACACGATATAATATGAAGTTAAATCCTTCATCCACGATCGTGAAATCCGCGTATAAATTGGTAGATTGATGATCATAATGGATGTTTTCAAAATCTACGACTCTTCGAATTTTTGCATAATCCGGAATTTCAAAGGTTGGTTGATAGGCTGTTAAATTTGTTCTCGATACCTGTCCAATAATCCAGTAAGTATTTGCTTGATCATAATCGCCATAGTAGATTCCCGTAGTTGGTAAAACATTGATAATACGTGTGGATGGAAACATTAAATAATTGACATAACTCAATTCATCAATTTCTGTAACATCTACAATCGTATCAAATCCTGCAAAGACAGTTTCTGAAACAAACATGATATTTTTTAGCAAACTATCATCATTTTTAAGCTTAATAATCGTCACGGATTCAAAACTAGTTTGCCAACTTAATAACTCACCTAATACAGTCATTTCTCGATTAAATGAAGCAGATACAGTATATGAACCAATTGGGATTTGTTGATTAAAATCAACTTCAGTACCAATATTATAAATTGGACGGATAAAATAATCTTGATCAAGAACTGCCATATTTTCGCCAGCTGCTGGAATAAAATCTAGATTGACATCAATGACTTCTTCTGGACTAAAATAGATTTTATTTAACGCATACTCTAATCTTAAGGTCGGTGAATCATTATAATTCATATATAGTTCAGTAAATGGTCTGATCACTTCACCACTATTTAAGTATATGAAATTCGCTAAGCTTTGTGGTTCTTGTTCTCTTAAAATATGGGTAAACTCGGTTGATGTGATGCCATCTTCAGCAAGAATATGATAAGTGATGATATATTGATAACGATTGACTAAAGATTCATCGATATCAATCTCAATCGATGTAATCGTTGAGAATGGTGAGATCACTAAATTTTGTAAATAGCTTGGAAGATTTAATCCGCTAAGTTCATCAAACCCAACGTTTAAAATACTACCTAGATTTGAAAAATCAACAAATGTTGTGAATGGATCACTTGGATTAAAATAGATACCATATGGAATCTCATTGATAATTTCTGTTGTCCCAGTATCAATTAAATACAAATCATCTCTAAACGTGAGTTCACGAATGATCGCTTCATTGCTTGGTGTCTTTGTGAAGTTGATGATTGCAAATTCATCTTCAGCCATCAGTGTTAACTTTAAGATATAATCAGATGCAGGCATTAAATCACTAATCGTTAAAGTAACTTCAAAATAGCCTTCACCCCAAACACCAGTTAAATTATTAAATGGATTCGTGTTGATTACAAGCCCTCCATAAAGACTGTAAAGCTCTGGATCAACTTTGGCTTGATTGTTATTATTATCAAAGATTTCAATTAAAGGTATAACATTATACCCATTGTAACTATTCATAATTCGGTAGTTAAACACAAGCGTACCTAAATCATTTTCTTCTTTATAATGAATTTCTTCTGTAGCTGTGACATTTAAGAAATTTGGAATAGATGATGGCATCGCATTGATTCCATCCACATTTAAAAGATCTAAGCCTGTTAAGTTTTGATCAGCAGTACGAATAATTCTGATTTGATAATCACGATATGCTGTTGGATTTTCTACTGAATAATTCGGCGCATAAATTCTAACCATGCCATAATGTTCTTCTAAGACATCAATAAAATTACCCCCGCCATCATAAAGAGCATCATAAACTCCATAACTTCTAGGGATTGTCACATATTCGGTAACTGGAGTACCATCGGCATTAAAAGTAGATCCTTGAGATATCTTATAAGAACCATTTGATAGTTTTGCATTAAATTGAATGCCTGTATTATCAAAAACGGTTGTCGGTTGAGGATTTGTTTGAATATAGGTCACTTCATATTGAGTTGGTCCAACATATTGATATCCATTATCATTATAATAAGGTGGATATGGATCATAAGGTTCATATTCGCGATACATTCCATAACCCGGAGAAACCGTTGGATTTGCTTGTACGACTGTGTACCCAGTATCATCCCATCTCGTTTTGTTCCCCGTTCCTGTTCTATTAAATGCTTTTGCATCAAATATAAAATTCATCGGACTATTAGCAGTAGTTGAAACACGATCATATAGATGTGGAACTGCTTGGCCTGGGTTTCTATTATTAGCTTTATAAGTTCTTTGTGTTGTAGAAAATGTAGGATTATAAATCCCTGACGTATGGTAATGTCCAATCGGTGTATAATTTAAGCCATCTTTAATGTAATCGCCTACCCATTTATATGTCCATACACCATTTTCATAAGTTTCTGGAATCATCGTCCCTAAATTAGCACCCGCTTCAACAAAACTATAAGTTGTTAAAGTTTGAGATGAAACACTATTAATAATGGTTGCATTCGAAGGTAGATAATAGGTAATCAATCCACGATCTTCATTGATTTCAGGACTTCTTAAAACTAAGCCATCAGAAATTGGATTTCCTAAGCTATCTACTTGTTCAATCTCTAAATCATAAATGGTTACAGCTGTATCTAGATTGATTTGACGCATGCCTTTTGTGAATTTATAGATAATGCTATTTAAATCCATGTCAGATCCAAGCCACGTCGTATCCGGTTCAACATTTGGATAATATGGATTTAAACTCGATAAATCAAAATGATCCGGAATCAAAATACCTTCACTCACACCTAAAGATGATGAAATCGCATAGATGCCAAAAAGTTGATGAGATTGATTAAATTCGATGTCGCTTAATAACACTGGATTAATATCATCACGTTCAATATAAGTGAAATAATTTTTCAAATATTGTCTTGAACCATAATTATAAAGTGGTAAAGATTTAAATACAAAGTTACTAAAAAACATACCATCAGGTGTATCATCATTCGTATATGGTTTAATACGTTGTCCATAAAAACCTGTTTTTGGCCATGAACCTAATCGTTTCACATTGAATGGCGATGGAGAACTATCAACTGTTTTTAATGTACCAAACTCTTGAGTGATTGCTAATAAAATGTCGTTACCAATGACATCCTCTGCTAAATCCGCATTCATGGTTGTATCTGGAGCATTACCTAAAACGTTGACAATAGTATCAAAATTATAAAAGTATCCGAAATTGATTTGATCAAGTGGTGTTGAATCAGTTGGTGAAATTGATAAAAATTCCCAAGTAGAAGTTCCGGTATGGAATTTAGCAATAAACCCACCAAAACTTTCATAAGCATTTTGTAAGGGTAGTGCATAATAATTCACTTGATAATCTGTTGTATAACTATCAATTTTTCTTATTTTTCCGTAGTTTTGGTTATTTCCAACATATACTTGATTTTGGTTATAATTCCCAAAAATCTGCAAATCTAGATATCCAAAGATGCCACCCGCATTATAATTACCGTGAATATCCCCATAATTAATCGTATTAATAACTGATAAATTACCGTTTGCGATAATGCCTGAAGCTTTACTCTTTGAATTGGATGCAATCGTATTTGA
>JAQVBA010000030.1 GCA_028690555.1 Acholeplasmataceae bacterium
GTAATCAAAGTTTGAAACAAGTTTTTGAAGAAAGATTACTCAACTAATATAATATTCTATCATTGAAATATAATAACATCATTTAAAAATTCATCTATAAGTACCCGATAGTTTCTAAATTATACCAGTATAAAAAAGATACTTATTGATTGATACCGTTTTTAAAAATAATAACTATTATGATGTCAAGATTCTTTAAATACGTTCTCTTTTTGAGTCGCCGCGTTTCTGTCATGACTTCAAGGAATATTTTTTCAAAATTGAAAAAGAGAGAATTAAAAGAGTTTTGCTTTTGCTTCGGTCATTGCTGCCATATCAGGGACCTTTCCAGCGTAGCAGGTCGTAACCACTTTAGCCGCCTCCGTTAGATATTCCCTGTAATCCTGTATGAGTGCCTTCTGTGTGCTGTCAAGTGTGTTGTAATTGGTGTTTGTGTCCAGCCTCTCCCCCTGAATAAAAGATATTGAACTTTCGCAAGTCTGCTTATAGACTAAAGGACTTTGTTTTCCCTGCTGGTTAACTGCTTCCATGACGGCATTATTTACCAGGTCAGATCTGGCCTGGATATCTTTTGTGAATGGGTCTATTGTTCCCTCTGCAGCTGGAGAAATTACCGGATCCACTCCTGGAGAAGTGGAATAAAGAGCTCCTAAAGCAATAATGGAAAGGATAGCGATAAGAGCCTTTAATTTTGCTGCTTCTGTGATAGTTCCTAACATTTCCTCACTTCCTCACAAAGATTTTAACGTATTTATTTTTTTTAGTTGTCCATATATCGCCGTTTTTTTGTACCTTCAAAGGGTCGCCCGCTTGTTCTTTTACTCGGGATTTTCTAACCTCCGAGAATATGGATTTAGGGAGCAGTAAATAAGATTTGCACTTTTCCGGTTCAATGTCGATATCTGAGACAAAAACCCGGATATTCACATTATAATATTTTTCCCCGGCGTGAACTCTTCCTCTTGAATCCGTTTTTCGTTTTATATCAAGTAGTTCCCATAATTTAGTATCAAGGTACTCGCCGCCGTTTTCCTCTGCGTTCATACCATTACAAATGTTTGACATATTTATATACTTAACTGAGTTCCCACAATCCATACAGCCGACTAAAGGGAGGCAAGCAGGCTCCGATGGGCCGGCAACATGGAGCCCGAAGGGAGCCATAGATAAGGCCCGGTTATTATACCGGACCGTCTGGAATGAACTTATTATAGTTAGTGACAGTGGCGCTGACATTTAAGCCACCTCCGCGCCCTGCTCGCCTGGCTGAGGCACTAAACCACATGATTTCTGTGCTTTCATGGTTTCGATGAACTGCCCAACTGCTGCGCCTCTCGTCAAAACGTAATCATTACCGACAGCCTCGATTAAATGAGGGACATACTCTTTTTTTCCAATAAAAACAATCTCGTCAAAGCAGCACGCGCCGCACGCGTCGGTCATCAATTTGAGCGCATCCCTTTTATTTTGCAGGTCTTTAAGTGAATGTTTGCACTTTTTTGTTTCATATTCCGAAGCTATTGTAAATTTAGAACCGTTGGGTAGTGGGTAGACTGCGACAACGTCCGGTAATTGATCTTTTCCGTAATTGTTATCTACCGTTACCGTTTCCGCGCCGTGTAAATAATGCTCGCCTGCGAGAAGCGCGTTCATGAAATAATGTTCGGTTGTCTGCCCTTTTATATAGCCGTCTTCACCTATCAGGGATTTTTTGTAGAAAATTACAGTATTAACGCCCGTGTATGGGTTTCTTACGGTTTCTTTTTCATATCCGTTAGGATAATCATTGATTTTCATGTCCTTGTTATACCATGTTTTGCAGGTAATTTTAAGATCATGTTCAATCTGTGCAACCACAGGATTAAGCACAATTTCACCACGCGCCGGGTCGGTTTCTTCTTCGTCTTCTCCTTCAATTTCTTGACCGAATATAGTTTTATTCATCTCTTTGGCTAATGGTCCTTTGTTGAGAATCGCGCCCCTCTCGAAGTCGTCCAGGTCGTTGTAATAGGGTATTTTGTGGCCACCTATGATAATAAGCCCGTGCCCTTTACCTGGTGTTGTCAAGATAGAAACGTCCTGGTCAGTAAGCTTAAATTCGTCTTTGATAGGTCCTACGTTGTCGGGTCGCATGTTTCCGAGAAGCAGTATGTAAGCAGTGTTTGCTTTTAACATGTCGAGCATGTCCCGAGGGTAGCCTGCAAGGTCCTGAGATACAACTTTTGTGTATAATCCCCAGCTTCTCCCCTGCCGGAAGAACTTTTCAATACTGCCTTTCATCGTTTTGTTTTTAACCAGGTCCGCGCCTTCATCTAAAGTGAGCAGCGTTTTAACCTGTGGAGCCCCGGGCTTTGAGTGTGCAAGCTTTGTAAATACGACTGACATAATCATGAGGGTTAGCGCTTCTTGCACGTTGGGAACGCTTGTAAGTGCTGACAGGTCAGCCATAATATACGGGTTGCTTAGGTCAAGGACATTATTATTGACCAGGTAGCCTAACGGCCCGTTAACCGTCAACATTGCAGTATTGTTGTAAAGTGCTTCAATTGGTCCACTCATCTTTTTGTGCTTGTCGTCATTCAGCCAGGTTTCAAGTTTGTTTCTCAAGTCTGTGAAGTTTGGCCAGAAATACCCATCACTCCACCGGTTTACATTTTCCTGAATTATTACTCCCTTCTCATCAATTACATGGAATTCAGTGTATAGCTCACTAAGCGCCTGTGTGAGCCAGTTTTTCTGCTGGTCTGTGTACCCACTACCAATTAACAGCCCGATGCTCTCCAACAGCATTGTAAAATGAGCAAGATAGGCATCCTGGTAACCCTCTTCTGATGTATCCATTGTTGAGGTATCAAAAAATACCTGGAATAGGTTAGGATTTTGCCCCTTAAACCCTATCTTCCAGAGCATCCCGTTCAGAACCTTACAAACCCTTAGATGGTCCGTAAGCCCGTCTTTTTTTGGCACAAGGTGTATAACATGGTCACCGTCAAGAAACGCCCTGATATTGTCTTTCAGGAGGTCTACAGACTTTCCCGATCCACTAACCCCAAATTCTAAAGCATTTGCATTAGTGGTGTTTTTGTCGTCAAAATCGAAGTATACCGGGTTTCCTGTCCGGGTATTCATCCCGAGCATGCGCCCTTTCATCGAAAGAGTAGGTTCAGGACTTCGGAGCAGTGAAGTTTTCGCACAAAGCCCCACTGTAACCGATTTCTTAAACAGGTTCTCCCATATGTACGGGTTTGGCTGCATTGATTTGAATGTTTCCGCCATTCCGTACTGTGGTATTTCATGCTGAATACTTTTAGAATCACATACCGTTTCAATGGATTTGATGGTCTTGTCAACTTCTTTCTTCGTGACACCCTGAACAGCTACCAAAAGCACATGATGAAAAAGTTTAGTAGTCCCATGATAAAGCTGTTTTTGATATTCATATATTCCTTCTGCTGCCAGGTCGTTTATTACATCGTGTTGATGTAGAAGCTTATCACTGTCTTCCTGGATAACATTTGATATTTTTATGTTTCTTCTCGCTGTCTCGAGTGCTGAATTTTCGCTTAGTGGGTCAAGAGGGTATATTATCTGACATAGCTCTATACAGGTTTCTTTTTTTGTAGCTATATCAAAAACCTCATCCATGAAACGCTGGTCTAATTCTGTTGGGTAGTCCTGTCGGTCTCCGTATTTTGGGGATATCCGCCCGATAACCATACATTTGATGAAAGTGCCGTTTGTTTCAATCCAAAGCCCGTCTTTAGTGGGTTTAAATGACAGTGGAAGAGCTGCGTCTATTGTGTCCTTCAGCATTTTATCATGTTTGCGTTTCTCTTCTGCTTCTGCTTCGAATTTCTTATCTTGCTTGTTTTTCAATACTGAATTCACAAAGCCTCCGGTTATTGAATTTCTAGCTAGATAATCAACAAATACCATTTTTAAACCATCCCCTCTAAACTGTTCATGTTGCTCATTTGAGCGCAAATAATAGCATATTCTGTCGGATCAGTTACCGGTTTAACATTAATACCGTGAATCTCAAGAGCTCCGCCGTATCGTTCCCGGACTTCGTCTATTGCGTTGTTGCCTTCATCGTCGTTAGGGATGTAATCAAGCCCCAAAAAAATAACATGCATCCACCCGACACGGTTTTTAATTTCATCGAAATATCTTTTTTTTGCACTGTAACCATTTCTTACAACTAAAGGCAAGTTCTTGTTTTGCAGCTTCTTTTCATAGACTGCGCCCAGGTTAACCAGGTGCTTACTCTGTGCTGTGGTTGTTTTATGGAGGCATTTGTAAGGGATCGTCTTAAACAGCTTCTCCATCCCGTTATAATATGCATCCGGATCGTTTGCGTCTGAAGGTGTGACCAGCCAGCACATCCCACGATTACAGTAATTATTTTCGTATACCTTCATTTTCTTGAATTTAAAACGCCCTTCTGTGTCTACTCTTTCAAGGCCAGTCCATGCAATGCCCTTTTCAATTGTGTTCTTAGGGTTGAATTTGTAAATTTCATTCTTTTTTACAAGATTTTTAACCTTAAACGCGCCTTTCGTTTCCGTTTCATATATTGCGTTTCCGGATCGAGCACATTTATACACAATTCCGACAATTAGAAACATTGAAGCAAGACAGCCCACTACTAAAGGTGTGTTATGTGGGTCTTTACTCAGGATTGAAAACAACATTACAATTGAAGTTCCTGATATCAGGAAGATAGCAATCTGCTTTTTTCCGTATTTTGCTGTTACTGGAGTGTCGATCTTGACTAAAGAATTAGGTGTGTTGTCTGCCATTATACATACCTCATAATCCTGATTGCTGTCTTTAATGTCGTTGGCGAAAGGAGTTTCCAGAGAATCGGCCATGTAAAGAAGAGGATTTCTAGGAAAACAACTGTACAAAACATCCCTAAGTAAACGAAAGAAACGCTATACCATGCGAGTTCCTGAGAAGTCGTATAAGATACAACTATACAGCATGTCCAAATGATAGCGAACTGTGAAAGAATTAAAACAATTTGCTGAGTGGTTACAAGAATTGCAGCCCATCGGACTTTTTTAAATGCAAACCCGAGCCCGTACATAATCCACACATGAGCGCTAATAATGATCATCACAAGCCGGATAGCGAAGAAGATAATAGAAAAGAGCCAGAGTAACCCCATAACGATATACAGCCCTATACTATCACTTGAAAAAGCCACCTGGTCAAGCACAGAAAGCATTTGTCCCTCTACCAGGAAGTTATTAATTTTGAGTGTACCAAAAAACAGCGCCGGACCTAAAAGGAGCCAGCCACATGTATTAATGAAGTATTTTGCCATGTCCGAAGCTGCAACATAACCATAAGTTCCTGTAAAGTCCTGCATGAGCTCCGCTGAGTCTTCCGGGCTGATAGATTGATAGATCAAGAATAACGCAAGGATACCAGCAAAAAGCAGGATAGCATAAATGTAAATGTCTCTCATTGTCTCTAACCGGGCCATCATAGCCGGGTCTCTAATAGGATCAATTGTGTGAGCAGCTACCGCGAAAACTGCAACCTGCGAGTTATCCGTTTCATTGCTGCTCAGTTCCCCCAGCTGCAGCCCGCCAACACCTGCAAAAAGATCATTTACATTATCTACTATCGTTTTTTCCAGCCCGTCCTTAATCATTTGTGCGCCCGCTGACATACTCTCGTTGTCTGCTGCACTTGCTACACCTGGAAGCAAAATTAAAAAAATAAAAATGATTAGTGCGAGTTTCACAGAACCCCCTCACCAGTCGGAAATTAACCTGATAAAAGAGGATCCCACTTTCAGCATGAGCACAATTAAGATAATTGCAAAAAATGCTTTTCTTGTTCTGAGTTCGTTCTCTACAGAATCCCAGCCGCCCGTATAATATTTTATAGCCAGTATTCCAAGCGCAAGAACAGCCATGTAAGGAACCAATGCGTAAACAGTATCTAATATCCATTGCAGTTTATCAACGTAAGGAAGTTCTGCAAGGTTTTCCATGCCTTTTTTTGCATCGGGTGTTAATGATATGCTTTCGTTACCCGCTGCAACCGCTTTACCAATTGTCCCGGCAAGTGTAGCACCTACCACCAATACTTTAGTTTTGAGATACATATAAACATAATACGGCTCTCTGAGTATTTAAGCTTTGTTAGATTTATATACATAATACTAGAAAAAGTCGAAAAAAAATTAATTGATTATAATTATCATTATCCGGTATCCTGCATACATCGCCATTATCATTTGAACTAAAAATTTAAGAGTCGTTATTAAAGGGTTTTCCCCTTCTGTTTTGTGGTAAATTATTTCAATGTCTTCAATTTCCGAAGATTCGTATGGAGTATAATATTTTATGTGGAGTTGTGCCGGGTCAAATTTGCCAACTAAAATAAGCTCATTCCCCATATGTGGAATAGTCCCCGCCCACGCATCACACCTATAATATGCGGTATACTGCAGGCCAGTTTTATCTGTGATTCGTTCCCCTATCAGAAACGTGCGAGTTGTTGTATTTCCTCTATATGTGTACTCAATACGTTGAGTTGCATTTGTGGGATATGCTTTAACCTTCGCTATAGGGTTTTTAGTGTCACTGAATACGTTTACATAAGCTTTAGCCGGTTTCTCTCTGGTGAGGATCTCCGGAGCAGGGTGAACCGAATCTTTGAAGGTCGCTGTAGCGGTCCTTATCTTGCTCTTTGAACTCTTCCCGGTTAATGAATTCGTGCTCTTTGTATACCAATGAGTTTTAACGGTAAGCTTTGCGTAAGCTGTGCCGTTCTCGATTTTCACAGATACTTTTTTATCAATCTGCTTTATAATCCCGGCCCATTGGCTAAAATCCGGATTCTGAATTACCTTAGTTTGTGCAAGGACCGCCTGGTCATCCGGGATGTAAGAAACATTATCAAGGACTATTCTGTCCTTGAATCCTACAATTTTAACGCCGCCTGCTATTATTCCGCTACTCTTCTCTGCTACTTGTAACGGGACATCTTCGGCTGTCTGATCTGTCCGTCCTGAATCTGTGAACTCCCATTCTAAAATGTCAAAGATGGAATCAAAGACTTTCTCCGACATCTCTTTAGATGGCATATTATTGAAGTCAATTCCTTCAAGCGGGATACCCATATCTGCAAGCTCGCTTCCATCTATCCGCCTGTTGTCATGCAAATATACTTGACTTTCATCTAAAGAGTGTACCCATATCGCATTTGGTATATCATTGGCAAAAACATTATTGAAAACTTCCACGTTAGTTGTTTTTGTTGGTTTATTACTCGCGTCGTAGCCGTGGCTACTGCCAGCGTTAGCGACCTGTATTCCATTTTGTCCGCCTTGATACGCTCCATTACTGTTTGATCCTCTATACGAAAATAGAATATTTTCATACACTCTACAGGACACACAATTATCAAGTCTTACACAGTCGCTTGTCACACCGGCTATCTTATTACCGTATATTTTCCCCAGTTCAACACACACAAAGAAAACGCCTTCATGCTGACAATTAGAAATGAAATTGTCATACACAAAAACACTATTAGCAAACCTAACGTGCACACCATCCGAAAAACAATCAAAAATCTGCATATTTCGCACTACAATATTATTGCAATATCGGTTAGTGTAACCGTTAATAATTATTGCTCTTTCTGCATCATGGTCATATTGAGGAGCAGAGCGAGAATAAGAAGGGTTTAGTTCGTCACAATTCCCGTCAATCTGAAAACCTTCAATTAGAATATCATCAACCGGACCATTGGAGCATATCAAACCCTTCATCCCGGTAAAAAACTGATCTGATCCTTCATAGACTTGAATTATTGCGTCTGGATCTCCCCTAAGAATTGTATCAGAGTCTATGAAAATTGAATCATCTATTTTGTAAACCCCTGATTTCAAATAGACTTCATCAGCCTGCGATAATGCCTCATTAATCTGATTTTGGTTAGAATGTCCGTCTACCGGGTTTAATACAATTTGTTCGCCCGCCTGTGCAAGTTCAACCGAGTACCAAAATAACAATATCAAGAGAACAATTTTTCTAATTTTGGGCTTTGATAACATAATAAACATAACACGACTAAAAGATTTAATACTTTGCTATCTTTATATAGATAACATAGTGAGTTTGGAGATGTTATAAAGTGAACAGATCAAGAAACGCAAGCAAAGTACAAAAACTCAAAAGACAGCTTGAAATCACACAGAAGATCCTGTTTAGATCCCTGTTTACCGCCCGAGAATCCCCTCTAAATGATAGACATTTCCGGAGCATGCAAAAGAGATTAACATCTATCAAGGGGTTTTGAGCATGACACCTACACCGGAAAGCGCGAAGATCTCCCACGACAACGGGAAACTATGTGAGAGTCTAGTTATGGAAAAGCTTCCCGAGTTTGAATATATGGGCTCGCACATTGATGGAGAGCTCGGGTTTAACGGGAAGCCTGCAGAAGTTAAAAGCTGCCAAAAGCAAACTTTGAGGACAGAGAGGAAGGGAGGTTTAAGGACCGGGCGATTCTGGTTCACTGGCTCCCAGCATGAAGAGCTCATCAAGAATGATGGGGTCTATATTTTAGTTGTCCATGAAGGCAAGACTGTGATATCCTCCAGGATAGTTAAAGCCTCTCTGCTCTTTCCTCTCTTCGATGGGGCTAAGACTGTATCATGGACCACAGTAAACAGCGTAATTGACCGAGTAATCAGCCATAAAAGAGGCCTGAGAACATGACTGGAGATGTGACATTTACCCCGGAAGAAGTAAAAACCATGTTTGCAAAGCACGCCGGGAAACTTGTTTTGTGGACCGCTGCAAAAACGTTTTTATCTACTTTTTACAGAAGGTTATATTATGCCAACTGCACAGCCAACCCTTGAAAAAATCCACTTTCTCCTGTATCCGGACGATGAAAAAGAAGTTTTGAAGCTCCGAGCACAAAAGAAGCCGTTAGCCTGTTATATCCCCCTTTCAAACTTCCACGAATGGAGCGTAAACAAAAACGGTATCCGATGCTGTTTAAAATGTGGAAAAGTGGATTTTTATTTTGGATTAACCGGAGCTTTAAGGAAAATGGAAGAAGAAGGCAGAATTTAAAAAACATATTTTCTCTTTTTTATTCTCATTTTAGGAAAAGTCTTTACTTACTGATTTTACCCCGATATCATGCAATGCCTGACAGCTGCAGGCCTTCTATTCTAACACAAAAAGGATAGTATTTTACTGCAGGCCTGTGTTGATCCGGAGGGGAAACGGCCAGGTAAAAGAGAAAAACAGAAGCAAGAGAATGAATATAAAAGGAAAAGAAAAAAAGTTATTGAAGAGTTTTTAAAATTTTCAATACAAAATAGTTTTCGTTCTCGATTGCTCCCCATTCTGTTTTTCCTGGCCCCCTTGTGACCTCGCAAAGTATGTTTATTTTCGGAGACTCCGAAGAATACCCATTTCTTAAACATACTTCGATTTTTTGACCTTGATATTTTCCGAGCCTTGAGAAATAATAAGGAGATAAAGCCCTATACTCTTCCTTTTTTTCTCCAGATTTGATTAAGTCAAACCATTTCTTTTTAATTGGAAGCGTTAGCATGGTTAAGCCTCTTTCTTCCCTAAATTCCTTACTTTTGTAGGTCTTGAGAGCTTGTAGTCTGCTTCAATTGGCTTCCCGAAAACATCTTCACGCCTGCCCTGATAACCCTTGATATATTTCTCTACCTTTCCCCGGAATTCCACAATATCACCTGGGTGCAGGTTAGCTTCTTCAAAGCCTTTAGTCATGTTAAACCATAGATGATCGGTTACAAGCTGTCCATTTTCGTCTTTTACGTCCTTCAAGAGTACAGTTTTAATAGGACCCTTGAAGCCTTGTTTAATTCCGGTCCGGATAAATTCCCCGGTGTAAATACTCCTTTCGCCTTCATTTAAACCTAAAACTTTTCTGGTCCGCGACTGCATAGTTTAAGCCTCTTTCTCCGTTTTAGTTCTCTCAATGTAATTACAATCAGGACATGCAAGCCCTATCACTATCAAGACTCTCTTATCCCCTACTCGCTTTTTGATATATGCGTTTTGAAGATAAGCTCCACAGTCGGGGCATATTCTTTTTGGTTCTGCTTTTGTCCCATCCGGCTTAATCTGCCCTTGCCTTCTTTTTTTCGTTTCTGCCATATTTTCACCAAAAAATAAAAGGAGTTAGAGATAATAATTCTCTACATACTCCTTGTGCTCTCTCTGGAAGTCTTCAAGTGTTCTGAGAAGGGTCTTGCCATTCTTCATCTTGATTCTCATCAGGCCAGGACAGACAGTTTCGAACTCAGTACCGAACTTCTCATAAGCTCTGTTCATTCCCTTAAGAAGCCAGTCATTAAACTCTAAGGGTTTATCGAAAACGCTTCTCTGTCCTGTAGGGTTCTTTATCCCCCATGCGTGATGTTGAACACCTGCAATCCTTCCGAGCTCTTGATTAATCGCTGTGTTTATGTTCTTGAACTTCATTTTGGTACTACTCCATTGTCGCATTGTTGCAAATACTACTATGGGATACATCCTATATATACATTACTATAGGATGTATCCCATAGTAACAATGGAGCAAAATGTCTCTTTTTCTAAGCATTTGTAAGCCATTTTAAAAACGATGCTGGAAGACTGAACGATTCTAAGCCCTTTAGAGAGGATTTAAGAGTGCTAGATAAACAAATCTACCTCTAAAGAATGGAACGTTCAACAGGCAGTCTGAGAATAGGCAGGTATCAGACAATAAAGCAATAATAAGCAGAAATGAAACATTTTTAAGAACATGAACAAAATCCTTGAAAAAAGCAGTTTTATTTATTCCCATACAATATAAGAATATGAAAACACCAAATCGAAGATATGAAGTTTATTTTTAATCTAACCTGTCTTTTTTCTGCACTGGAAATAACCAGACCAAATATTAACCAAAAATCCTAAATTTTGCCCATGGAAGAGCAGAACAACTCAGTAACACACTTAGTATGAAAAAATGAACAATTCGTAATACTTGCTTATAAATGAATTCTGATTTAACCTTTGTTTCCTGTGGAAACTTGAAGTATCAGGAAGTCTCAAAAAATGACAAATTAAACTGATTTTTTCAAGGATTTGTTCACTCAACAAAATAAAACGCTATCGGGTAAACGTGCCTATGTGTTTTCTTAACAAGTGATTCCAAAGACTATGGAACGGTTTTAAGAAATCGGTAGCTAGAGCCTCGATATTTCGACCTTTGTATTTTGCCTGTCGATACCTGTACACTTAAACAGGAAAAAAGAGTAAGAAACACATAGGCATTATTCAAAGTGTTTTATAAAAGTAGTATTTGAAATAATTGCGAAAAATATCGGAAATGTGAAAAACGGACAACTGGCAGATTCTCACATTTTCCGCGATTTCGAGCAATTCAGGATGATACTCACAGCTTAACTATCATAGTTACACACCTGCGATTTTTGCAATTTCTTCTCGGCTGTCAAATGGAGAACATACATGACTCTTTATAGGCAATGCCTTCGCCAACGTTGGCGAAGGCATTTGTACTTTTTCGACTGCCTTACTAAATGAATTGGTAACGTTGTTCCCCCTTGCTTTCTGTTTGAGTCCGGATGATACTCACAGCAAAACTATCATATCCCCGAAGATGAAAGTGGGGTGGTAACAGTTACCACCCCAAGTCCGGATGATACTCACAGCTTAACTATCATATCCCCCTCGTGTTTATCGCACCTGATAAGATTTTTTGAGGGTCTATGCCTGTGTTTTCTGCAACTTTGTCAACTGCATCAGCGAACTTTTCAGCACGTTGGACAGTACTCGGATTTACTTTAGATTGTTCTGCTATCTTTTGTACTGTACGTTTGCCCTCATCCGGTAATGTATGCACAGTGCCTACATTAATTTCGATTTTTGGTCTAGCTTGTTCTTTCTTTTCTTCCTTATACCGTTTTCCTATAAGATAGACTCTCTGGTCTTCAGTTATATTCCTTCTCGAAAGCTGATTGTCAAGTCCGGATGATACTCACAGCTTAACTATCATATCCCCATCAAAATCGCTGAAATTTCCCATTTTGCTCAATTGAGCGGTTTGAGAAAATTCTGCAATAAGTCCGGATGATACTCACAGCAAAACTATCATATCCCCACTATTTATAGACACATGGTTGTCAGAATTCTGACAACCATCTTTCTCTTTTTTAGCTTGATTGTCGAATGATCGTGTTCTTTCATTTTCGTCCGGATGATACTCACAGCAAAACTATCATGTCCCATCTCGTTCAATCCATCATTTTGATGGTTTGATTTTGTCCTGATGATACTCACAGCAAAACTATCATATCCCCATTCTCTTCATGTCCGGGCGGAATTGGCTTTAAAATTGGAAGAGTTATTTCAGAAAAAAGCGAAAGAAAATCAATCTAATAACTTTGAATCTTTTGAAAGACTCGTCGAAAAACAGACACCAATTTGTCAGAATTCTGACAATATGGTGTCTATTAATAGTCCGGTGTCAGCGGTGCCCGAAATTGTATCTGCCTATTTTAAATCCAATGGTTTTAAGATTTTTTGATATGTCATTATCCCACTGTGTACCTATTCCAACCCGGTCATTAAATCCCATTGGTGAACACCACCAGGTCACGATAGAGATA
>JAQVBA010000135.1 GCA_028690555.1 Acholeplasmataceae bacterium
TACGTTCAATCAAACCGGATGCGATTAATTTCTCTTCTGGCATTTCAAGTAATTGAAATTTTAAACTCGAACTTCCTGCATTTACTGCAATAATTTTCATCGTTTCTTCCTCATTTCATCTCTTTTAATTTTTTCTTCTATCTTAATCATAACCGATTTAATCACCTTTTACAAGTATATGAATAAATATTCATGTTAATAAATATAAAGATAGATGGCAATAAATTGGAAAACGGTTCCAAGCCCGACAAAAATATGCCAAATAAAATGAAAATATTTGATTTTCGGTAGAACGTAAAACCCAACACCAATGGTATAACTAATACCACCTAAAACCACTAAATAAAAGGCACTAAGATTAAATGCTAATAAATGATTAATAAAGATTAATGCACTCCATCCCATCGCTAAATAAATCGCTAAATGGAGTTTTTGATATCTTTTAATCCAAATGGCTTTAAAGATGACACCAAGTGCTATAAAACTCCATTGAATGATAAAGACTAAAGGTCCAAGTCCAATTCCTAAAAAGAATGGTTCTTGAATACTTGGAAGTAAGAGCAAAAGTGGTGCAAACGTCCCCCCAATTAAAATATAGATGGATAAGTGATCAAACCTTTGAAAAACACCTTTGGCTTTTTCATGATGTATCGCATGAAAAAGCGTACTCATGAGATATAAATTGATCATCCCAAATCCAAAAATGCTCGCTGCGATATATTCTCTTGATGTATTTGATTTAATCAGTAATAAGATCATGAAGATGATGCCAAGGATGGCCATGATGCCATGGCTAATGCTATTGGCAATTTCTTCACCGATGGTTTGTTTATTCGTTTGTTTCATTTATTTATCCTTAAATTGATCTAAAAAGTCTTTACCCTTATGTGGTTCATAATCGATTAAGTCTGGAAAGTCTAATTGTCTTAGTGCTTCATAAGCCACAATCGCAACCGCATTGGATAAATTAATACTTCTCACTTTATCTGTCGTGGGTATTCTAAATGTTTGATCTAAATGAGTAGCTAAAATCTTTTTATCAATGCCTGTCGATTCTTTCCCAAAGAATAAATAGACTTTGTCATGAAATGATTTGGAATCGATCTCGGTATATTTCTTTTTTCCATATCTCGATAGATAAAGATAAATCCCTGGGTTTTTACTTACAAAATCTTCATAATTTTTATAGACTTCAAAATTGAGATGCTCATAATAATCAAGAGCACTTCTTCTTAACTTTGCTTCATCGATTTTAAATCCCATCGGTTCAATTAAATGGAGTTTCGCACCAATTGCGACACATGTTCTCATGATATTTCCAGTATTTTGCGGGATTTCTGGTTCATATAAAACGATATCAAACATTTATAATCTCACCTGCACTTCATAATTAATTTGTTTTTCTAAGTAAAAGCCATAAAAGACAATCGCGAGATTTGAAATCATCATCGCGTA
This sequence comes from Acholeplasmataceae bacterium, assembly GCA_028690555.1. Taxonomy (GTDB): domain Bacteria; phylum Bacillota_I; class Bacilli_A; order Acholeplasmatales; family Acholeplasmataceae; genus UBA6181. Next base: position 1,456 of record JAQVBA010000135.1, read on the forward strand.
AAAGATGCCTTGATACATCTCTTTAGGGAGTATCCACATGAGTATTAAAACTAAAGGGACTCTAATTGCCCATAGTCTTACCATTGACATTCTTAAAGTTAAATGAGGACGTCCCGCCCCATTAAATAATCCGACATGACTTTGGAAGATCGCCATTAAAGGTTGTGTCAGTAATATCCAAACCGTATATTCAGAAGCGACATCAAATGATTTTGATGATGTGGTCCCAATAATAAATTCAATGATTGGATTTCTAAGTGGAATGATAATTGAAATTCCAATCACCATAATCCAAAGGGATAAATTCCTGGAGATTTGATAACTTCGTTTAGCTCTTGCTGGTTGATGATGACCAATATTTAAACCTATATAAGCAGCCATAATTGATGAGATTGCCACGACAGGATTTAATAAAAGTGATGAAATCCGATTTCCGACACTAAATCCTGCAGAGACGTGATCTCCATAAGATAAAATAATACTTTGGATGATAACAAATCCAAGTGAAGATACAGCCTGTCCCACGCTTGCTGGGACAGCAAATCTTCCCATATCTTGAATCACTTCTTTATCAAGTGACATTTCAGCAATACTAATTTTAACAAACTTTTTCGTGGTAAATAAATCAATGACGATCAATGGGATCACGATCACATGTGCAATCAGTGTCGCATAAGCTGCACCACTGATTCCCATCCCTAGTTTTGATACAAAGAACCACGTTAAGATAATATTGACAAAGATTCCAGAGATATTAAGTAAGACGGGTCTTAACGTTTCTCCAGATGCTTGACGTATGGCTTGATACACTAAAAAGAGAAAGACAAAAACAAATTCAAAACTCCGGATTCTAAAATATTCACCAGCAAATGTTAATGCATCCCCACGGGCTCCCATTAAATACGCAAATAGGTTATATCCTAATACTAAATCTGAAGCCAGTAAAAATATTCCAGTAATCAGTAATCCAAGTAAGATCGATAAAAAGACAAGTTTAGAGGCATAACTTTTGGCTAAATCTTTTCGGTTTGCTCCTAAATATTGACTGACAATCGATACCGATGCAATCGATAAACCAATCCCTAATGCCATAAAAAAGTTAAAGATTGGCCAGTGAATATTTAATGCCGCCAGTGCACTATCCATCACTTCAGGGGATGCGACAGGCATTCTTGCGATAAAGACTGCATCCACTAAATCATGGAGTGACTTTAATAAATTATTCAAAAAAACGGGTATTGCCATGATGACAATACCTTTGATGATCGATGGCTCGTGTAAGATGCGATTGATGTTTTCTTTTTTTATGGTAC
>JAQVBA010000136.1 GCA_028690555.1 Acholeplasmataceae bacterium
AAATGCGGTTAAATCAAGAAAGTGTCACACTTTCAAGATTAAGAGAAGTCATGATGCATATCGGCTCCATTCATAGTCAAAATGAAACGATGAGTTTATTCGATAAACAAGCCTATCTTGATTTTATGGATCAAATGAACATTGTAGAAACTGAAAAACTTAGAAATCGCTATTTGTTTGAAAGAGAAAATTATTTAAGTTTAGAAAAGAAAGATAAACAACTACGTGCTAAAAAAGCAGAAAGTCTTGAAAAAGCGGAATTTTATGAATTTCAAATTCAAGAACTAAAAAATTTGAAATTAGTATCTGGAGAGAAAAAAGAGATTTTAGAAAAAATTGAAAAGATGAAGCATCATGATCGGATTCTTCAAAGCTTAAGAGAAGCCAATCAAATTTTTGGTGATGATGTTTTATCGATTGATTATATTTATCAAGCATCCAAAGCACTGGATAAAATTAGCCATTTAGACGAAGATTATCAAACCATTCAAGAAAGATTGACGAGTGCGTATTATGAACTGGATGATTTAAAATCACTTCTTTATCAAGCATTAGAAGACCTTGATTTTGATGAGAACACTTTTAATCAACTTCAAGATCGCAGTTACGAACTGGATAAAATTGAGGCTAAATACCATAAATCTGTGGAAGAGTTAATCGACTATCTAGATGAAATTGAAGAAGCATATCGGTTAATTACAGATTATGATAACTTATTAGATGAAAGTAAAAAAAATGTCGAAAAAGCATTTAAAAATGCCTATGCAGAAGGTCTAAAACTTTCAGAACTTAGAAGAAGTTTATCGAAAGTGTTTGAAAAAGAAATGATCAATCAATTGAAAGATCTTGATTTAGATAAAGCAAGTTTTGAAGTGCTTTTTGAAAAACAAGAGATATCTCCAAGCATTTTGACTGAACAAGGCATTGATTCAGTTGATTTTATGATTTCATTAAACGAGGGCGAGCCCATTAAACCACTTTCTAAAGTGGCTTCAGGAGGGGAACGTGCGCGTTTTATGTTCTCATTAAAAGCGATTGATGCGATTAGAAACCAATTGTCATTACTCATTTTAGATGAAATCGATATCGGGATTTCAGGTAAGACAGCAGCAAAAGTTGCAAAAAAGATGAAAGAATTATCGAAAGATATGCAACTCATCGTCATTACCCATCTTCCACAAGTGGCAGCTCGTGCAAATCATCATTATGAGATTACAAAAATAAAAGAGGATGACCGTATGGTCACCCGCATCCATGAACTTGATTATCAAAAGCGCGTTGAAGCGATTGCGCTGATGTTATCTGATGAAAAATTATCAACTTATGCGATAGAACAAGCGAAAATGCTTCTTGAAAAATAAAAAAAGCTTTCGCTTTTCTTATTATGCATTACCCGCAAGTAATGCAACAATGAGTGTGAGTGCAACAAGTCCAACCATGCCGAATACGATGATCCAGACAACAGCTTTTCCCCACCAAGTTTGGGTAGGATCTACATAGTGCTTTTTCTCTAACTCTTTTGTGTTTTTCTTAGCTTTTTCTGCCATGATTTCACCCCGACTTTTATATCAAAGGTATTATACTATAAAAACAAAAAATAGGGAAGCATTTTAATGAAAAACGAAGTTAAAATCATATTTCATATCGATTTAAATGCCTTTTTCGCGAGTTGTGCGGTCATTAAAGACCCATATCTTAAGGATAAGGCTTTTGTCGTTGGTGGAAGTGCAACATTTAAACGGGGTGTCGTTTCGACAGCATCCTATGAAGCTAGAAAATTAGGCATCCATTCAGCGATGAATATTAATGATGCGCTACGGATTTATCCCAAACTCATCATTATTCCCACTCAATTTTCTTTGTATCATAAATACTCAAATTTATTTTTTCAGTTTTTAAAACGCTATTCTAATATCATCCTAGCAGGCTCGATTGATGAAGCATATGTCGATATGACCGAAAAATCTAAAGAGAAACATCCACTAGAATTAGCAAAAGAAATCCAAGAAGGATTATTAAAAGAACATCAGCTTCCTTGTTCAATTGGAATTGCTCCAACGCTCTTTTTAGCCAAAATGGCTTCAGATATGAAAAAGCCTTTAGGGATTACTGTGATTCGTAAAAAAGATATTGTTGAAAAACTATTTCCTTTACCGATTAAAGAGATGTATGGCATTGGGAAAAAGACTTATCCTAAATTAGAAAGTTTAGGGATTCATACGATTGGTGATTTTACAAAAAAAGAATTTAAAAATTCTATTTTAAGTATCATGAGTGAACAGAGTTATGACTCTTATTTGGATCATATCATGGGGCGTAGTAGTGATATCATTGATCCAAAAAAATATCAAATCCCACAATCCATTTCAAATGAAACCACACTGAATTATCCGATGGATCAATATGATGCCATCTTGCAAATATTAAAAGATTTACTCGAACAAACCCATGAAAGATTGGTGAAAGAAGAGTTGGTTGCAAAAACCATTGGTATCAAGCTTAGAACATCTGATTTTGATACCTTCAGTCGTGGTGTAACCTTGATGGAATACTCTGATGATTATGATCTATTCTTAGAACGTATGGAAAATCTATTTGAAACAAATTTTAATGGGCAAACGATTAGATTAGTCGGTGTTTATTTAAATCAAGTGATTCAAAAGAAAGATTTGAAAATTGATTTCAATTTATTTAATTATCAAGAGTTCACGAAGCGTGAAGCATCTTTTTACAACAAAAAATAGGTGATATTA
>JAQVBA010000137.1 GCA_028690555.1 Acholeplasmataceae bacterium
GGCTTCTGTGGACGTTACAAATCCTCATGATGTGATCCTCTCTGCATCCGTCACCGATGTTCCAAACGGCGTTGCCACACTCATCATCACTGCAACCGATGATGCAGGAAATGTGAATTCGTCCACCCTGCAGGTTACCGTCGACTCGTCTCCTGTTGTGATCACGGTGAGTCCTGCCAGTACAACGATCAATGCAACCGAATCTCTTCCGTTCTCTGCAGTGGTCGTGGATCAGTATGGACAAACGATCGATGTACCTCTCACATGGGCAGTTACTCCCACATCTGCCGGTCTGATCGACGCCAACGGGAATTTTACTGCTGATGCATCGGCATCTGGAACAGCTGTTATCAGGGTCACTCCTGATGACAACACATCTATCCATGCAGAAGCCACAGTAACTATTCTGCCGCTTGTCCCGGCATCTGTCAACATCACAGACAAACCCGCTGGAGACCTTGAAGTTTCTGACACCTTCCTGTTTAGATATGCGGTCATAGATCAGCTCGGCAATCCCTTTGTTACAAACGTGACCTGGTCGAGTTCCAATACGACTGTCGGAACAATCGATTCAGCAGGCAAGTTTACTACCAACGTTCCCGGTTCAACGCTCATCACCGTTATCTGTGATGATAATACCTCAGTAACAGACACTGCAACTGTCAATGTTGTCTCTCTGATCCCGCGAAATATCACCATCTCTCCTGTAGTTTATTCGTTGACGGTAACTCAGAACGTCACATTCACCGCAACTGTAACCGATAAAAACGGAAACATAATGATTGGTGCACCCGTCAGCTGGGCAGTTACTCCCGCATCTGCCGGTGTGATCGATGCCAACGGGACGTTCACTGCTGACGCATCGGCATCCGGAACGGCTGTTATCAGGGTCACTCCTGACGACAACACTTCCATCCATGCAGAAGCCACAGTAACGATCAATCCGCTTACTTCGGCATCTGTCAACATCACCGCAAAACCGTCGGCAAACCTTGAAGTCCTGGACACCTTCCAGTTTACATCCGCGGTCATAGATCAGCTCGGCAATCCCTTTGTTACAAACGTGACCTGGTCAAGTTCCAATACGACCGTCGGAACAATCGACCCCTCCGGCAACTTTACTGCCAACGTTCTCGGTTCAACGCTCATCACCGTTACCTGTGATGATAATACCTCAGTAACAGACACCGCAACTGTCAATGTTGTCTCTCTGATCCCGCGAAACATTACCGTCACTCCCACAACTACAACTATAACGGCAACGCAGAATGTCACATTCATTGCAAATGTAACCGATAAAAACGGAAATACGATCTCCGGTGCACCTGTCAACTGGACAGTTACGCCTGCTTCTGCCGGTGTGATCGATGCCAACGGAACGTTTACTGCTGATGCATCGGCATCCGGAACAGCTGTTATCAGAGTCACTCCTGACGACAACACTTCCATCCATGCAGAAGCCACAGTAACTATTCTGTCGCTTGTCCCGGCATCAGTCAACATCACAGACAAACCCGCTGCAAACCTTGAAGTCTTGGACACCTTCCAGTTCACTTCAGCGGTCAAAGATCAGCTCGGCAATCCCTTTGTCACCAATGTGACCTGGTCGAGTTCTAATACGACCGTCGGTACAATCGACCCCTCCGGCAACTTTACTGCCAACGTTCCCGGTTCAACGCTCATCACCGTTACCTGTGATGATAATACCTCAGTAACTGACACGGCAACAGTCACCGTCGATGATGTGTTCCCGTGCAATATTACTATCACTCCTACTGTCTATTCCTTAACTGCAACAGAGAATGTCACATTCACTGCAACTGTAACTGATAAGAATGGGCAGACGATCGTTGGTGCCCCCGTCAGCTGGACGCTTACGCCATCAACTGCAGGTCTGATCGACTCCAGCGGAAAGTTCACTGCTGATGCATCGGCATCTGGAACAGCTGTTATCAGGGTCACTCCTGATGACAACACATCTATCCATGCAGAAGCCACAGTGACTATCAACCCGCTTACTTCGGCATCTGTCAACATCACTGACAAACCCGCTGGAGACCTTGAAGTTTCTGACACCTTCCAGTTCACTTCAGCGGTCAAAGATCAGCTCGGCAATCCCTTTGTCACCAACGTGACCTGGTCAAGTTCCAATACGACCGTCGGAACGATCGACTCAGCAGGCAAGTTTACTGCAACTGCTCTTGGATCAACGCTCATCACCGTTATCTGTGATGATAATACCTCAGTAACAGACACTGCAACTGTCAATGTTGTCTCTCTGATCCCGCGAAACATCACCGTCTCTCCTGCAGTCTATTCGTTGACGGTAACTCAGAATGTCACATTCACCGCAACTGTAACCGATAAAAACGGAAACATAATGATTGGTGCACCCGTCAGCTGGGCAGTTACTCCCGCATCTGCCGGTGTGATCGATGCCAACGGGACGTTCACTGCTGACGCATCGGCATCCGGAACGGCTGTTATCAGGGTCACTCCTGACGACAACACTTCCATCCATGCAGAAGCCACAGTAACGATCAATCCGCTTACTTCGGCATCTGTCAACATCACCGCAAAACCGTCGGCAAATCTCGAGGTTCTGGACACCTTCCAGTTCACTTCAGCGGTCAAAGACCAGCTCGGCAATCCCTTTGTCACCAATGTGACCTGGTCGAGCTCCAATACGACTGTCGGAACGATCGACTCAGCAGGCAAGTTTACGGCAACCGCTC
>JAQVBA010000138.1 GCA_028690555.1 Acholeplasmataceae bacterium
GCAATCTGTCGACATAATTCAGATCCAATCGATCCACCACCACCGGTGACTAAGACCGTTTCATTTTGAATTAAATCCACGATTTTTGCATCATCTAATTTAATTTCATGTCGATTGAGCAAATCTTCAATTTTAATATCGACAATTTTGAGTTTATCCTCACTGGATAAATCTTCAATCGAAATGAGTTGTTTCATTTTAATATTGAGTGATGATATTTCATCAATCAATTTTTGCATTTTATCTTTTGGATAATCTTTAATCGCTAAAATAATTTCTTGAATTTCAAATTGAGTAATATATTCTTTGACGAGCTTAATGGGGCCAACAATGGGTATCCCTAATAAACGATTCCCAAATTTCTTTTCATCATCATCTAAAAAGACTACCGGAATATTTTTTAATGTTTTATTATGAAAAATTTCTTTGAGTGCAAGTTCACCTGCTGAACCCGCACCAATGATCATCGTTCGATTACCTGTCGATCTTGCCCAGTCATAATTAATCTTTAAATATAAAACCATGCGGTTAATAATGCGTGGTGATAAGACAAAGGCAATTTCAGCCATCGTAATAAAAACATACGCACTCTTATACATAAACATATGACCAGAAATGGCAATATAAATGACAATCACAATATTTGTAAAAGAAACTGCAATCGCAATCTTTATAAAATCTTCAAATCCCACATGGGTCATTAATATTTGATAAAACCCAAACATATAAAAAATAAGGATTTTAAAGACAATAACGAAAGGCAGTGCAATCAAAACATCATTCCAACTAATATTAATATCTAAGAATTTAAACATGACCACTGCGATTAAATATGGGAGAATAATCGCGAACGCATCAAAAAACATGTATTCAATGATGCGTGCAATTTTGAGCATATGTGACTTTTTCATAGCACCCCTCCACATGTTTGATATGCCATAAAAAGGGAATGATGAACATCATTAACCCCTGAATATGTTGGATTCATTTTTAATATATCACTTAAAATCAATCGATTTTGAATGTTTTTAGTTCTATGATCGATGATCATCAGATCACCTTCCTTATTTTTATTATAGCATAGGTTAAAATGAAAGAAATCCTTCATATGATGAAAAAGCTCTCTAATTGAGAGCATATTCTAATTTTTGATAATCTTCTTGACATTGCTTTAAATTTAAACGATATCCAACACCCCATACGGTTTCAATTAAACTATAGGTGTTATGACACATTAATTTTTTTCTAAGTCTCGTAATATGAATACCCAGTGCATTATCGGTTGCACTTCCATCATCATCCCACACACGATGGATTAATAAATCTTTGGTGACGGTTTGATCTTTATTTTCCACTAAGACTCGTAATATTTTATATTCGACATTGGTAATGGGTGACATTAATCCATTATTAATAATTTCCCGATTATCTAAGTCGATTGTGATTGGACCGGCAAATATTTTTTCGTGATGATGCTTATACACTTTATGCATCATCCGAAGAATCGATTTGATTTTTGCCACGACAAGTTTGGGAGGATGATTAAATCTCAAATGAGAGGTAGCTCCAGATTGAAGAATTTTTAATATTTCTTCATTCGTCAAATCATTATAAAAGGACAAAATGGGACATCTCGTCATCATCGTCAGTTCATTTAGGATTTTTACATGGATGCCATTTGGAAAAAATAAATTCGTGCACACTAAATCGTAGTCCCCTAAGTTGTTATACTTTTTAATGTCATCTCCATTTAAAATAATGGTTGTCACATGAAAAAACTCTTCCTTAAGTAGTGTTTCGAGTTCTCTAAAAGGTTCAACATCATTCGTAAGAATTAAGATATTATACAATCCAATTCCCCCTCAATTACTTCGTTTTTTATAGGATACACTATAAATCCTTTCAAAATTCTTTCATTTACAATTTTTGTGAATATTATTCTATAAGAATGTGAATTAAACGTCTTTTTTGTTTGTTTTTTCGTAAATTTTGTTTTTTTATTTCAAATTTGCCGCACTATCTTTTGATATTGAAGTAAATAACGAACACTTCTTTTTAGAAATCAAACAAATAAGAAGCGTTAATTGAACAAAAATCAATATAAAATAATACCAGTTTGAAGGATTTACAACAAAATATAACCCCATCAAGATGACATTTATTCCAAGTATAATTTTAGGAATTAAGTGATCATACTTCATTTTAAAAACCATATCTTTTAAGTAGATCAACAATGCCACAATTAACATCAAAATCACTATAGTTAATAAAACAAATCTAATTGATTCATACTTCATCCACATCAAAAATAATAAGCCAATTAAAAAGCTCTTACATAATCCTAAAACTCGATTTAGATGGTTTGAGTTATAAGTGATGGATATGATGGCTGCTCTTGTTAATAAAAATGTGTACACCATAAACAATATGAGTATAAAAGTCAATAATGCTTGAAGATTCGGATCAATACTGTCATATCTAAATATGATAATCCCTATATAGATAAGAAATCCTAAAGTTAAAATTAAAAAAGGAATATATAAAATAATTTTTTTTCTAACCTTTTGATATAGCATAAAGAAAGCGATAAATCCGTAAAAAACTGGAACAAAAAAAGAGATCCATGTCGATAAACCATTCATCAAACGAAAGAAAATCATCATGACAATCATGATGAAAAAAATGAATAAAAAATTAACAATCTCTCTACTGATTTTCAT
>JAQVBA010000031.1 GCA_028690555.1 Acholeplasmataceae bacterium
TCACCTACTTTAAGTCATACCATGTGAGTCCTGTATCGCATGATGTCTCAAGTTCAACATCAAGTTTTACAGCATCTTTCATCATCTTTGGAACAATTTCTTTCATTTCTTCAATTTCGTCTTCATGAACTTCTAAGATGAGTTCATCGTGCACTTGAAGTAAGATTTTTGATTTCTTATGATGTTTTTCTAAGTAACGATATAAATCGATCATCGCTTTTTTCAAAATATCAGCTGCACTTCCTTGAATAGGTGCATTTAATGCTGTACGTTCACCAAAAGCTCTTTGTGTGAACACGGGAGATTTTAATTCTGGAATATAACGTCTGCGCTTCATAATCGTTTCAACATATTCATGTTCTTTCGCAAACTTGACGATATCTTCCATATACGTTTTAATCTCAGGATAGATTTCTAAATAGCGATCAATAAATTCTTGGGCTTTTTTTGGTGTGACATGAATATCTTCCGATAAACTCCATGCTCCAATGCCATAAATAATCCCAAAGTTTACAGCTTTAGCCGCTCTTCTTTGTTCTGATGATACATCTTCTGTGTGAAACACATCTTGTGCAGTCTTGGTGTGAATATCTTCTTTTTGATTAAATGCCTCAATGAGGGCTCTGACGTTCGCCATAGAGGCCAAAACTCTAAGTTCAATCTGAGAGTAGTCAGAGCCTAAGAAAAGGTGATAGTCTGAAGGAATAAAGAGTTTTCGTATTTGTCTTCCTTCTTCCGTGCGAATCGGTATATTTTGAAGATTTGGATCAAGTGATGATAATCGACCCGTTGTCGTCAAAGCTTGCATGTAGATCGTATGCACTTTGCCGTCTTCAAATATATTTTGTTCAAGTCCTTCGATATATGTCGAATATAGTTTTGAAAGTTGTCGATAGTTCATAATCTCTTCGATGATTGGATGCTTACCTAAAAGTTGGTTTAAAACATCGACATTCGTCGAATAACCGGTTTTTGTCTTTTTTCCGTATGGAAGTTCAAGACGCTCGAAAAGTATCTCTCCGAGCTGTTTAGGACTGCTGATATTAAATGTTTCTCCAGCAAGTTCATAAACCTTTTGTTCAATCGTTTGAAGTCTCGTTTGTAAATCTTTCTTTTGAGTTCTTAGTTCATTTTGATCGACACATAATCCTTGATATTCCATGGTTGCGAGTACTTCTGATAAAGGAATTTCAATATTTTCTAATAAATGGAGTTGTTCTTGATCTTTTAACGTTTCAATTTGTGATTTTCTAAGTTCAAAAATGGCTTTTGCTTTTGATGCAATATGCTTAAAATAAACATCTTCATCAGGTAATCCTTTTTTTGCACCTTTGCCATAGATGATATCATCATATTCTACATCATCATATTGGAATGCGGATACGATGCGTTTAAACTCTTCTTTTCCAAGGTGAGAATTGATTAAATAAGCAGATAATAATAAATCAAATGTCACACCTTTTAAATCATGATTGTGCCAAAGCATATAAACTTTAGCAGCTTTATAATCATAGATCCATTTAGAGATCGTTTCGTCTTTTAAATAATCGGTGAAAATATGAGAATCATATAAATCTTTCGATAAAATATAATGATTCTTGCCATCGGATAAGCCAATACCCCATAAATCTGCTTTATGGTAGTTATAATCAGAAAATTCAAAATGGAGTGCTAAATCGTTTTTCAATATGTTTTTAAGTTTTGATTCATCTTGAATGATGTTATAAGTCCATTGAGATACCGTTTGTACTTGATCCATCTTTTTCACAAATACATGAAGATCTAGTGATTGGAAAAAACTCGCAAGCTCATTTACTTTCGTCTCTTGAATCATGACATCATTTAATGTCACATCAATGGTCGCATCACAATCAATCGTGACTAATTCTTTCGAGAGCTTTGCTAAAGATTCGTGTTCTAAAATACGTTCTCCCAATTTTCCTTTAATCTCTTCTTTATGTACTAAAAGATTTTCTAAGGTTTCATATTCTTTTAAAAGCTTAATCGCTGTTTTTTCACCGACACCAGGAATTCCAGGAATATTATCAGAAGGATCTCCCATCAGTGCTTTTAAATCAATCATTTGGTGATGAGAAAGCTCATAAGTCTCCTTTAATGTTTTTGGATCAAATGTATGAACTTCTTTCATACCTTTCTTTAAAAGGTTCACCGTGATATGTTCATCAACTAGTTGCAATAAATCACGGTCTGATGAAAATATTTCAACATGATATCCTTCTTTTTGACCACGTTTTGCCATCGTTCCAATAATATCATCGGCTTCATATCCAGCTTTGCTATATTGTTTAATACCGAGTAAATCAATATATTGATTAATCAAAGGTATTTGCTCGGCAAGTTCTTCAGGCATTTTAGCACGCCCTGCTTTATATTCTTTATAAGCAAGATGTCTTTTCGTAGGCTCTTTCGTATCAAAAGCAACTAAAGCCTCTTTGACATCTTCGGTAATAATCTTTTCGAACATCCCCACAAAGGCAAATAATGCGTTTGTATAAACGCCTTTCGTGCTTTGCATGAGGGTAGCCCCAGGGTATGCGGTTGCGTAATATGCGCGAAAAAGAATGGAGTTTCCGTCAATTAAAATCAATTTTTTCATGTCATAGTCTCCTTCAAGTGTATTCTAACATGGTTTATTTCATAAATTTCCCACGACATTTGTGGATAAAAATAAGGGTCACCGAATCCGGAATTGACCCTTGCCTTTCCCTTTGCCTTTCTTTTTAGGGGCTTGAGAAAGCATTTGATTTGGATTTTTCTGTAAACTCTCGAGTTGTTTTTCATCCATATTCATCATTTTTTTCATCATCTTTTTTTGAGTGTCTAAAGCTTGGCGTAATCGATTTAAATCGCTGACACTCATGCCAGCACCTCTCGCAATACGTTCTCTTCTACGGCTGGATTGATCAATCAATTTTGGATCTTTTTTCTCTTCTTCAGTCATCGAAGTAATTAGAACACCCATTTTATCAAATTCACGATCATCGATGTTCGATGCGGCTTGTTTGACATTTTTCATGCCCGGTAAGAAGCCTAAGATTTTACTCATCGACCCCATTTTTTTAATCATTTTAAATTGTTTGAGTAAATCATTATAGTTAAATGTATCACTCATCAATTTTTCCATCATGCCGGTTGCTTCATCTTCATCAATTGATTCTGTAGCTTTTTCAATTAATGTTAAAACATCACCCATCCCAAGAATACGGGATGCCATACGCTCTGGATGAAAGACTTCAAATGCATCCATTTTTTCACCCGTCGATGAAAACTTGATTGGGATTTGTGAGACTTCACGAATCGATAATGCTGCACCACCTCTGGTGTCACCATCCATTTTCGTTAAAATCGCTCCAGTAGCTTCTAATTGGTCATGAAAACTTTTCGCAATATTCGCTGCATCTTGACCTGTCATCGCATCCACAGTTAATAAGATTTCCTGTGGTTTTGCCAATGCTTTAATATCGATCAATTCTTGCATCATCACTTCATCGATATGAAGGCGACCTGCAGTATCAATAATTACGACATCATAATGTTTTTCTTTTGCATAAGCTAATCCATTTTTAACGATGGTTCTTGCATCAATCAAGCCTTCTTCATAGACTTCAATATCAATGCCTTTACCAATCGTTTTTAACTGTTCAATCGCTGCAGGACGATAAACGTCAGCAGCAATAAACATGACTTTTTTCTTTTCAGCTTTACGAATATAAACCCCGAGTTTACCAATCGCTGTCGTTTTCCCCGACCCTTGTAAACCGATTGTCATGAGTGTGGTTAAACCACTCATGTTGTATCTGATACCTTCGGTATCTTCACCCATGACGCGTTTCAACTCTTCATGAACAATTTTAACGACTTGTTGGCCAGGATTTAATCCTTTTAAAATCTTTTCGCCAACGGCTTTTTCTTTGATATTTTGAATAAAGGTCTTAACGACCTTAAAGTTAACGTCAGCTTCTAAAAGCGAGAGTCTAACCTCCCGCATCATTTCATCGATATCTGCTTCAGTTAATGCCCCACGTCCAGTGATGCGACGCATCGCCATCTGAAGACGTGAACTTAAACTATTTTCTACCATGATTCATCCAACTTTCGTAATTCTTCAACTAAATTTAAATCCTTTGTTTCTTCAATCTTTTTAATCAGTTCTAATCGTTTATTTTTAAGTTCTAAAAGTTTTAATTTCTTTTCGAAATCACTTAAATGTTCTTCTACTTTTTTTAAATGATCAAAAATCGCATTTCGGCTCACTTGATAAAGTTCTGAGATTTCTTGAAGTGAATAATCCTCTTTATAATAATGCTCAAAATAGAGCCTTTGTTTATCAGTTAATAAAGGTTCATATAAATCAAAAAGTTGATTCAAATATTCTTTTTTATCTAAGGTTTCCATGACTCCTCCTTAAAAGAAATCTTTGAATAATCCATAAATATATTGTTCGATATCAAACATCACAAGATCTGTGATCTTTTCACCTAAACCGACATATTTAATCGGTAAGCCGTATAGATGTCTGATGGCTAAAACAATCCCACCTTTTGCAGTACCATCTAATTTCGTTAAAATAATTCCAGAAACTTCGGTTGCTTCTTTAAAGACTTCGGCTTGACGCATCCCATTTTGACCCGTGGTAGCATCAATTACTAATAACGTTTCTTGAGGTGCACCAGGAACTACTTTTTCAATGACTCGTTTCATTTTCGATAGTTCAGCCATCAAATTGGTTTTCGTTTGTAATCTTCCTGCCGTATCACATAAAACAACCTCATAATTTTCTTTTAAAGCTAAATTTAAGGCATCATAAATGACAGATGACGGATCAGAACCTTCCGCTTTAGAAAAAACAAACGTTTCACTTCTTTTTCCCCATTCAACCAGTTGATTAATTGCACCAGCGCGAAACGTATCTCCCGCAACTAACATGACTTTTTTCCCCATGTCTTTATATTGTTTTGCAAGTTTACCAATGGTCGTCGTTTTCCCAACACCATTGACACCAACAAACAAATATACATTGAGTTTATCGTCATCAAACGTAAGTTCAGTATCCACCAATTCATCTTTTAAATAGATTTCAAACATCTTATCGACGATGATTTCGGATAAGTCATTTGGATCTTTAACATTTTTATTTTTCACTTCATTTTTAAGTTGTTCCATAAAATAGATGACCGTATCAATTCCGATATCCGCTTGAATAAATACATCTTCAAGAGCATCGAAAAGGTCATCATCAATTGTTTCACTTTTTGCTAATATAGCTTTTAGTGAAGCTAAATTTTCTTTACTTTTATGTAGTCCTAGGGCATATCTTTCATCTTTCGGTTTACGCCCAAATAGTTTTTTAAATAAACCCATCTTTTCACTCCTAATTCTTTGACTATTATACCACATAAAAAAAGAAAACCGAAAGACTATTCTTTCGGTAATGCTTTTACAAATTCAGTGAGTTTATCGTAGTTGAGATGTTCTGTCATTTCGTCTAAATATTCAAGATATAAAATCTTTCTTTTTTCATCTAAAACAAAGACTGAACGCGCTTGTAATCTTAATTCTTTGATATTTGTTCCATATTTATTAGCGAAATCTAATTCACGGTGATCAGATAATGTGATGACATTGTCTAATCCTGCATTCCCACACCAACGGCTTTGAGCAAATGGCAAATCATTTGAAATTGTTAAGACTGTGACATCTTCTCTGGAAACTAAATCTTGATTCACTCTTCTTGTTTGCATGCTGCACACGGATGTATCTAGTGATGGCACAACGTTTAATACGATATACTTAGTCTTATAATCACTAAGACTCATTTCTTCTAAACCTTGGCTTAAAGCTTTGAAATTTGGTGCGATATCCCCGACTTTTTTTACATCGCCTAATACTGTAATTGGATTTTGTTTAAATGTTTTCATATTATCACTCGCTTTCTATTCTTATTATAACATTGCATGATTTTTGGATCCCTTGATTTGCTTAAAGAGAGAACCTCCCAAAAAAGCGGGAGGTTCTTCCTGTTAGGTTGTGCATGTCTAGTGCACTTATAAAGGGGAAAGTATGAAGTGTTTTCTTAATTTAATCTTACCATGAATTTCTTAAATTAAAACATCATTCGGTTGTTTTTTTCACATATTTACATTTTGGAAATCCACTACATGCGATAAACTCACCATATTTGCTTGTTCTTACGACTAAAGGCTTTCCACATTTTGGACAAAGTTCATCTGTAAGTTTAGGACCAATCTTTTTCATGTGTGTGTGTGCATGAGTTACAAGTGGTACAAAACTCTTGTAAAACTGGTCGATCAACACACCACCATTTTTCTTACCTTCAGCAATTTCATCTAAGATGGTTTCCATTTTTGACGTATATTCAACGTTGATAATCTTATGAAAGAATAAATCCAGTTGTTCAGAGGTCAATTTACCTTGATCAGTTGGTTTAAATCTCTTTTCAACGAGATCTACATAATCTCTTGCTTTTAAAGTTTGAAGAATTGAAGCATAAGTTGATGGTCTACCAATTCCTAAAGATTCCAAATCTTTGATGAGAGTCGCTTCAGAATAACGTGCAGGAGGAGTTGTCACCTTCTCAATTGCATTGATTTCTTTTGCTTCAATCAATTGACCTTCCTTATAATGAGGTAACATTTTATCTTTTTGTTTCTCTTCTAAATAAATGGCTTGGAACCCTTTGAATTTTTCAACTTCACCTTTTGCTAGATATTCGTGTTGATTAGATTCATAAATCACTTTTGTAACATCAAAGATAGCTGGTGCCATGAGGCTTGCAACGGTGCGTTCATAAATTCTTTTATAGAGTCTATATTCATCTTTAGACAAATAAGACTGCATCATCTCAGGTGTCCTATGAATCGATGTTGGTCTAATGGCTTCATGAGCATCTTGCGCATTATCTTTTGTCGTGATACGGTATTTTCCTAAATAAGCTTTACCAAATTCTTTTTCGATAAATGCCTTTGTTTCTTCAATGAAGGGTTCAGCTAAACGATTAGAATCCGTTCTCATATACGTGATTAAACCGATGATTTCACCACCAATTTCAATCCCTTCATAAAGCTTTTGAGCAACCATCATCGTACGACTAGCACTCATATTCAAATTGTTAATCGCATCTTGTTGCAAGGTCGATGTGATGAATGCTGGTTTTGGTGAACGCTTCGATTCTTTGGTTTCAATTTTTGTGATCGTAAATGGATTTTTTGATTCTAAAACAATTTTGTCTGCTTCTTCTTTAGTTAATCTCTTTTTATCTGGAATTTGATAATCGGCTTTGACATGATAGAAACATGCTTCAATTTCATAGTAAGTTTCAGGAATAAATGCATCAATTTCTTTTTCTAAGTCAACAATCAGTTTTAATGCAACCGATTGAACACGACCTGCGGATTTTGATTTAATTTTCGATTGTAATAATTTAGAAAGTTTAAATCCAATGATACGGTCTAAGATTCTTCTCGTTTCTTGTGAGAATACCAAATGTTGATCAATCGGTCTTGGATGCTTCATCGCTTCTAAGATTGCTGGTTTCGTAATTTCACGAAATACGATACGGTTCGCCTCTTTTGGATCTAGCTTTAAAATCTCCGCTAAATGCCAGCCAATCGCTTCCCCTTCTCTATCTTGGTCGGTTGCAATATAGACTTCTTTATTTTTACTTTTTTGAATTAATTCTTTAACCAGTTGTTGTTTTCCTGGAATAATTTTATAGATGGGTAAATATTCATTTTCTAAATCAACACCTAATCCATCGACACCCGTCGTTGCTAAATCGCGGACGTGACCTTTTGAAGATAAAACAAGCACATCGTCTCCGACGTAACTTCCAATCGTTTTAGCTTTAGATGGTGATTCGACAATAATGAGTTTTTTGCTCATTGTGACACCTCATTTCAACCTTATTATAGTGAGAGTAAAGTGATTGTCAAGAAAAAAGTTTTTGAATCTATCTTATATATATTTAAAGAATATATATGAATTTTTCTTTAACCTATCATATTGTTAAAATCACATAATTACTCTAAATCCAATAAAAAAAGTGAATCATCACTTTCTTTTTAACATCGATTTTACCGGTTCATAAGATTTTCTATGAATCGGGGTTATCCCGTATTTTTCAAGTGCTTCTAGATGTTCTTTGGTTCCATAACCTTTATGATTTTTAAATCCATAGTGTGGAAATAACTTATCCATTTCTACCATATATGCATCTCTTGCTGTTTTAGCAACGATGGATGCACATGCAATCGATATAGATTTTTGATCTCCTTTAATGATACTTTCTGATGGGATGTCAATTTCAATTGGCATTGCATCAATCAATAAGTATTCCGGTTTGACTTTTAAGTTTTTAATCGCTGATATCATTGCTTCTCTGCTTGCACGATAAATATTGATCAAATCGATCTCTTCAACCGATGATATCCCAATCGAAATCGCAAGACTTTGTGCTTTAATTTCTTCTAATGCACATAACCTTTGTTTTTCTGATAATTTTTTTGAATCATCCACATGAGTGAATACCGCATCCTTTTTCAAAATGACTGCAGCAGCAAACACTGGACCCGCAAGTGGTCCTCTACCTGCTTCATCAACACCAGCAATATATTTTGCACCTAATTGATATAAACGATTTTCTATATCATAGAGTTTCGGGTCGGTCAAATGATAGTCCTCCAAGTTGTTTTCCACGAATATCTGTCAAGATAATCTGATAAACTCGATCATAATCAACTTCAGCACCTTTAAGTAGTGCGCCTCTTAATTTTCCAATTTGATCGAGCATCGATACATAATCCATTGCTTCAGTGATTTGATATCTTTGATAAAGCTTTTTTGGGTAATATGTTTTCAAAAAATCAAGGGCATAATGGCAGACATCATCTTCTGGAAGGATGCGATCTTTAATCGCGCCAGTAATCGCTAAATGGTATCCCACTTTTGGATCTGTAAACTTCGGCCATAAAACTCCAGGTGTATCAAGCATTTCAAACGTATCACCAAGTTTAATCCATTGTTGGGCTTTTGTGACCCCTGGAGTATTTCCGGTTTTGGTTGCTGATGATTTTGAAAGTTGATTGATGAGTGTAGATTTCCCAACATTGGGAATCCCTAAAATCATCGTTCGAAAAGGTCTAATTTTTAAACCTTTACTTTCTTCTTTTTGAATTTTATCTTTTAACACATCACGGGCAAGTTGATGAATTTTATCAACATTTTTCCCGGATTGTGCATCAATCTTTAATGTATAATAACCCATTTCTTGATATTTTTTTTCAGATAAGGCAAGGATTTCTCCATCAGCTAAATCCATTTTATTAAAAAGTAGAATGACAGGTTTATGCTGAGTGATTTTCATGATTTCAGGATTCATCGATGCATAAGGTAATCTGCTATCTAATAAAATCATGACGATATCCATGAGTTTGATTTTTTCTCTGATTTCACGAAGCGATTTAAACATGTGCCCAGGAAACCACTGAATTTGTTTTGTCTGACTCATTCTACCCTCCCAAGTGGCCACATCTTATAAATCACTTTTCCGATGATATCCTCTTGATAAACTGGACCAAATAATCTACTATCTTGAGAACCACCTTGATTATCTCCAAAGACAAGATATTGATTCATAGGAACCATACCACCTAATAAATCACTTTCCAAATCTTCTTTTTGGTAAGCTTTTAAATAATAGGTTTCACCATATAAGTTTTGATAGACTTCACCATTAATTAAGATTTGATAAAAGTCACCATAGGATAATTCAAAACTAATTGCATCGCCTGGCATGGCAACAATTCGTTTCACAAAATACGTTTGATCATCAATTTCTCCTAAGACTCGTGGATATTTTTCAGATGTCATTTTAATGACAACGATATCATCTAATTCTGGTTCATATAAATAATGATAAATTAAGATGCGATCACCATCTTGAAATGTTGGCACCATGGATGTTTGTGAAACATCAGATGGAAGTAAGAAAAACATAAAGATCATGAAAATACTCATCATTGAAATCGATAAAAATGTAAACCAATCTAAAAACTCAAATCGATGTTTTGTAAAAAAGTTTAAATTTTTAATATCGCGTTTATGTGATACTGTATGAATACTTAAGAGAACTGAAAAAATTGAAAGGATTGCTCCAATGGAAAATCCAACGATACTCCATTTTAAATTAAGCTTAGATACCGAATATGCATAAAAGACGATGGTTGTGACCATCAGTAAAATAGATATGGATAATCGTATATAAGCTTTTTTTAATGTCATGGTTTTCGTCCTTATGAATTCTTCTTTAAAATTTCTTCTAAATCTTGAAGGGTTGCAATCACTTCTCTTGCTTTTGTACCTTGGTTTTCTGAGACAATACCAAAACTTTCAAGCATACCCATGATGCGTTGTGCTTTATTAAACCCTAGGTTAAATTCTTTTTGAATACGATTGATGGATGCACTATCTTCAGTCACGACAAAAGTTGCAACTTCTTTAAATATACTTTCATCAATTACATCACTAATTTCAATACTTTGTTTTAATGATTCATGTTGAATGAGATATGTAGGTTCACCTTGTTTACGAATAAAATCAGTGACAGCATAGATTTCATCATCTGGAATGTAAGCACCTTGCAGGCGGTGTGTACGATCCGCACGTTTTAATAACATATCACCTTTACCTAAAAGCGTTTCAGCACCAGCACCATCTAAAATCGTTGCTGAATCAACATAGGCTGCAACCTTAAATGCGATTCTTGCTGGAATATTGGATTTAATCGTACCCTTTACGACATCTGTTGTTGGTCTTTGTGTCGCAACGAGTAAATGAATACCCGCAGCTCTTGCCTTTTGAGTAATCCGTTGAATGGATTGTTCCACGTCACTAGATGCCGCTAAAATCAAGTCAGCGAGTTCATCGATGACGATGACGATATAAGGCATCTTACTGCCTTCAGCCGTCCCACGCTTCAAATTTTCATTGTATGATTTAATATCTTTTGACCGATTATCTGCAAATGTTTGGTATCTGGATTCCATCTCTTCAACACACCAATTTAGGGCGGATGCGGCCATTTTTGGATCGGTGATGACTGGAGTCACTAAATGTGGAAGATCCGCATAAGCTGCAAGTTCTACCATCTTAGGGTCAATTAAAATGAGTTTTAAATCTTCAGGTGAATTTTTCAGTAATAAAGAAACTAAAATCGTATTGACACAAACACTCTTTCCAGAGTTCGTTGCTCCTGCAATTAAACCATGGGGCATTGCTTGAATGTCTTCATAGATGTTTTGACCATCAATATCGACACCAAGTGCGATTTTTAATGGATGATTAAAGTCATCTAAGAATTCTTTCGTGTCGACAACATTCCCAAATGCAACAATTTCTTTTAACTCATTTGGCACTTCAACACCGACATATTTCTTCCCAGGAATTGGTGCTTCAATACGCAGTGTTTCTGCAGATAAATTCATCATTAATGTATCTTTAATCGTTAATATTTTCTTAACATTAACCCCTGCATCTAATTCAATTTCATATCTGGTTACGGTTGGCCCTTTTTTACTTCCAGCAACATGACCTTCAATACCAAATTCTGTAAGTGTTGAATTGATAATATCGATTTGATTCAGTAACCATTCAGGTTGTTCGTTTGTATCCCGATTTTTCTTTTTAAAGATACTGACCGGAGGATATTCATAAAAAGTTTCTTGTTTGACTTTGATTGCTTCTTTAATTTCCTTTTTGTCATTTTCATCTAAAAAGCCAAAATCAGAAACTTTAACTGTTTCAGTTTTCACTGGTTTTTCGCGTTTAAAGGTTTCAATCTCAGGTTCATGATATGGTTTTTCTTCTGGTGGTAAATTGATGACCCGTGTCGTTCTAATTTCGGGTTGTTTAACAACTTTTGGTTCTTCAACTTTATGAGTTTTAGGTTTTCCAATCGGATGCATGAGCGTAGGTTTATCTTCTTTTTCTTCTTCAGAATCTACAGGGTTTTGATAAATCTTAGATCCAAAAACATCTTCTCTCGTTTGATTTGAAATGATATTTGTAAATTCATAATATTTATTCCCATATTTTTCTATTGCTTCTTTATCAGATAATTTGGGTTGAGTTCTAAAAGCATCAAACCTCTTGGTTGTATCACCGATTGCGTCCACTTCATAAGGTAATACGACATCATCTTTGACACTACGACCAAAAATAGGCGATACAAATCG
>JAQVBA010000139.1 GCA_028690555.1 Acholeplasmataceae bacterium
ATGTCATCATTGATGTTTTTAAGTTCTCCCTGTTTATTTGATGGTCTTAAATCAAGATACTTAGAGCAGTAATCTTGGAAATCAATGTCAGTAATAATCTCTTGACCGACAAAGTCATCAAAGGATGAGAGCAGGTTCTTTAATCTTAAGATTATCCCAAAAAGTCTTAGGAAGTTATTTTGTTTCTCTTCACCTTCAATTCGTGGTTCAGAAAGTGGATAGGAGGTTAGTAACTCCTCAACAAGCTCCTTATAACCCTTATGGCATTTACCATCATCATCGGTATAGCCGTTGTAATAATCATTAAAGCCTCTTAATAGCACAATTCCTGTCGCATCTCTATCACCAAATAAGGAAATAGATTCATCAACTTTCTTTTGAAGTGGCCTAAAGCAAATAATATTACCAAATGTTTTAATCGAGTTAAGAATACGGTTTGTTCTTGAAAAGGCCTGCATAAGGCCATGCATCTTGAGGTTTTTATCAACCCATAAAGTATTTAAAGTTGTGGCATCAAAACCAGTAAGAAACATATTCACCACTATCAAAAGGTCGATTTCCTTATTCTTCATTCGTAGGGAAAGGTCACGATAGTAGTTTTGGAATCCTTCTCCTTCAGTCGAGAAGTTAGTGTGGAACATTTCGTTATAGTTTTGAATTGCGGCTTCTAAGAAGTCACGGGACGATTTATCAAGCCTTGATGTATCTTCAGGGTTTTCTTCATCGATGATTCCATCAACTTCTTCCTCATTTGCTCCATAGGAATAAATGATGGCAATCTTTAGTTTTTTGGATTCTTCGATGGACTTCATCTGCTTTTTGAATTCAGTGTAGTAAAGTTTGGCTGATTCGATAGAGGAGGTAGCAAAAATGGAGTTAAAGCCACTTAGCCTAATCTTTTCTCTTTGCTCTTCTTTTCCTTTAATTACATCGCGCACATTCGATATTATACTATGACCATAAGTCTTCTCGTTTCGATATGTCTTTTGGTTGAAGTGGTCGAGTATGTATTTAGTGACTAGTGAGATTCTTTGAAAAGCATTGAATGCTGCTTCTCTATCGATGTCTTTGACCTTTTCATCTTCAATGGTGTCATCTTGATCCATGGTCTTGATGTAATCGACTCTGAACGGTAGAACATTATGATCGTTAATCGCATCAATGACCGTATAGACATGGAGCTGGTCTCCGAATGCTTGAGCGGTTGTTTTTAAATGAGGATTTCCTCCTGTGGAGGAGTTCACGCCAAAGATGGGTGTTCCCGTAAAGCCAAAGATGTAGTAATTTTTAAAGTTTTTGATAATGGCAGTATGCATGTCGCCAAATTGGCTACGATGACATTCATCAAAGATGAGCACAACTTTTTTATCAAAGATTGGATGTTTATTATTTTTATCGATAAATATAGATAACTTTTGAATAGTTGTAATGATAATTGTACTATTTGGATCTTCTAGTTGTCTCTTTAAAACAGCTGTCGATGTATTGGAATTGGCCGCTCCTTTTTCAAAGCGGTCATATTCTCGCATGGTTTGATAATCAAGATCTTTTCTATCAACCACGAATAAAACTTTGTCAATGTAAGGAAGCTTAGATGTGAGTCGAGCGGCTTTAAATGATGTGAGTGTTTTACCACTACCAGTTGTATGCCACACAAATCCGCCAGCTTTAATGGAACCATACCATTTATAGTTGGTTGCAATTTCAATTTTATTAAGCATTCTTTCGGTTGCAGCAATTTGATATGGTCTCATGACGAGCATTTTTTCTTCAGCTGTAAACACACAGTACTTGGTAAGAATATTTAATAAAGTATGTTTAGAGAAAAATGTTCTAGTGAAATCGATTAAATCTGGGATGATTTTGTTTTTGGCATCGGCCCAGAAGGACGTAAATTCAAACGTGTTGCTCGTTTTCTCTGTCTTTTGAGTTTTGTTTTGATCTTTAACGTGTGAAAATCTAGTTGTATTGGAATAATACTTTGTATGGGTTCCATTCGAAATAACGAAAATTTGGACGAATTCAAATAAGCCACTTCCAGACCAAAAACTATCTCTTTGATATCGATTGATTTGGTTAAAGGCTTCTTTGATGGCTACACCACGTCTCTTAAGTTCGACATGAACAAGCGGTAGACCATTCACTAAAATTGTAACGTCATAGCGGTTTTTATAGGTTCCGTCATTGACTTCGTATTGGTTGATGACTTGGAGTTTGTTGTTATGAATGTTTGATTTATCAATTAATTTAATGTTTTTAGTCTCACCATTATCTCTCTTCAGAGGGAAGATATGGTTTTCTTGAATGATTTCAGTCTTTTCTTTAATCCCAGCGTTTGGTTTGCAAAGACAGTTATTAAAGATTTGTTTCCATTCTTTTTCAGTGAACTGATAGTCGTTGAGGAGTGATAATTGCTTCCTTAGGTTATCAATCAAATTCTTTTCTTCGCGAATCAAAATAAACTCGTAGGATTGTTCTTGGAGCATGCGAATAAACTCTTTTTCAAGAGAGGCTTCGCTTTGATAAGCATCGGAACGAGAAGTAACAGGCTTATATTCTGTCACCACTGTTTCTTCTTTTGATTGAGAAATAACTGTATATTGAGCCATTATGCCTTTAACTCCTTAAACGTTAATAGTTTATCACGATAATATTCGTATTGTTTTTGCCGGGCGGCGATTTC
>JAQVBA010000140.1 GCA_028690555.1 Acholeplasmataceae bacterium
GTTGTGTGTATGCAAATAACATAAATATGGCTGTTTTATGTTTACACACACAAGCAGTGAAAAAATCAAAGAAACATGTTATTACTTCAATTAATCGATTAAGTATATCAATGCTTTTATCTATTCAAATATTTTTTCAATAACTTTAATTTCTTTCTTATCAAAGTCTACTTTTCCTTTAATCCCATATGGGATAATAGTTCTAGGTAGTGCGTGGCCAAAATTTAAATTATACACTATGGGTAAACTAAATTGATATGACAAATTCGTCAAAATTTCTCGGTATTCTTGATAATAAACTTCATCATATGGTTTACCGATTAGTAAACACTTAGCACGACTTAATACTCCCTCATTAATTAAAAAGTAAAACATCATTTTAAACTTTTCTGGTGTAGGTTTTTCTTCACTCGTTTCGAGAAATATAATCTTATCTTTAAAAAAATCTTTATCAGGAATTAAACCATACTGGTCATAAATGTTTCTTTGATCTGAATATCTTTCACTAGTATATAAATCATAGATACTCTCGAGGCAACCACCCCAAAATAAACCTTCAACGACACCAAATCCGTTTAGATATTCATGGCCATTGGTCTCTTCTATTTCAACCAATGGTACAGATATTTGATCGATACTATAGTCTTCTCTATTTAAGTACCATTTTGAACTCGAATGGATTTCAAAAGATTCATCATTTTTAAATAATCTCTGATAACTTTGCTTTGTATATGGAATCATTTCCTTTTGTAGCTCACACAAATCTGACAAGAAATTTAACCCGTAGTAAGTAACTAATCCTAGTTTATTTAGCATTAGATGATTATTAGTTGAATCTGAAAAACCCACAAATACTTTTGGATTTGAACGAACCGTATTTTTAAACTCGGTATTCATTAAATAAGGTATTGTTTTGTATGTATCATCCCCACCTATCGCACAAATTATTCCTTTGATTGATGGTTCTTTAAACGCAAACATTAAATCATCGGCTCTTTTACTTGGGTTGTTTTTTATATAGTTTAAACCTTTTAGTGTATGTGGCATAAACACAGGTTCAAGACCAAGTTCTTTTAATCTTCTTATGCCTAGATCTAATTGATGTCTTACTTCAGGTTCACCTAAAATGCCTGATGATAGACTAACAATGGCAACTTTGTCACCTCTTTTAAGTTGTTTGGGTTTAATCATTAGTTAGTCTCCTAATCTACATCAATCTGGCTAGTAATCGATTTGAAAAAATCACGACTCCATAGGTCTAGACTATTATAATCTTTTATAAATGGTCTGATATCTGATTTGGCTATGTCATAGTCAATTTGATCAAATCGCTTATCTAATATTTCCATTAATAATGCTCTTGTTAATTGGACACCCTCTTCTATAGTTTTTGTTTGTTTAAGTCTTGTTTCCAAGTGTTTTAGATTCACTTTTGTATCTAAACTCAAATAGTAGATATAATCATATAAATCTCTACCCTTTACACGGTTTTTCCAACCTCTAGCAATAACGGCATGAATTTTACCCGCAAACAGAGACGATTGGTCATATACTCTAACTTGATATGGAAATGGTAGCAAACGAAACTTGATTTCAGTATTTGCATAAAGAGGCGGATTCACATCAACTTCAAACTTGATAATGATTTTCTCGTTATGAATAAAACGACTTGAATCTACAGAATCAGGGTAAATTGTAATGATTGTCTCTTTTGTATTGCCCTTTATGAAGGCTGAATCGATTGTTGAACTTGTAGTCTTATCTTTTTTTGACACTTCAAAATTTAAACCCAGTGAACTTACAACATCACTGATTGGTTTAAAATATTTACTTATGTCAAAAGTGTGATCTGCGACCAGTAGTGAAAAATCCAAATCTTCACTAAACCGATTCATTCCATAAAATAGTCTTAAAGCAGTGCCACCATAAAAAGCAGCATGTGAAAAAAAGTCAGTTTTCGAAAGCCCTGCCAAAACCACTTCTTGTAAAACTTCTTTGACTGCATTCTTTTTATCTTCCAGTGTGATTGGATTATACTTATTAATCATTTGTTGAATAATCGTCATTTGATATACTCACTTTCAATAAATTTTTTAAAATACTTCATATTGTTGGATATATATTTAGTAGATAAAAACAAAATATCGTGAAAATTTAACTGATCAAACGCATCTCTGCTTATTCGAAGATCTTCAAATAGCATCCGCTTCAATTCTTTAATACTTAATACCGGTTTTTTTATATATAGTAAATCACATAATGCCTTTTCAGGACTAGCTATGAAGTATGCATAACTATCTACTTCATATACCTTAACCATATAGGGAAAAGCTTCTTTTGGTACATCTCTATATGTGAATAAACCAAAATGATTTTGATATGATTTATATTTCCTTTTGTTAAATGTAGCATTCGTATAAACAACTACTCTTTCAGGAATAATATTATGAAAAGAAAGTGCATATTCAAAAGATAAATAGGATGGGCCATAAATATATGAAGCGAGTAAATAACCATCGGTATGACTATTGGTTTCATAAGTGCCTCTAACAAGTGGAAATAAGATACCTTTATCAATATCTCTTTTAATTTTTCCATTAACATCTATATAGTTTTTATACTTTTCTTTCAAATCTAATGTTGTAATAATCATACTATCTCCTCCACTTAAT
>JAQVBA010000141.1 GCA_028690555.1 Acholeplasmataceae bacterium
CTTTGTCGGTTATAAAACCCCTCAATATATTCAAATATAACTAACTTAGCTTGATCGTAGTTCTTAAGAATCATACGATTAAGCTTTTCTCTTTTTATCACAGAATGAAATGCTTCAATCGGTGAATTGTCATAAGGTGTTCCTTTTCTAGAATACGAATGGATCATACCATGTGCTTTTAAAAACTCTTCTACATCATAGCTTAAGTATTGACTTCCTAAATCCGATTGAATCATAATTCCTTCGGTTATTTTCGTTTTAAAGACTGCATGACGTAATGATTCTAAAACGATGTCTTGTTTCATACGTTTGTCATAACAGTAACCTATAATCATCTTTGAATGAAGATCCATGACGGATGCTAGATATGTCCAACCATCATAAACGGTCCAGATATAGGTGATATCCATCACCCATTTTTGATTCGGTCTAGTGGTCGTGAAGTCTTGGTCCATCAGATTCGGTTTACCATCCGGTGCTTTAGACGATGAACCTGGTTTATGTTTCTTTACTGTTATCGAACGCAGTCCCAAGCGCTTCATATACTTAGATACGCGCTTTATCGTTGTGATATACCCTTGTTTTGCCAGTTCTCTAGTTAATTTAGGTGCGCCATAAATATGATCAAATTTGTTGAATAAATCAATCAGCCTAGATTCTAAATCCAGTCTATCTATCTCTTGATTGCTCAGTTTGTGATGCATCACCTTATACACTGTACTACGATTCAGCTTTAATACTTTACACATCATTTGAATCGAATAGATGTGTTTGAATAATTTAATAAAGTTAACTTTATCTTTTAGGGTTTTCTGGCGAATATGGCGGTCGCTTTTTTTAGGATTTCATTCTCCATCTCTAACTCACGGATTCTTTTACGCATCGCGTCCATTTCTTTTTTATTGACCGGTGTGCCGTCTTCTGTATGTGCTATTGGTTTCAACTCTGAAAACCATTTATAAATTGTTCCTGTTGGAATGCCATATTCGCTTGCAAGTGTAGGAACGGATTTACCGTTTAAATTCAACTCATACAACTGCTTTTTAAAATCTTCTGAATAACGATTGCCTTTTTTGCTGTTAGACATTAGTATCGCCTCCTTCCTTATATCTTATCATAAGAAGGATTCTTACTCTTTGTGTCTACTAAACTATACTAACACCAATAAAAAGAAAGTCGAGGAAAATGGATATGCAAAAATATGAATATTTAACAGAGTCAATCTCTTATTCGTTTTCTAAAAAGAATTTAGTGTCAAAACTTCAAGAACTACTTCAAAAAAGAGCTATTTAAGGATGGAAATTAGTAAAGTATGATTTCAGTGATTGGCTAGGAGCTTGTGTAGTAGTGTTTGAAAGAGAAATTTTGATTTAACAAGAGGGTTCGAAACGTTTCTGGACGTTAATGTCCTTCTTTGTCTTAATCCTTACGTGTGTTAATGTTTTCGAAGTTAGTTTGACTCAAATTGGTCAAGTACGAATTAATCATGTGGTTAAGGTGGTGGGTTTATGCATAGAGAAATACCTTTGTTATTGTTATCATCCTTGTTATTGTTTGGATGTACTCCTGGAGAAGGCACAAAACTTTCCGAAGCAGTTTACTTTCATAATGACGAAGCACTTGAAACTAATCTATCTCGTAGAGAAAGTATGAATCTAATTAACACGATTAAATCATTATCATTTCTTCCTATACAAGAAGATGATACATTTCCATATTCATACTATCAGTATGATTTAAGTTTTAAAATCGAACAATCTGTTAATGACAAAGTTTACTACCTAGAAATTGATAGTGGATATTTATTACGTCGAAATTCAATGATGTCATCCACATTTAGTGATGAGGTTGTGACGCTAAATGCTGATCAAATAAAAGTTTTTACAAATGCATTTGATATTATCTGCCAAGATGAAGATAAAGGAATATATCAAGAGACTATGGTTGTCACATATGATTATGGATTTCATATTCCGGATAAATTGACAGCCTTATTGGATGAGAGCCTAATGTTCTTCGATCTCACAGATTATGGTATTCAGACGAGCCTCATTGCCGGCGATATATTCAAAATTTATTATCAAGGTGAATTTGTAACCCAAATGACATATCCAGGTCAAGTAGATACATCAAGGATGACAATCCTTGACGTGAGAAGAACCCGAGCGATAATCCTTCGTGGTTCATTGCTTGGTGTTCCTGGCTCAGATAATTATGATTATGTGAGCGCGGTTTATTCAAATAGACTTTATCCAAATTATGTTGTAAATGATGATTATTCTTTTGAATCTGTAAATTCCTATCATGATGAGAATGTCTACGCTTCTTTTCGACCAGATGACAAAACAGATAAACCAACGATTCAAGCGCTCCATTCATATATGCCAATTACGAACATTTAATGCCGTCCAAATACTTGATATGTAAATACGTGTCGAAAGATTGAACGATTTTTTCTGAATGGTTGCATAAATGGACGATTATCTTGAGGTGTTACCCGATTGAACGATTAGCGCTAAATTTGAATCATTTGACACGACCATCGCCATCTGCCTAGTGAAGCTTTGATACAATTATCAAGGCTTTTTTTGTGCTTAAAACGCTAAAAATAGGCCATTTAATACTGATTTCTATGATTTTCGGTGATAGTTAATGGTTTTCAGGGCAAAAA
>JAQVBA010000001.1:0-43618 GCA_028690555.1 Acholeplasmataceae bacterium
CGTCTTGCAAAAAGTAAGAAAACTAATCCAGTGAAATTCCATAATCCTTCATATAAGAAGGTTGGATGGTGGAATGCACCATCAATAAACATTTGATCTAAAATAAACGTGGGTAATATATTTAATAAAAATTGACTTTCAATGGCAGGTCCATAAGCTTCTTGATTCATGAAATTTCCCCATCGACCAACAATTTGTCCAATGAGAAAACCAATCATAATCATGTCTGCTAATGCCCAAAAAGAAATCTTTTTCTTTTTTGTAAAAAATATCATAAAGATCAGTGTTACGATAACTGCTCCATGAATCGCTAATCCACCTTGTGTAATGTTAATCACATCAATGAAAGAATCATAATTTGGAGAAGGGTCAAAAATCACATAATAAATTCTTGCACCAAGTATTGCAAGTGGTACCGCATATAAGATGCCATCATAAAGTATATTGACATCCCAATTAAACTTTTTGAATTCTTGATAAGTTAAGAATGCTCCAAGTACGATTCCTGTAAGTATAAATACAGCATACCAAGCAATTTGTGCAAATCCTAAATCGATAGCAATTGAATTATAAGGCACACCATCTTGTGTTGTAATCGCAATTAAAATTAATAATATAAATGCTAAGAATGGTCCTCCATAAGTAAATAGTGGATGATCCATCCATTTTTTATGCATCTTCATCTTCTTCACCTCTTATGCCTTTCGCTCTTTTAGCGACTGCTTCCATTAATTCTTCAGATGCGTTATAACCTAAATATTTTAGTTTTTGATTCAATGCAGCTGTTTCAACGAGTGTTGCAACATTTCTTCCGGGTAATACAGGAATTGTAACTTTCGTGATTTGTGTATTAAAGAAAGTCACGGTTTCTGATTCTGTTCCTAATCTGTCATATTGTTTGTCTTTTTTCCAATGTTCAAGTTCAACCACTAATCTAAGCTTTTTAGATTCTCTGAAAGCCCCTGCACCAAACATTTTGACAACATCGACAATACCTATACCACGAACTTCAATATAGCGTTCTAATATTTGAGGTGCATGTCCAACCAGTAACCCAGGAGATGCTTCGTAAATGTCTACGCGATCATCACTGACTAAAATATGACCTCTTTTAATTAATTCTAGTGCAGTTTCGCTTTTTCCAATTCCACTTTTACCTGTAATCAGAGTTCCCATACCATGAATATCCATTAAGACGCCATGCACGCTTTTTCTTGGTGCGAGTTTGTCTCTTAAATATTGATAAAGCATTCCGTTAAGTGGGGTCGTTCTAACCTTACCTTTTAAAACTGCCACTTGATATTTTTCACCAAGTTCAAGCATCCAATCTTCAATATCAACATTGACACTAAATAAGATCCCTGGAGGATTTTTCTCCATGATATCTTCAATGCGTTGTTTCCGAATATCAAAGGGTAATAGATTCATGAAATGCGATTCTTTAGAGCCAATTAAAACTAAACGATCACTATCAAAAAACTCTAAATAACCCGCTAGCTCGACACCGGGTCTTGATAGCATTTCTGATTTAATTTGTCGTTCTGCTGTTTTTTGACTTGTCATGAGGACTAAATCTAGATCTCTTAACAAGTGCTTAATTTTTAATTTCATGTTTACCCCCTATATTTCATACGTTTTGCGTATATATATTTTCTCAAATATGTTGAGAAAACTAATCTAAAAATGGAGAATATCACTGAAAAAATAATTAGAGATTCAATACCATTAAAATGAAATCCGACTTCTAATAATTGATCAATTCCAAATAAAATAAGAATTTGAGTCATGACATTAATGGTTCCCATGCTCATAATCATTGCTCGAGGCAAATATCTAAATAATAAGATTTTGACAAAGTTTTCTGCTAACGTCAGGAGTGTAATGGCAATGAAAAAACCAAGCGCTGTCATTTGTACCATGTCTTGATGAATACCTGCAGCAAGCCCGAAGACAACAGCAGATAATAAAAGATTAATACCAAATGAAATCGCTAAATGATACACGTAGTTCGGATGAAGCAAAAAACCTAAGCTAATCGCGATGTGCTTGTTTTGTTTATGCTTTTTTAACTCTTCGATTAACGCTAAGATTTCTTCTTCAGTTAATTCTTTTTTATCGTCTGGTTTTTTATCAGGATCCATATATCCTCCGTTAAATATTATAACAAATTTTACTAATTAGTTTACTTTAATGCGTTTTTTAAATATTGGCCGGTAAAGCTTTCTTCAACTTGAGCAACTTCTTCAGGTGTGCCAAGGGCTACAATATATCCACCTGCATCGCCACCTTCAGGGCCTAAATCGATGATGTGATCAGCATTTTTAATCACATCTAAGTTGTGTTCGATCACAACCATGGTTGCTCCATCATCAACAATCGCATGCAACACTTTAAGTAATCTCTTCACATCATCTGTATGAAGACCCGTGGTTGGTTCATCTAAGATATAGATGGAACGATTGGTGATTTTTCTATAAAGTTCTGATGCAAGTTTAACACGTTGTGCTTCACCACCTGAAAGTGTCGTTGCTGATTGTCCAAGTGTTATATAATCAAGACCCACATCATAAATAGTTTGAAGTTTTTGTGCTATTTTTGGATGATTCTCAAAGAAATTTAGAGCTTCTTCAATCGTCATGTCTAGCACATCCGCGATGTGTTTTCCTTTATATTTAATTTGTAATGTTTCATGATTATATCTTTTTCCACCACAAACTTCACAAGGAACATACACATCAGGCAAAAAGTGCATGGAAATCTTTTTAACACCATCACCACCACAAGCTTCACAACGTCCACCACGCACATTAAATGAAAATCTACCTTTGCTATATCCGCGTGCTTTAGATTCATTCGTTTGAGCATAAAGTTCACGAATATCATCAAATACGCCCGTATAGGTTGCTGGATTACTTCTAGGAGTTCTTCCAATCGGCGATTGTGAGATTTCAATCACTCGATCAATTAAATGATGATCATTGATGGCTGTATGTAATCCAGGTTTTTCCTTGGATTTATAATATTTTTGTTGAAGTCCCTTCATTAATATTTCATTCACTAAAGTTGATTTCCCAGAACCTGAAACACCAGTAACAACCGTTAGTTTTCCAATTGGAAATCCAACTGAAATATCTTTTAAATTGTTTGCTCTTGCACCCATGATTAAAATGTCTTTTCCTGTGCCTTCACGTCTTGTTTTAGGTACTTCAACTTTTTCTAATCCCTTAAGATATCTTCCCGTTAAACTATCTTTATTATTCATCACTTCTTCTGGAGTTCCACAAGCAATCACTTTTCCACCGTGTTTACCTGCTCGAGGTCCGATATCGATTAAATAATCTGAAGCGAGCATGGTCTCATGATCGTGTTCAACGACAACAAGTGTGTTTCCGAGATCGCGCATCTTTTTAAGTGTATCAATTAGCCGCTGATTATCTCTTTGATGAAGTCCAATCGATGGTTCATCCAAAACATATAACACACCGGTTAATTTGGATCCAATTTGAGTAGCCAAACGAATACGTTGTGCTTCACCACCCGATAAAGTTCCAGCTGATCGAGATAAAGTCAAATATCCTAAGCCAACATCTTTTAAAAATGTGAGTCTTGAAATAATCTCTTGAAGCGCAAGTTTAGCTATTTGTTTTTGTTCAATATTAAGATCTAAACCCATCAAAAATGTAATAATTTCATCAATCGATTGATTGGTCAATTCAAAAATATTTTTACCACCGATTTTAACCGATAAAGCCATCGTATTTAATCTTGCCCCATGACATACTGGACATTCAGATTCTGTCATGAAATTTTCGATCCAAGTTCTTATCCATTCAGAAGTGGTTTCGCGATATCTGCGATTTAAGTTATTAATAACTCCTTCATAGGTTGTATGTTTTTCATGAACTCTTCCGGATGAGGATTTAAGTCTAATATGCAATTTTTCATCGGTGCCATATAAAATAATATCTTTATTTTCTCTCGATAACATATTCATCGGTTGATTCATATCAATCCCATGATATTTACACACTTGTTCTAACTCTTTTGAACTTAAATTTTCAACATCATTATTTTTAAACGGAATAATCCCACCATCTAAAATGCTCTTTTCTGGATCTACGGTTAAATCTTCTGTAACTTCAAGTTTTAATCCTAATCCATTACAAATTGGACATGCGCCAATTGGTGTATTAAAAGAAAATAATCGAGGCTCAAGTTCTGGAATCATAAAATCAGAATCTGAGCAGGCATAATTTTCATTGAAATGAAGCATTTCTTGGCCGTCTACAGAAACTTTTGTCTTACCTCCAGAAAGTTTTGCTGCTAACTCCAATGCATCATATAATCTTGATCTTATACCCTCTTTAACAATCAATCGATCGATGATTAAATAAAAATCATGCTTTTTATTTTTATCAAGTTCTGGCATTTCTTCAAGCAATATACTCTCGCCATTAATTAACGCTCTTGTAAAACCGTCTTTCACATATTGTTCAGCAAGTTTCTTATGCGATCCTTTTTGTTGTTCAACAACTGGAGATAATACTAAGATTCTTGAACCTTCTTTTAGATTTAAAACACGAAGTGTCATTTCTTCGATTGTTTGTTTTGTTAAAGGCTCACCCGTGTCTGGACAATAAGGGACACCGATTCTTGCATAAAGTAATCTAAGGTAATCATAGATTTCAGTAACTGTTCCCACGGTTGATCTTGGATTATTTGATGTTGTTCTTTGATCGATGGAAATTGAGGGTGATAAGCCTTCAATGCGATCAACGTCTGGTTTTTCAAAGTTTCCTAAAAACTGTCTAGCATATGCAGACAGCGATTCCATATATCTTCTTTGACCTTCTTGATAAAGCGTATCAAACGCTAAACTTGATTTCCCAGAACCAGAAATACCTGTCATCACGACAAGTTTATTTTTAGGAATATCAATATCGATATTTTGTAAGTTGTTTTCTCTTGCGCCATGTACTTTAATGAAGTCCATCAATTGTCTCCTTGAATGCTTTTTCATCCATTACTTTAATCTTTAATTCGTTCGCTTTTGTGAGTTTAGAACCCGCTTCTTCACCATAGATCACTAAATCCGTTTTGGATGATACTGAAGAAGTAACTTTAGCTCCATATTTTTCAAGTAACTCAGTCACTTCATCACGTGAAAAATGCTCTAATTTACCAGTTAAAACAATAATTTTATTCGTAAACGGTGAATCAATCACCTCTTCTTGTTCAGAATTCATGTTTAATCCAAGATTTATCAGTTCATGAATTAAAACCAAATTACTTTCATTCTTGAAATAAGCAACTACTGACTGTGCAATCATTGGTCCAATTTCAGGGATAGATTGAAGATCCTCGAGATTTGCATGCATTAATTTATCAATGGTTGGGTAATGCTTTGTCAGTGTTTTTGCAACTTTACTTCCAACGTGTTTAATACCTAAACCAAAAATCAGTCGATCAAAATTCTGCTTTTTCGACTCTTCAATCGCTTTAAGTAATGTGTATATTTTTTTATCGCCAAAACCAGGTAAATCTTTTAGCGCTTCTTTGTACTCTTTTAAGTGATAAATGTCTGATATTTTATTTAAGTATCCTAAGTCATGCAATGTTTCAACGATTTTTTCGCCCAATGTGTCGATATCCATTGCTTGACGACTTGAAAAATGAATCAAACCATACATCGATTTTCCAGGACAATCTGGATTCACACAATAATGATCTGCTTCGCCTTCTTTTCTAACAACTTCTCCTTGACAAATTGGACATTTATCAATCATCACAAATGGTTCTTGATGCGTTCTTTTATTTAAAACTACTTCAATCACTTCAGGTATGATCTCTCCTGCTTTATGGACTAAAACTGTATCATGAATTCGAATATCTTTATGTTTAATATAATCTTCATTGTGTAAGGTTGCTCTTGCAACCATCGAACCAGAAATTAAAACGGGTTCCAATTCAGCAACTGGTGTAATCACTCCTGTTCGTCCAACTTGAAAAGTGATATCTTTCAATATCGTTTCGACACGCTCAGCTTGAAATTTATAAGCGGTTGCCCATTTTGGAAATTTAGCAGTAAAACCAATCTCTTCATAAAGAGAAAATTCATTGACTTTAATCACAACACCATCTGTATCGTAAGGAAGTCTTTTTCGTATAATATCATATTGATTGATGGTTTCGATGAGACTCTCAATACCAAAAACTTTTTGATAGTTAGAATTAACTTTAAACCCTAATTTAGATAAATATTCAAGTGCTTTTTCTTGTGTATCCGCATAGTTGGATTGGTTAACAATTGTATAAACAAATAAATCTAAATTTCGTTTTGATACCACTTTAGAATCTAATTGTCGAATCGTTCCAGCTGCTGCATTACGTGGATTTGCAAATAAAGTTTCACCTTCATTTAATCGCTCTTCATTTAACATTTTAAAACTTTTATGAGGCATATAAATTTCACCACGAACTTCAATATCGATGGGTTCATTTAATTTAAGAGGTAAACTTTTGATTGTTTTCACATTATGAGTTACGTCTTCACCAATCGAACCATTACCTCTTGTTGCAGCCCTCACAAAGAGTCCCTTTTCATATAAAAGTGACACAGCAAGGCCATCGATTTTGAGTTCTGTAATATAAGAAAAAGTTGAAACTACCTTTTTAATACGTTCATCAAAACTTCTAAGTTCGTTTTCATCAAAAACATTAGATAAACTCATCATCGGAATTTGATGTTTCACTTTTTGAAAGCTCGATAAAATAACTCCACCAATTTTTTGAGTTGGTGAGTCTTCAAATTGATATTCTGGATATGCATTTTCAAGTTCAACAAGTTCTTTTAGTAGCTTATCATAAGATTGATCCGATATTTTTGGTTGATCAAGGGTATGATAATCGTAATTCGCTTGATTGATTTGTTTTGTAAGTTCAATAATTCGTTTCTTTATATCCACATAAATCACCCATAAGTATTATATCATTTTATAGGGATAAAATGGTGGGTTTTCACATGAGATTCACTAAGAAACACCGAGGGCGTGTAAATAGTGCTTGAATCGTCATATTGGACATGTGTTAAGATAAGTTTCTTTTTTGCGCGAGTCATTCCAACAAAACACAAACGACGCTCTTCTTCTAATTCAATCATCTGATTATCTCTTAGAGATGGAAGCACGCCTTGCTCAAGTCCGATCAAAATCACAAGGTCAAATTCCAATCCTTTTGATTGATGAATGGTTAAAAATTGAATGGTTTCATCAACTTTGAGTTGATAATGGTCAAGGTTGTAGATAAATTGTTTTAAATGATATGCTCGTTCATGATTTCGATAGATAACTGCAATCGATTTATACTTATTCTTTTCTATAACAGATTGACAATAATTCACAATAAAAAGATTTTCATCTTCTCGATTCATAAACGCATAACTTTCAACATTTTCATCAAATTGATGATGAGGAATCATCTCTAAATAATCTTTTTTAGGATTGTGGATCACTAATTGGTTCGCAGTATTCACTATATTAGCACTAGAACGATAATTGATAGATAACGTTAAAATGTTTGCTTCAAATTCTTTGATGAATTGAAAAATAATAAGGTGATTAGATCCCCTAAAACGATAAATACTTTGGTTTGGATCACCAACAGCAAATATGTGGGTATCTAATTTTTTCATTTTTTTAATGACTTCATACTGAAGCAGATTTGTATCTTGAAATTCATCAATTAAGATGTAATCAAAATTATTTTGAATGTTGTTTTTCAAGTAATCAATGAGTAAATCATCAAAATCCTTAAAATTATTTTTTATTAATTTATCTTGATATTTATCAAAGGAATTTGGCTTATTGGTGCGATATAAAGAGTTTTTATAAGTTGATATTTTAAGTAGTTCAGTCGGACTAATTTCCATTTCTTCAGGATCAATAATCTCATAATTATAATCCATATGATTTTTTAGTTGTAATAGACAAAACTGGTGAAAAGTATAAACATTTTTGATTTTATTTAGAAGTCTTTCACTCATTTCAATGGATGCTCTTTTGGTAAAAGTTAAGCAAAGAATTTTTTCTGGTAATACTCCTTCCATAAGGTGTCTTTTAACTCTTTCAACAATCACTCTTGTTTTACCACTACCCGCACATGCTTGTAAAAAAAGGAAAGGCCTATGATCTTTGATGGCTTTCCTTTGTTCTTCACTAAATTTCATTTTAACCACCCATCTTATGATAGGATTTAAGTGATTAATTTTCTTTTTTTACTTTTCTAATCGATGGATGACTTTCTAATATCTTTTTGATACCATGTGGGAATCCAAATGCAATCGTTGCAATATCATCATCCACGCGAATGACAACACCTTTTCCAAAAACTTGATGCATCACATGATCTCCAGTGCTTAACATATGTTTTTGTGTGTCATCATTTTGGTCAATCTCTTTGTTTTCATTGATACCAATTTTTGATTCTTTTAAGAATCTTGATGGGATGCTATGTCTCATTGAACCATAAAGCATTCTTTGATCTGCATAAGACAAATAAAGTTTTTCTTTAGCACGAGTCATTCCAACATAAGCTACTCTTCGTTCTTCTTCGATTTCAAATGAGCTGCCTAAAGATCGATCCCCAGGAAAAATACCTTCTTCCATCACAACCATAAAAACAACTTGAAACTCTAAACCTTTAACTTGATGATATGTCGATAATTTCACACGATTCACATCTTCAACATCTTGATCCAAATCACTATAAAGTGAAATTTGATCGAGTTGTTGATGAAGTTTTTCAACAAAAGTTCCTTCATAATAGTAATCGCCTCTTGAAAAGACGGTCTTTAAATCCATCAAGTTCTCAATGCGATCATCAGCGACATCATCACCTTCTTCTTTTAGGCTTTCAATATATTTTGTTTTTGCCATTAAAACTGCCATGATCTCATCAAGGGCTTCCATGTCATTAAATGCATCACGAATTTCAATCATCATTTCTTTAAACTCTTGCAATCCCTTTTTAGCTTGTGGGGTGACTTCCACATAATCGATGGCTTTAAACATGGAAATATTTAAATCTTTTGCTTTTTGTTCTAATTTTTGAACGGATACTTGTCCAACTTGTCGTTTGGGAACATTGATAATTCTCTTTAAGTAAAAATCTTGATTAAAATCCAATGCAAGACGAATAAAGGCGAGCGCATCTTTAATCTCTCTTCTCTGATAAAATGAGATACCACCATAAATAATGTATGGAATTTCAGATTTTATTAAAGTATCTTCAAACATTCTCGATAATACATTGTTTCGATACAAAATAGCCATTTCATCATAAGGAATACCCATATGATGTAACCTTTGAATTTCGTTTGCAACAAAAAATGATTCTTGAAAATCGTTCATTGCGTGATGATAATAAGGTGCCTCACCTAATCCTTTATCACTTTCTAGATTTTTTGCTGCTGGACGATTCATATTAAAACGAATCAATTGATTAGCTGCTTGTAAAATTAAGTTGGTTGAACGATAATTTTGATCTAAAATCACTTTTTCCGCATTGAAATCACGTTCAAAAAAACGTGCGTTTTCATAATTTGCGCCACGGAAAGAGTAGATGCTTTGATCAGGATCACCCACAACAAAAACTTGACGATGAACTTCCCCTAAAATCTTTAATAATCGGTATTGAATGTGATCTGTATCTTGAAACTCATCCACTAAAATATGATGAAAATAGGTTTGATAATAATGCTTTGTTTTGGGGATAGTTTCAAATATCTCTAAAGGATACAATAACAAATCATCAAAATCAACTAATTGGTTGTCACGAAGATAACTTTGATATTTTAAAAATATTTTTTCCTCTTCTGTTTTTTCAAATTCTTCCATGCGTTTCATTTTAAAAAGTGAGAAAAGATTTCTCAAAGCCTTAACTGAAAACATCTTTAAATCAAAACCCATATCCTTGATTTGATCACTGATAATCTTTTTTTGATCATCGTCATCAATCACTGTAAAATTGGGACGATAGCCATAAGGTAATTCAGCAATATGTTTTCTTAAGATTTGAAGACCAAATGCGTGAAACGTATATAACCAAACACTTGAAGCATAAGGTCCAGTCATGTCAATGACACGTTGCTTCATTTCTCTTGCTGCTTTATTTGTAAATGTTACGGCAAGTATTTTAGAAGGGTCCATGCCTTCTAATATGAGATAAGCAATTTTAGAAGTTAATGTTTTCGTCTTGCCTGTTCCAGCACCAGCGACAACAAAAAGCGGACCACCCGGATGGATGACCGCCTTGAGTTGCGATTCATTTAGGGATGTTAAGAAATTCATAAAAATCCCACTTTCTATTTGTAAGAACTCTTTAAAGGTACAATTTCATTAAATACTAAGTGTTCTTTTTTTGAATCATGATCCACATTAAAATATCCATTACGCATGAATTGGAACTTCTCTTGAGGTTCTACTGATCCTAGGGCTTCTTCAACGATCCCTTTTTCAACGTGCCATGAATTTTGATTAAAACGATCCATTAAATTCATGGAATCATCACCAATAATGAGTGGACCAAAGAAATTGAATGTTGCATGATGCCCATGTGTTTTTTCAACATAATGAATTGTTCCATTTGGTTTTCTTTCGTTAAATCCACTACCGCTCTTGGTATTTTCGTCATAGGTTGCTAAAACTTCAATGATATCTCCACGATCATCATGAATCACATCATATGCTTTAATAAAATAAGCATGGAATAAACGAACTTCTTCATTTAAAGCAAGTCGTTTATATTTATTGTTGGGTTTATTTAAAACAAAATCATCTTGTTCAATATAAATGTGTTTTGAAAAAGGTATTTTTCTTGAACCCAATTCTGGATGATCTTGATGATATAAAACATCAAAATATTCGATTTTATCTTCTGGATAATTTGTGATGGTTACTTTGAGAGGTTTGATAATTGCCATCACGCGTTTTGCATGATCTTGTAAATCATCTCTGACTGCAGCTTCAAGCATATCAAAGCTAGCCGTTGAATTAACTTTAGATAATCCAGTTGAAACAACGAAATTTCGAATAGCTTCTGGGGTGTAACCTCTTCGACGCATACCTCTTAAAGTCGGCATTCTTGGGTCGTCCCAACCAATCACTTTATGTTCTTCAACAAGTTGTCTTAAGAAACGCTTACTCATAACCGTGTTTTCAATATTAAGTCGACCAAATTCAATTTGGCGAGGAACTTTTGGCATTTCGGTTTCACGAACTACCCAGTCGTAAAGTGGTCTATGATCTTCAAACTCTAAACTGCATAATGAATGGGTAATTCCCTCAATAGCATCTTCTAATGGATGCGCATAATCATACATGGGATAAATACACCATTTGGTTCCCGTATTGTGGTGTTCAGCAAATGAAATGCGATACAATACAGGATCTCTCATGTTCATGTTAGGACTTGCCATATCAATTTTGGCGCGTAAAACACATTCGCCTTCTTTGAATTTACCTAAGCGCATGTCTTCAAAAAGTTTTAAATTTTCTTCAACCGTACGATTTCTATATTTTGATTCAACACCAGGAGTATTAACGTTACCGCGATCTTTTGCGATTTCATCAGCTGAAGAATGATCGACATAAGCTAATCCTTTTTTAATCAAAACAATCGCTCTTTCGTACATTTCTTCAAAATAGTCTGATGCAAAATATATATTTTTAGGTTCATAACCTAACCAACGAATATCCTCTAAAATAGATTTTACGTAAATATCGTCTTCTTTTTCTGGATTTGTATCATCATAACGAAGATTTGTATAACCACCATATTGATTCGCACTTTCAAAATCTGTAATAATAGCTCGTGCGTGACCAATGTGTAAAAACCCGTTGGGTTCGGGTGGGAATCGTGTAATGATTTCTTTGTGTTTTCCAGTCTCTAAATCTTGTTCAATAATTGTTTTAATAAAATTGGATGTGTTTTCCATAGCATCACCTCGTAACGTATTTATTATACGATAAAACCCCTCGTTCTACAAGCACAAGGGGTTTTAAATACTTTTCATAAAAAGGGTTATCTTGATTTGTTTTGATACATTTTTTGATCGACTTTAAAATAGAGTTCATCATACGTTGCATTAATGGTTGAAGGCTCATATCCGTAACTAAAAGTGATGGATTGAATTTGTGGTATTTTTGAGTTTTTTAATACAGTTTTTAGTTCTTTAATTGAGTCTTCGATGTGACATTGGTCACAATTCTCATGGAAAACAATAAACTCATCTCCACCAAGTCTGGCAACCATACCCAATTTTGAAAAGATTTTAGTCAATGAATTAGCAAATTCAATTAAAACTAAATCGCCAATTAAATGGCCATGCTGATCATTGATTTCCTTGAATCGATCTAAATCAAAAATGAGTAACACAAAGTTCTTTTTCTTTTCAATCATTTGGTTTGTATAATCTTCAAAACTTTGTCGATTATACACTTTAGTTAAATAGTCTTTGCCTGTCGATGTGGTTTCAAGTAAAAAATAAGCCATAAATAATGCGATACCGATCGTTGACCAGCCAAAGAATAAACGTGAATAGAAAGTGTGCACTAATGCTCCCATGAGTGGGATAAATAAAAATAATACAACCATCCATATTAACGACGTTGATACTCTTTTTCTATGCTTATAAACAATTAAAATAGAAAAGAAATACACAAGATATATTAGCACATCATTAACCCATTTTAATGAACCACTTCGATAACCATAAGTTTCTGGATTGATTTCAAAGAATATTGGTGTAAATCCGTTAATAATTAATAAGATCACAATCACGACAAATGCCTGCATATAATAAAATCGATTTTTTAATCGATCTTTTGATTCAAATATTTTAAAATCAACATAACTTACCCATAAGCCAGCCATACTTGTTCCAAGTAATACTAATAAAAAATTCGAGTAATAACTATAAAAAAATCCATTTTTAACCATCAAACCATCGGTAATCCATGTTAATGGTTCAACAATAAGCGATGCAATATTCATGATTACTAAAACCCTTAATAATTTTTTTGAATAATTATCAATCGAGTCTTTACTTTTAGCCTTCATGATAATATATAAAACAATCAACATCATGATTGCAAAAATATTGACTGAAAACATTTGAAGATATTGATAAACTGTCATCATGTCACCTCATTCAATCTCATTTACGGTCATTATATCACGATTTTATAATCATTATATATTAGATGCAATTCTTTATAATTAACCCCGTTTTTTAGTTTCACAGGTTTACTTTCTTGACAAACTCGTATACAATAATAATAGACCACACGTATGGAGGATTAAAATATGCCAAGAAGAATTACTGATGTTTGTATCGCTTGTGGCGCATGCCAAGCGGAATGTCCAGTGGATTGTATTTCAGAAGGCGATATCTACGTTATTGACGAAGATATTTGCATTGATTGTGGCGCTTGCCAAGCAGTTTGCCCAACAGACGCTATTATTGAAGTATAATCATATTGATTTTTTAGAAAGAAAAAACTACCAAATTCTGGTAGTTTTTTTATTTGTTATCTTAATATTTTATGGCAATAATCCTAATAAATCTTCATAAGACATTCCAGTATCTCCTAAAGCTGCAGTGAGTTCTGTAAATAAAGCTTCTTGTTCTGCTTCATCCATGCCTTCTATGACTGTCATCACTTCTGTGATCGCCTCATCAAGTGCTTCGGGATCATCAATACTTTCAGTTACTTCAATCAATGCTGTCGATAACTCTTCGGGAATATTTTCACTTTCTGTAATCAATGTAATGGATGTTTCAATCATTTCACCAACCATTTCATTGATTAATTCATCAATAACTTCTGGATTATCAATATTATCAATAACCGCTTGAATGGAATCTGCAAGTTCTGGTGGTAAGTCTGGATTGCCTTGTACAAGTTCAAGAGCAGCAGTTGCCAATTCTTCGACATTACCTAAATCTTCAAACAGATTAAGTTGAATATATAAATAGAGATGAAGATTTTTAATTTCAGAACCAACAATATTAATCCCTGTAGAATCCATCATTTGGTCAAAATCACGAATGATAATTGAATCACCTTCAATTAATTCATTTTCACCTAAAACATCTAAAATTAAACCAATATGTTCTTCACTTAAACTTAACTCGCCTGCATCAAGTCCTTTTAAGTGGAATAATAAATCAGAACCAATAATTTCTGGAATAGCATGAATTTTAATAATCGATGGTAAAACTTTTGATGGGTCATTTATATCCACAATTTGAAGAGGAATGTTTACAATCATATCTTCTTCCATGGTGACATAAGGTACATAAATATAAGCTTTATAATTTTCCATCAAATCAACTTCAGTCACATACCCGTTTACCGTTAAATTGGGACGCATAAAATACTCGAATACACGATTTAATGTGAAATCATCAAGTTTAATATATGGGTCTTCGCCTGTAACTGATGAAAGAATCACTGTGCTAGCTTTAGAAGTTAATATGGTTTGCATATGTGCATCATCAATAATCTTATCTTCATTCGCTAAGACTACAGGTTCTGTTTC
Source organism: Acholeplasmataceae bacterium (assembly GCA_028690555.1). Lineage (GTDB taxonomy): Bacteria > Bacillota_I > Bacilli_A > Acholeplasmatales > Acholeplasmataceae > UBA6181. The sequence goes on from JAQVBA010000001.1 coordinate 14,602, forward strand.
ATCAATAATTTTACCTAATGCAATTTCAGCTGCAAAAACTTCATCATCAAAACCAATATCAATTAATTCATTTTCACCAATAAATTGTAATAATGCATCAATTAAAGGTTTGTTTTCATCATTTTCATCCAAGAAACTATTCAAAAGAGCATCTACTTCTACCGTGACTTTTCTTTCGATTGGATCAAATGTGCCAATCCCCTCAATTTGTTCAGAAATAAGTTCTTCTAGATTTTGTCCAGTCACTCTTTCAGCAATCCAACTCGCTGCGGTCATTGCCCATGCAAGTGGTACATTACCAATGGTCACTTTATCTAAAGTTAACACAATCTCTTCAGTATCAATTTCTAGAATAAACGAAAGTAACAATCGTGTTTTGAAGGTGAATCCACCAACAAACGCATGCAAACCGGATTCAATTTCAATCACATTACCTTCTTTAAATCGAACCCAAGATCCTTGATAGGCATACATTTCTTCTTTTAAAACATAATTTTTTTCATCGTCAGTTGCAGTATCTACTAAATAATTTGGATTCATTTCTTGGAATTGCGTCAATAATAATTGATTCACAGTTTCTTGATTAATTTCCAAATCAAAAGTAGATGTTGGAGTCGCATCTAACAAAAATGCGTCGATTTCTTCAACAACCATTTCTTCAAAATTTACTTGTCCTGTTCCAGATGTGAATTCATCGACAGGAATATCAACACTTTTATACATTGCACCGACAAAAGCTAGAGGTATACCTAACATAAGCAGTATCGGTAAGATAAACAATTTGAATAAAAATCCCATATTCTTCACTCCCTTCTTTTCTTCATCATATTACTTTTATGTTCAAAATACAATATATTCGCAAGCGAATAAAAAAAACAGGTATCAAAAATGATACCTATAGTTCTTCAACGCTTAATGTGGAAATACCACCTAAAAGATAATTTGGAAGAGGTCCTACCTCATTTTGATAGTAAAATGCCGCAGCACCAATCATCGCTGCATTATCTGTACAATATTTCATGGATGGTATAATAATTTCTCGATTTGGAATTTCTTTAAATATACGATTTCTAAGTCCTTGGTTTGCTGCTACACCACCAGCAATGATGATTTGTTTCACATCATATGTTTCAGCAGCTAATTTTGTCTTTTCAATTAAAACATCTAAGACACTCGCTTGGAAAGATGCACACATATCATTAATATGGATTGTTTCATTTCTTTGCTCTGCATTGTGCACTAAATTAACAACTGCACTCTTTAACCCTGAAAAACTAAAATCAAATTTTGTTTTATCTAAATATGGGCGTGGTAGTTGATAAGTATCATGTCCTAATGCAGCGAGTTTATCAACAATTGGTCCACCTGGATAAGCTAGGCCAAGTGTTCTTGCAACTTTATCATAAGCTTCACCCACAGCATCATCAAGTGTAGTCCCAAGTAACTTAAATGACATATGCTTTTCCATATAGATAAGTTCAGTATGTCCCCCACTTATAAGTAGTGCTAATGCTGGAAATTTCATATCATGTTCAAGATTTGCTGCATAAATATGACCAATTAAATGATTAATACCAATAATAGGAATTTGATGAGCAAATGCAAATGCTGTCGCTGCATTAATTCCAACAAGTAAAGATCCAATCAAGCCAGGCCCTTTCGTGACGGCTACTAAATCAATATCACTTTCTTTAATATTTGCATTTAGGATGGCTTGCTCAAATACTCTTGTCATATGAACGACATGGTTTCTTGAAGCGATTTCAGGAACAACTCCACCATAGACTTTATGAATATCGATTTGTGACAAAACGATGTGAGATAAAACTTCTTTATAATCTTTTAGTATCGCAACACTACTTTCGTCACAACTACTTTCAACTGCTAATATAATCATTTTGTCACCTCCCTTATATATACAATGGCATCTTCTTTTTCATAATAATTCGCACGTGTATGCGATGCTTTAAAACCAAACTTTTCATAAAAATGGCGTGCTCTTTTATTGCTCTTACGTACCTCTAAAGCAATTTTTAAGACACCTAAATTCTTTAAATAATCTAAAACATAAACCATCAATTGACTTCCTATACCTTGATCCTGATAATCAAGATCAACGACAAAGTTCATCATTTCTGCAAGTTCATCAATTGCTCTAAATCCCACATAAGCAACGATTTCTTTATGCATCTCATAAACAAAATAATGACCAAAAGGATTAATCGCAAGTTCATCATATAAAAATGATTGTCCAAGCCCATCACCTAAAACTCTTTTCTCTAAATGGTGAATGGCTGGAACATCATTAAGATTTGCTTTTCTGATCATGATTTGTCTCTGCTTCCGTTTTTCTTAAATAGTTGGGGATTAAGTCGTGAACATTTGTCACATAGTCGCTCTTTTCTCGAATCACCTTTGGACATACTTCGTAGTGTCGATCATCGATAAACATCGTTTGAGCATCTTTATACAAGGGATTTTCTTTAAGTTCATTAAAAAGACGATATCCTTCTTCTAAAATAATCTCTCCATTTTGATAGATTGCTGAAAAGACATGTCCTCTTCTTGCATCCATTAAGGCTGCAACTTTGCCTTCATATCCTGAAGTCATAAAAAGAAGTGAGCTGATTTTTTTCAGCTTCACATGTTTTGTATATGCAAGCATTTTACCAACCATCACTGCAATTCTTACACCTGTATATGATCCTGGTCCAACACCAATGATAACTTCATCAATATCATCAAGTTTTAATTTATTTCTCTTTAATACTTGATCAACACGATCCACTAAATATTTCGCATGGTCGCGAATCGCAATCCGTATTGAAAAATCGACGAGTATATCATCTTTGGCATAGCCAACAAACATGACATTTGTGGAAACATCAAACATTAAAGTTTTCATATTTTTTCGACCGCCCTTTTACATGGATATCCCACACATGTCATGATGATTTCTCGTGTATCTAGACCTGTTTTATTGATTTTAACGAGTAAATGATCTTTCGGTAATAAAGATTCCACTTGATATGGCCATTCAACGACAACCATCCCCATGCCATCAATATATTCTTCTAAATCAAAATCAGATCCTTCGCCGTCAAGACGATAAAGATCTAGGTGATAAAGTGTCCGAAGACGATCTTTTGATTGATATTTTTTCATAATAGTATATGAAGGACTATTTACAATGGTTTCAATTCCTAAACCTAAGGCTAATCCTTTTGTAAATGTTGTTTTACCGGATCCTAGATCACCATCGAGTAATATAACTACTTTAGGTTCATATTTCAATAATAGTCCGAGTTCATAACCTAAACGTTTTGTTTCTTCTGCTGAATTTGAATTTTTTTTCTTCATGAAACTCCTACTTTATAAAATGTTCAAAACCTTTCTTTCCTAAAAGAGCGAACATATTTTTCTTATATGCTTCAACACCTGGTTGATTAAATGGATTGACACCAATCCAATAAGCAGACATCGCACATGCAATCTCAAAGAAATAAACGAGATAGCCAAACGTATAACTATCCATTTTTGGAATTTGAATTAACAAATTCGGAACATTGCCATCCACATGTGCCATCATTGTGCCTTTTAAAGCTTGCAAATTGACATAAGATAAAGGCTTATTCGCTAAATAATTTAACTCATCTAAATCATTTTCTTCTTTGGTTAAATGAATATCGCGATTAGGATTCATCACTTGAATTACGGTTTCAAATAAGTGACGTTCCCCATCTTGAATATATTGACCAAGCGAATGCAGATCGGTTGAAAATCCTGCACTTGCTACAAATAACCCTTTGTGGTCTTTTCCTTCGGATTCTCCAAAGAGTTGTTTCCACCACTCGTTTAAATATAATAGATTGGGTTCATACCCTACCATCATTTCAATCTTTTTACCTGACTCATATAAAAGCGAACGAGTCACAGCATATAAATATGCTTCATTTTTCTCTAAAAGTGGGTTTGAAAAACGTTCATATGCAGCTTTTGCACCTTGCATCATGGAATTGATGTCAACTCCTTGTGAAGCTAAAGGTAATAATCCTACTGCAGTTAACACACTAAAACGACCACCAACATCATCAGGTATGACAAACATTTCATATCCGTTTGTTTTAGATACTGAATAAAGTGCTCCACGCGCTTTATCTGTTGTTGCGTAAATACGTTCTTTTGCTTTTTCAACGCCATATTTATTTTCTAAAACACGTTTAAGTAATCTAAATGCAATTGCTGGTTCTGTCGTTGTCCCTGATTTTGAAATCACGTTAATCGAAAAGTCTTTATCTTCTAAATAATCGATTAGATTCGCCATGTATTCGCTTGACATATGATGCCCTGCAAAAATAACTTCTAATGCGTCCTTTTTGAAAGGTGATTTTAAAAATTCTAATCCAGCTTTTGCGCCGAGATAAGATCCACCAATCCCAATGACCACTAAAACTTGGCTTGTTTTTCTAATTTTCTCACTTGCTTTTAAAATACGTTGATATTCTTCTTGATCATAATGAATCGGCAAGTCAAGCCAACCTAAAAATTCATTGCCTAATCCAGTCTTTTCATGAATCATTCGATGAATTTTATTTACTTTTTCTTGTAAATCTTCGGGTTGCGTCGTTAAAAATGGACGCGCATCCTTTAAACAAAGTTCGATGTATGCCATAATTTTAATCCCTCTATTTCTTAGATTTTTCAATCCAATGTGGTAAAGCTTTTGCTAAGCTGTGAAATCCTATTTTAATTTTTACTAATCTTTGAATCTTTGGATGCACAGGATGTGCCTTTTTATAACTGAGTTTAAGTCGTTTGTTTTCTTCATCAATTTCAATAACCATTGCTTCAATCTCGTCTCCAACACTCAGCATATCTTCGAGTGAGGATACATATTGATCTGACATCTCTGAAATATGAATTAATCCTGTATATTCATCGCAAGACACAAAGACACCATATGCTTGAATCCCTGTCACTTGACATATAATGCAATCATCTATTTTCATATCCAAAACCTCGTTCACATTATATCATATTTAGAAAAGGACTCAATTAAAAAACGCGTTGCCGCGTTTCATTGATAAGTTAAATAAACTCCAAGTCCACCAAGCCCAATATGTGCCGATATTACAGGACTAACAATACCTGCAAGTTTGACTTTTACTTTGTCGCCTAAATTATAAATTGCATGTTGTAGTTCTTTTGCAGAAACAGATTGATCAACATAGTCAATAATGACTTCTACTGGATTAGTTTCTAGCATTTTTTTGACTTCTTCAACAAGATACAATAATACATTTTGATGACTTCTGACTTTGTGTTCCAATTCTAAAACACCACGTCTAAATCTTAAGATTGGTTTAACTTTTAAGATATTACCAATAAATGCAGATACTTTACCTAGTCTTCCATTTCTAACGAGTGTTTGTAAATTATCTACGGTGAAAATGAGTGAGCCCTTTTCCTTTAAGAGTTCTAAATAAGCTAATCCTTCTGTGATTTTGTGGCCACCTTCAAAAAATTCAACCATTTTTTGAGCCAAATATGTGCCTCCACTAATGGTCGTTTCTGAGTCGACTACGTGAACATGTGGATTCTCAAAAATTGTTTTGGCAAGAGTTGCGGCATTAAAAGTTCCACTTAAGCTTTTGGATAATGTTAGACATAAGACCTCATCAAACATTTCTAATTGCTCTTTAAATGCCTCCATAAATACTTCAGGAGATGGTTGACTTGTCTTAATTTGCAATCCATCTTTCATCGCTTGAATGGCTATTTCTGGATCAAAAGTGCCATCGATATATTCTTCATTGCCAATGAGTACTTTGAGTGGGACGATGGTGATATGTTCAGTTTTTGCATAGGACTTATCCATTCCAAATGTTGAATCTACAATTAAACCAACCGTGCGTTTCATTTCTTCACCTCATCCATCATATTTTAATCGACTGTGACAACAGCAATAATTCCTGGAACGTTTTCTAATAACATCGTTTCAATACCTTGTTTAAGGGTAACATCAATTGCCATACATCCATCACATGCGCCAAGCATTTTGACATAAACAATGCCATCTTCTACATTGATGACTTCAATATCTCCACCATCGCGTTGTAGGTATGGTCTTACTTTATGAATTAAATCTAAAACTTGTTGTTTTGTATTATCCATGATTTCACTCTCCTAATCGCACCTAGTATATATGATTTCTTTGAATTATTCAAATGAAGTATCTTGAGTATTTTTAAGACGTTTCAAAATATAATGACCACAATTCATACTGCAAGATTCATTTAAATAATCGGGGATTCTTTTAAACCCATTTGGACTTTTTGGATCCGAGTTAAATCCTTTTAATCGATGAATCCCAGAGGATACATCACCCACTAAATATGTATATCGATCGAATGCAACATCGACATAACGCTCTTGAAATTTAAGTAAATCAAAAGCATCTCGATGATTTTTAATAAGCTCAAATTGTCCAAATTCCGTGTCAATAATCATGTGATTTTCCTCCTAAGTAAACAAATTGCTTCTGCGGCCATAGCTTCTCCACGACCAATGGCTTCTAGCCCTTCATAAGTGGTTGCTTTCACGCTAATTTGATCCGCTTTTATTGATAAATGTTGACTAATATTTTCTTTTATTTTTAATATATATGGGTTTAGTTTAGGATATTCAGCAAATACTGTGGCATCAATATTTACAATTTCATATCCTTTATCCTTAATTTTTTGATGTATATCCATCAGTAAATCCATTGAATTTGCATCTTTATATTTTGGATCTGTATCTGGATAAAATGTTCCTAAATCACCTAAAGACAAAGCGCCTAACATGGACTCTCCAATCGCATGCAATAAAACATCGGCATCGCTATGACCCAAAAGTCCTTTTGAAAAAGGTAATTTAAGTCCGCCTAAGATTAATGGTCTACCTTCAATAAGTCGGTGTAGATCGAAGCTTTTGCCAATTCTTAATCGATTCCCTTGATTCATTAATGACTCTACTAAAACTAAATCTTTCGCATAAGTCACTTTTAAGTTAGGTTCGTCATTCATAACTACAAAAACTGATTCTTCTGGATAAAAAGCTTGATATAACCCGATATCATCATCATAGGTTTGTTCACTTCTTAAGTATGCATATCTAATTTTTTCAGTTAAAAAGGCTTGAGGAGTTTGCGATTGAATAAAATTCTCTCTATTTTCGCTTTTTAAAACCCCATTTTCAAATCTTTTAAGGGCTTGTGTCATCGGTTCGGCAAGTAAAATCGCATCATGCACACTTAATGCTTTTTCAATTTCTTCAATTTTATGTTTTTGAATCAAAGGTCTAGCAGCATCATGAATAAATACATAAGGTGTTTTGACTTCTTTAAGTCCCTTCATCACACTTTCACCACGTGTTTTCCCACCGATGACTAGCGTAACACTTGATGGTATAAGTGATTTAATCGTTTCATAATCCGATTTTGAAACGACTAAAACAATGTCATACCCCAATTCCAAAAAGGTTTCTATGCTATATAAAAACAGTGGCTTATGGTGTATTTCAAGTAAAATCTTTGATTGATTTAATTTGGTTCTGCTACCTGTGCCTGCCCCAACAATTAATGCAGTATTCATAGTTTTCCCTTCACATATTCATCAAGTTTTTGGTCATGTTCATTATATTCAATTTCATCAATCTCTTGGAAATCATAAATCACACCAACCACTTTTTTTGGTCGATATTTTTGTAAAAATTGATCATAATACCCTTTGCCATAGCCAATTCGATATAAATCTTTAGATATCGCTAAAGCAGGAGCAATCATATAATCAATAGCGGCATCCATCGGATTTTCTCCTTCAGGTTCCATCACACCAAATGAACTTTTATGAAATATCGTATCATCTGTGAATGGATAAAAATGCATGTCATGATGATCAATTCGTGGAAAAACAAAGACTTTATCATCACTGATGAGTCCTCTTAAATCAACTTCATTTCCCATCGGGTAAAAGATCGCAATCACTTTTGCTTTTTGATAGTTAGGATCTTTTTGAATCTGTTCTAAAATCGATGAATTTTGTTGTAATCTTTCTTCAACATGCATGTCATTTCTCAATTTGAGCATGTGACTTCTAATTTCTTTTTTTGTCATGCAATATCCTTATAATAACATCCTTGGTTTTCAAACTGTGGATTTTCAGCAATCTTTAATGCCTGAAGGGCAGCTTGATACAATTCTTGTTCCTGTGTTGAATCACTACCACCAATGCTAATCCCTGCATATACATCAAGTTCAACCGTTAATGATCCATACTGCATTATCAAGTTTAAGAATGTTGGATTTGATTTTATGCCATTGGCTAAAACATCCATCTTTCTTGTGTCTGTAATGGTAACTGCAAATTCTAGTCCTGATAAACGAAAAATATCACCACTTTCAGAAACAAATGTTGAACGCATTTTTTTAATGTATTCAGCAATCATCATGTTCCCTACTTCTCTTCCGTGCATCTCATTAATTTTAGGAATATTTTTTAGTTTAAAGACCACAAGTTCAAAATATCGACTGTCATTGAAAAAGTGGTGCATAGAAACCATCAGTTCATGTTGATCTCTTAAGTTATCTAAAACATCAATATTAGAAGACATATAATGTTTCGTCTTAAGCGGATTAATGGTACCCATAATAAATGATCCACTCGTATCCTCAAAAAGTCTTTTTCCTTTTTCTTTAAACCAAACATAGCGATTATACACTAAGATGCGATAAGAGGTTTGATAATGTGGCTTATTTGGTGTTAATTCACCAATAAGGCTTAAATATTTCTTTAAATCTTCAGCTTCAATTCTACGTCTAAAATCGGTTAAATCCATCAAATTTTTAGGTAGATCTAACATTTTAGTAAGCGAATCGGATGCCCATATCGTTCTTTCATCAAGATCAATATAGAATAATCCTTCTTCGGAAATCTCAAGAGTTGCAATAAATTTGTGTCTGACACTTTCTAATTCATTTGTCGTTTGGTTGAGTTCTTTCTCGACAGACAATAAATCATAATCTGTTTTCTTCTCTCCAACACAAATTCTTCCTTTATATTTACCAAGTGCATAAACAGGTTGCATCACCAAATGAAGGAAAATTTGAACACCATCCACATTGAGTAATGTTAACTCTTGAATCTCATCATCCCCAGGTTTTGCATGTTCCTTATAGGTTTGGTAATAACTTTCAAGCATTCGATTATTGACTTCTTGACCATTAAGTTTAATAAATCTGACGCGTTGATTTAAAACACTAAACAATTTTTTACCAATGACATCTTCTTTTTCTAAACCAATTTCATGAAGTAAAGAAACAGACATGTCTTTGATGCGTTCTTTTCTATCCACCACATAATATGCATTCCATTTACTATTTTTGATCGATTTCACAAAGAGTTGATAATGGTTTGCCTTCAATGTGGAAGATTTAAACATGCGATAGAATGTGAATAAAAAGACAATATAAATATAAAATGTAAATCCGATATATACCCATTGATAAATATCATGATTTTCGATGGTGTTTTTATAAATCATGAGCGAAAAGATGGATATGGCAATATTAAGAAATGCCAAACCCATACTAAACTTGAGAACTTTTTCAGTTTGAATACTTTGGATTACGACGATGAACAAAGTCATCGTTGCAATTACCAAAGGATAAATTGGATGCTGAAGCATATCACTCACCACGTTATGTTAGGAAAAATATAGGTAAAAAAGATGATTGTTAAAGTGACAAATATTGAAATAATCACAATTAATGCGGGATTTTTAGATAAATAAATCGATAATTTTTCTGCAACACTACGATTTGCAAAAAACTTGAAAGGTTCAAAAATTAACGTTATTATTTTTTTCATAGGACAGACCTCACTTCATAAACATGTTGATGTATTCCATCAACTTATCGCGATCATTCAGTTTTAACATGATCCCTTCGACAGCGATTGAAACATTCCCGGTTTCTTCAGAAACAATTACAGTCAAGCTATCCGTAACTTCGCTAATTCCTAATCCAGCACGGTGTCTTGAACCCATGGTTTTATCGAAGTTTTGATTGTCTGATAACACAAAATAAGCACCTGCACATAAAATCTCATCACCACGAATGATAACTGCACCATCGTGTAATGGTGTATTTGGTGTAAAAATATTAATTAGGATTTCTTTGGAAACGATACTATTCATTTGAATGGCTCGATCCGCATATTGATCAAGTGTATTATGCTTTTCAATAGTAATTAATGCGCCAATCTGTTGAGATGATAAAAACATCGCTGCATCAACAATATTTTGTTTTGTTTTTTCACTACCCATGACAATATTGTCTCGTTTTGTATCAGCTTTCCAAATATTTTCAATGGATCTTCTTAGGTCCGGAGCCATGACGACAATCAATGCAATCGGAAGCCATTCTGTGAGATAATCTAGAACGATTGAACTAACAATAATTCCAAAATAGTTCGCAAAATATGCAATGACATAAATAAAAACAAATGACAGTACGACTGATAGTATTTTTTTATTCGTAACTAGAAATTTAATCAGAAAGAAAATCATGACCCAAAGGACATAAGCATCCACGATTATCTTCCATATAGGTGTACCAAAAATCATCGCGATCGACTCCTTTAATGAACTATCATTATTATATCATAAGATAGAACTCAAAAAAGGTTATGATTCATCGAATAATAAGAATTCTACATTGTAAATTTGATGAATCCACACTATAATGAAATTGCAATAAAGGATGGAGGTTAGACCATGTCCAATCAATTATACAATCTATTTGATTAATCCATCCATGGAAAGATCCATGGGTATTCTAGGGCTACTTAAGCAGTTTGTTAAACAATCATAATGAGGTAAAACTATGGATCAAGCACTACTTGTCGGTTTAAATTTAAACAGTCAATACGAACTCATGTCAAAATCACTTGATGAACTCGAGCATTTGGCATTAGCGTTAGGTATTGAAACAAAAGAAAAAATAATTCAAAATGCACAAAAAATCACACCAAGATTTTATATTGGTAGCGGAAAAGTTCAAGAAATCAAACAAATGATTCCCGTTTTGGATATCACGATGGTGATTTTTGATGACACGCTATCTCCTGCACAACTTAAGAATTTAGAAAAAGAACTTGAAGTTCAAGTAATGGATCGAAGTTTCTTAATCTTATCAATTTTCGCACTCAGAGCTCAAAGCAAAGAAGCTGTTTTAGAGGTTTCTCTAGCTCAAAAACTTTATATGTTACCACGTCTCGTTGGTCTTGGAAATTCACTTTCTAGACAAGGTGGTGGTTCTTATAACGCAAAAGGTCCTGGGGAAACAAAATTAGAACTCGATCGAAGAAAATTGGTTAGAGAAATTAGCATCATTAAAAAAGAACTCGAAAAGATTGATGCTGAAAAAGAATTATCAAGAAAACAAAGAAAAAAGAATCAAATTCCAGTCGTTGCATTAGTGGGTTATACCAATGCTGGTAAGTCTTCTATCATGAACAGTTTATCTGAATTGTTGAATCATGATTCAGAACCAGTATTTGAAAAAGATATGCTATTTGCAACATTAGATACAAAAGCTAAACGTTTAAAAAAACAAAACTATCCGCCATTTATCTTAATTGACACGGTTGGATTTGTATCAAAACTTCCCCATGAACTTATTCGTTCATTTGAATCTACATTAAAAGATGTGGTTGAAGCTGATTTGTTGTTACATGTTGTTGATGGTTATGATTTTGACGAACGTCAAATCGAAACGACAAAATCTGTATTACACTCTATTGGAGCAAGCGATATTGAGCGTATTTTAGTTTTTACAAAAAAAGAAATAGCTGAAAAGAATCCTCCAATCGATGATGATTACATTTTTGTATCAAATCGAACGAAAGAAAATATCGATGTATTAGTCGATACAATCTATGGTCATTTATACAAAGAAAGTCGAATCACACACTTATTAATTCCATTTAATCAAGGCCAAATTTATTCTCAAATTAAAGAAAATAATACAGTGTTAGAAACTAAATATGATGAAAATGGAACTTTTGTAAGGGTAATCTTAACCCCAGATCAACAAACATTATATCGATCTTTCATTATTTCTAAAAAGGCTTAATGATGCTATTTTCAAGTTTATTAAACAAAAAAGGATGAATGATTCATCCTTTTTATCTTATATGGCGGAAGAGATGGGATTCGAACCCATGTACCCTTGCGGGTAACTGCATTTCGAGTGCAGCTCGTTATGACCACTTCGATACTCTTCCAAGATTAAGTAATCTTATTATATCGAATTTAAAAAGAAATGGTCAACATGTTCAATAAATTCTTTCTTTGTTTTGGTTTGAGATAGTTTTCGTCTTAAATCACTAGCGTGTTCCAATCCTTTTAAGTACCAAGGACCATGACTTCTCATTTCCAGGATTGCGACATGTTCTCCTTTTAGTTCAACCAGTGAATCCATGTGGCGAATCATCATATCGCGAATTTCCATTTTAGAAGGTCTTTCAATGATTTCACCAGTTTTTAAATAAGCGTCGATTTCTCTAAAAATCCATGGATTTCCTAGTGCTGCTCTACCAATCATGATAGCGTCACATTTTGTATATTCTAACATTCTTTTTGCTGATGGTCCATCGACTACATCGCCATTCCCAATCACAGGAATCGATACATTTTCTTTCACAGCTTTGATCACATCTAAATCTGCAGTACCTGTGTACCCTTGAGATCTTGTTCTGGCATGGACTGTAATTGCTTTAGCTCCAGCTTTTTCAATTTGTTTTGCGACTTCTACTGCATTGACAGTATTCGAATCCCAACCACTTCTTATTTTTACAGTGACAGGTTTTGATACACTGGATGATACAGCCTTAACAATGTCATAAATACGATTAGGATCTTTCATTAATGATGCTCCTGCTTGTGCCTTTATGGCAACTTTAGGAACTGGACATCCCATATTGATATCAATAATGTCACAGTTGCTATGTTGGTCAATATATATCGCTGCTTGAACCATCGTTTCTAAATCTGCTCCAAAGATTTGTTGAGCCATCGGCTTTTCATAATCTGTCATGAAAAGGAGATCTTTAGTTTTTTGGTTTTCATAGATTAAACCTTTATCAGATACCATTTCAGCAAAAACTAATCCCGCACCATATTGACGAGATAAAATGCGAAAAGGACTGTTAGAAACGCCAGCCATTGGAGCTAATACGATTTTATTATGTACATCGATATGACCAATTTTAAAAGACATTCAAAAATCACCCGATTCATTGTATCACAGGCATAAAAAAGATTCAAACATGCTACAATATGGAATGTAAAGGAAGGTTTATGATGAAAGATTACGCGTTAATTGCATATGCATATGATCAATCGGTAAGAATTTACGTTGCTAGTTCTACAAATTTAGTAGAAAAGGCTAGACAAATTCATGAAACTTGGCCAACAGCAACCGCTGCTTTGGGACGAGTTTTAACTGTATCTGCCATGATGGGCATGATGTATAAAGAGGGCGAAAGAATCACAATTAGAATTAAAGGTGATGGCCCAATAGGAACTCTATTAGTAGAAAGTAATCCTTTAGGTGAAGTTCGCGGAGAAATATTAAACCCTAACGTATATATTAAATACGAAAATGGCCCTAAGGCTGGTAAATTAAACGTTGGTGAAGCCGTCGGTAAAGGTTTCTTACATGTAACAAAAGATTTAGGAATGAAAGATTTTTTCACGTCATCATCTGCACTACAAACAGGCGAAATTGGTGATGATTTTACCTATTATTTTGCACTTTCCGAACAAACACCTTCTTCAGTGGGTGTTGGTGTTTTAGTGAATGTCGATCAAACGGTCTTAGCAAGCGGTGGCTACATTTTACAGCTCATGCCGAATGCCTCTGAAGAAACCATACAAAAGATTGAAAAGACTATTGGAAACTTCCCTGCTGTCTCATCGTTAATTCAAATCGGAAAAACACCAGAAGATATTTTGCATATGTTATCTGATGGTACAGAAGAAATCTTAAAAAAACAACCCATTGATTATGTGTGTCGTTGTTCAAAAGATGGTTTTGCAAGATCTTTATCCGCACTGGATCAAGAAACGCTAAATACGTTAATCCATGAAGATGGTCAAGCTGAGATTGAATGTCACTTTTGTCATAAAAAGTATACTTTTACAAAAGAAGAATTAATTAATATCGAAAAAAATCGAAAATAAAAGGATGCCGAGCATCCTTTTTTATTGGAAATCTTTTAAAGCGTCCATTAAATCCTTTAAAGGTAATCCAACAATGGTGAAGAAATCACCTTTGTAGTGGTCAACTAAGTTTCCACCATCACCTTGAATCCCATAAGCACCAGCTTTATCCATGGGTTCTCCGGTTTTAATGTAATTATGAATTTCAAGATCGCTTAATGGTTTCATTGAAACTTCAGCTTCCGTTATAAACGTATGTATTTTTTCACCTTTCACTAAACAAACAGCTGTATATACCACATGACGATCTGCAGAAAGCTTCTTTAGCATGCGATACGCGTCATCTTCGTCTTTTGGTTTCCCCAAAATCGTGTTTTCATGAACGACGATCGTATCTGCACCGATGATGATATCATCTGGATGATTTTTAGCAACATGAAGTGCTTTTTGTTTCGCAAGTTCTATGGCTAATTCAGTTGGTTTAAGTTTGCTATCGACATCTTCTTCATCAATATGACTAGGTTCAACAATGAAATCTAGACCAAAATCTGATAAAAGTTTCGCACGTCTTGGTGAACTACTTGCAAGAATCAACATGTATTACCCTCCCTGTCCTTTAATTATTATAACACGAGCGCCTTACTTTTAAGCCAATGATTTATGTTTGCACATGGTATAATGGTGCTATGAAAGGAAAGTAAATAATGAAGCATTTAATCCCTTTATTAAAAAATGAACTTAAAATACCAACGGATGAACATCTCGTCTTATCTGTCAGTGGTGGTGTTGACTCAATGGTCCTTCTATCAATATTGAAAGATGGACCTTATCCACTTGCAGTTGTTCATTTTAATCATCTAAAAAGAGATCAATCGCTCATTGAAAAAGATTTAGTTGAAACTTATTGTAAAACTCATGACATTCCTTTTCATTATTATAAGATTAAAGTTAAGGATGGAAATTTCCATCATCAAGCGCATTTATTAAGAACTCATTACTTAAACGAAGTTGCGAGAATATATAAAACTCCATATATTTTAACAGCACATCATTTGGATGATCTTTTTGAAAGTATTCTCATTAAAATAACACGGGGAAGTAATCTTTTGGGCTATGCTGGCATGCAAGTTTATCATGATGATGGTCACCACATTTATATTAAACCTTTGTTATATGCATCAAAAGAAGATATTATAGAGTATGCTAAAAAATTTAACGTTCCTTATTTAGAAGATGAATCAAATCAAACAGATCTTTATTTGAGAAATAGATATCGGCATGCTGTTGTTCCAATTATGAAACAAGAAAATGATAATTTATTAGAACAAATCAAACAATATCATCTTCAGCTTTCTCAAGCGTTTGCGTTCATTAGAAAACAAACCATAAAACATTTAAATGGAACATGTAAGATTTCTATTCCTTTATTTAAAACGCTTGATGAAGCATTGAAAGATGATATGATTGCCTATATCATCGAAAGTCATGATTTATCACCATCTTATGAAATCATCATGAAAATCAAGAAAATGCTCCAGTCAAATAGACCAAATCAAACCTATATGTTAAGTAAAGACTACATCATGACAAAGTCTTATAATGATGCCTTTATTGAGCCTTTATCAAGAACAAATCCAATCAAAATAGAAGTGAAAAATGGGAAGAATAGAGTCGATAATAACACGATTTTCACATTTTTGCCCAAAACAAAAGCGAATACTGAGAATTTCACTAAATTATGTTATAATAAATTAGCGTTTCCACTATGGCTACGCCATCGTGAAGATGGAGATATGCTGAGTTATTCATATGGTCATAAGAAGTTGAAAAAACTGCTTATTGATCTTAAAGTGCCAACGCAGATTAGAAATGGCCTATGGGTTTTAATTGATAACCAAAATACAGTACTTTGGGTTGAAGATTATTATATAAACCAAACACTAGGTCATGAAAATGAAATATTATTCGAATTAAAAAGAGGAAAATAGCATGCATCAAGACATTGAACGTATTTTAGTAACTGAAGATGAAATTGTTGAAATCTGCAATCGACTTGGTAAGCAATTAACCATCGATTATCAAGGGAAAAAACCCGTATTTTTAGGTTTATTAAAAGGTTGTGTTCCATTTATGTCAGACATTGTTAGAAAAGTTGAACTCCCCATCGAAATCGTATTTATGTCGGTTTCAAGTTATCATGGAGGGATTGCTTCTTCTGGTGATGTTAAGATTAAGATGGATTTAGACATTCCAATTTCTGGACGTGATATCGTCATCGTTGAAGATATCGTCGATACAGCAAATACGATTGTGACGATTATGGAATTATTAAAGCACCGTGGTGCAAAATCTGTTAAAATGGTCACTTTATTAGATAAACCCGAAGGGCGATTAAGACCTTATCAACCAGATTATGTCGGAAAAGTAATTCCGAAAGAATTTGTGGTAGGATATGGCTTAGATTATAATGAATTTTATCGCAATCTTCCTTATGTTGGTGTTCTCAAACCCGAAGTTTACACAAAAAAACACGAATAAAGAGGTAATATAATGAACCAAAATCCAAAGAAACCAATTAAACAACCCATGAAAAGAAAACCCGATTACTTAATTATGTTGTTTACACTAGTAATTGTGATTGGTGTATTTCTCTTTTTACGTGACGCATTATCTGGACAAGTTCAAGAATTGACTTTCTCAGAAGTTGAAAATGCTGCACAAGCTCAACACATTGAAGCGATTGAATACACTTTAATTGGTGGAGATAACTTCGATTTAGTTAAAATTAATGGTAAAATCTATGATCAACATAAAGCATTATATGGCGGTGTCGTTTTATTTGAATCTGTCATGCGAATTGATCAAGCAGAAACCTTATTAATTACCGTAGAAAATTATGGTGGATCCACCAATATTGTTCCAAAATCAGGTGTGACTTTATGGACGGTTTTACTGAATCTAGTCCCCATGATTTTAATACTTGTTGTATTATTTATTATTTTTAGAAACGCAAACAGTCAAAATAGCAAAGCTTTCGATTTTGCGAAAAACCGTGCAAAATTAAATCGTGAAAAATCAATCACATTTAAAGACGTTGCAGGTGCAGATGAAGAAAAACAAGAAATGGCTGAACTCATCGATTTCTTAAAGACACCTAAAAAATATGTCGATATGGGTGCACGTATCCCTAAAGGTGTACTTCTAGTGGGTTCACCTGGAACAGGTAAAACCTTACTAGCAAGAGCTGTCGCGGGTGAAGCAAATGTCCCCTTCTTCTCGATTTCAGGTTCTGATTTCGTAGAAATGTTTGTGGGTGTCGGTGCATCACGTGTGAGAGACTTATTTAAAGTTGCTAAAGAAAATTCACCTTGTATCATCTTTATTGATGAAATTGATGCTGTTGGACGTCAACGTGGTGCTGGACTAGGTGGTGGTCACGATGAACGTGAACAAACATTGAACCAATTACTCGTTGAAATGGACGGATTTTCTACAAATATGGGAATCATTATTATTGCTGCTACGAATCGACCAGACGTTTTAGATCCTGCATTATTACGCCCAGGACGTTTTGACCGTCAAATTACGATTAATCTTCCAGATGTACGTGGCCGTGAAGAAATTCTAAAGGTGCATGCACGTAATAAAAAATTAGATCCAAAAATCAAACTTAATGAATTTGCAAACCGCATCCCTGGATTCAGTGGTGCAGATATTGAAAACTTATTAAATGAAGCTGCGCTTCTAGCTGCACGTGATAATCGGACCATGATTTCTGAGCAAGATATGGATGAAGCGATTGACCGTGTCATGATGGGGCCAGCAAAAAAGAGTCGTAAATATTCAGTTTCTGAAAAAAATATTGTGGCTTATCATGAAGCAGGACATGCCGTTATCGGGATCAAACTTGAAGATGCTAATGTGGTTCAAAAAGTAACCATTATTCCTCGTGGTACTGCAGGTGGTTATAACTTAATGGTTCCCTTAGAAGAAAAATTCTTAGAAACTAAAAAATCACTCATCGCTCGTATTACTTCTTATCTTGGTGGACGTGTTGCTGAAGAAATTGTTTTTGAAACAGTGACAACAGGTGCATACAACGACTTCCAAATTGCAACCCGTATCGCGCGTTCCATGGTTACTGAATACGGAATGAGCGACTTAGGACCGATTCAATATGAAAGTTCTGGAGGCAACGTGTTCTTAGGAAGAGATTATTTTAAAGAAAAGAATTTCTCAGACCAAGTTGCACATGAAATTGATAAAGAAGTCAGACACATTATTACGACATGTTTCGATAAAGCAAGACATATCATCACTGAAAACCGCGATCTATTAGACTTGATTGCTAAATATTTGGTTGAAGTTGAAACATTGACTAAAGCTGATATTGATGAAATCGTTGAAACTAAGAAACTTTCATGGTGGGAAGAAAAAAAGGCTGAAGATACCAATGAGGCTTGATAAATATTTAAAAGTATCACGCATTATTAAACGACGGACTATTGCCAAAGAAGCTGCAGTTAAAGAAAAAGTTTTAATTAATGATAAACTTGCAAAACCTTCTTCTGAAGTAAAAATTGGCGATTTACTCACCTTACATTTAGGATTAAAAATCATTACAGTTAAAGTCATTGCACTTGAACCTAAAAAAGATGAATTCATGTATGAACTCATCAAAGAAGAAAAACGGCCATAACATTTGATTATGGCCTTTATTATGATATAATATTTTGGATTAGGAGGATTAATTATGTTTCCAGATGACTTAAAAGAACAAGAGATTGTCAGACGTGAAAAAGCTGAAGAATTAAAATCACGTGGTGTCGAACCTTTTGGACAAAAATATATACGTACACACCTTTCAAAAGATGTCCATGAAAATTATGGTGCTTTTGACCACGACCAGTTAGAAGAAATGAAACCTAAAGTGTCTATTGCTGGTAGAATCATGTTAAAAAGACGTCAAGGTAAGGCAGGATTCATTAACGTACAAGATCGTGATGGTCAAATTCAAGTCTATGTAAGACAAGATCACATTGGCGAAGAATCTTATGAAATTTTTAAACTTTCAGACTTAGGAGATATTATCGGTATTGAAGGTACTGTTTTTCGTACGAAAACCGGTGAATTGACCATTAAAGCAGAAGTTTATACACATTTATCGAAGGCATTACGCCCTTTACCTGACAAATTTCATGGTTTACAAGATAAAGAGGAAGCTAGACGCCGGAGATATGTGGATTTAATCGTTAATGATGAAGCTAGACGAGTTGCATTTATGCGTCCTAAAATCATTCGTGCCATTCAAAAATTCTTTGATGGGGAAGGATTCGTTGAAGTTGAAACACCTGTTCTCCACTCCATTTTAGGAGGTGCTGCTGCACGTCCATTTGTCACGCATCATAATGCATTAGATATGGACTTTTATTTAAGAATTGCTACTGAACTTCCATTGAAACGCCTTATTGTTGGTGGAATGGAACGTGTCTATGAAATTGGCAGACTCTTTAGAAATGAAGGCATGGATGCGAAACACAATCCTGAATTCACAACGATTGAAGCTTATCAAGCATATGGTGACATGGAAGATATGATGGATTTAGTCGAATCTTGTCTCTCTACTGTAACCTATGAAACCTTAGGTACTTATGATGTTTCTTATAATGATGAAGTCATTCACATGCAACGTCCATGGAAAAGATGGCATATGGTTGACGCAATTAAAGAAATTTCAGGTGTTGATTTCTGGCAAGAAATGACACTTGAAGAAGCAAGAGTATTAGCAAATAAACATGAAATTCATGTAGAAAAACATTTCGCGATTGGTCATATCATCGAAGCTTTCTTTGAACATTATGTTGAAGATAAGATTATTCAACCTACGATGGTATATGGTCATCCAATTGAAATCAGTCCACTCGCAAAGAAAAATGCAAAAGATCCTCGATTCACTGATCGTTTTGAATTATTTATTATGCGCAGTGAATATGCTAACGCCTTCTCTGAATTAAATGATCCAATCGATCAAAGAGAACGCTTTGAAAATCAATTAAAAGAAAAGGCTCTTGGTAATGAAGAAGCCTCTGAAATGGATATTGATTTTGTGGAATCTTTAGAATATGGTATGCCACCAACGGGTGGTCTTGGCATTGGTATTGATCGCTTTGTGATGTTACTTACCAATACACCAAACATTCGTGATGTTATATTATTCCCTCATTTAAAGCATCGTTAAAAACTTAAAGTGACTCAAAAAAGAGTCACTTTTTTATTTTAAAATTTTCTTAACTAATTTCTCTTTCTTATCACTGGTTGGTAAATACCTTAATGGAACATCAATTTTTGTTGATCGATCGACAACACCTTTTTCATGGCTAAACGTAGAAAAGCTATATTTTCCATGATATTGACCCATGCCAGAGTTTCCAACACCACCAAAAGGTAGGTTCTCATTTGCAAAATGCATCAATGTATCATTAATCGTTGCCCCACCGAAACTTAGTTCCTGAATGATTCTTTTTTTAATCTGTTTATTTTCAGTAAATAAGTATAATGCTAATGGTTTATCTTTCATCTTTAAAACACTTATGACTTCATCTAAAGATTGGTAAGCCATTATCGGTAAAATCGGGCCAAATATTTCATCTTTCATGATATCATCATCCCATGTGACATTTTCACATAGCGTTGGTGATATTTTTTGATTATCATAAGTTCCACCAAAAACGACTTTTTTCGAATCAATCAGACAAATGAGACGATCATAATGTTTTTGATGAATAATCTTTGGGTAATCTTCGCTTTTCAATGGGTCTTCACCAAAAAATTGAAAAATTGCATTTTTTAATTCACTAATAAATGCCTCTTTAAGTTCTTCTTTGATATAGATGTAGTCAGGTGCAATACACGTTTGTCCCGCATTTATGAACTTCCCATAGGCAATACGTTTCGCGATTAAAGCCATATCTTTGAGATCTTCAATAATGGCAGGACTTTTTCCGCCAAGTTCAAGTGTGACTGGCGTTAAATGTTCACTAGCTTTCTTCATGATGATTTTACCAACTGAGGGGCTTCCTGTAAAAAAGATGTAATCGAAAGGTTCATCTAAAAGTGCTTGGCTTTCTTTAACTCCACCGGTGATAACCTTAATATATTCAGGCTCAAATGTTTGATCAATCATATTTAAAATGACTTTTTCAGTATGTGGTGCAAGTTCACTCACCTTGATCATCGCTGTATTTCCAGCAGCAATCGCACCAATTAATGGAGCAATCGCCAATTGAAAAGGATAATTCCATGGAGCAATAATTAACACTTGGCCATAAGGCTCTTGGTACAAATAACTTTTGGCCTTGAATAAAGCAATTCCGTGTTCTACCCTTTTTAATTTCATGTAAGATTTTAAATGCTTTTTCATATCTTTGATTTCTTTTTTGACAACTCCGATTTCCGTCAAATAAGCTTCAAAAGAAGATTTCCCTAAATCTTTGTATAATGCTTCGATAATTAAATTTTCATGGTTTGTTATCGCCTGGTACAATGCGTCTAACTGTTTCATACGAAACTGATAATCTTTAGTCTTTCCTTGATTAAAATAGGTGCGTTGAAGATTTAATAGTTCATGATACATTGATTAGCCCTCCATCTATATTCATGATAGCACAAGATAAAAAAATTAAGCGCTTATTGACTAAGCGCTTTATTCATTAGAGTATGCCAAGCTCATCAGCGATTTCTAAAAATATATCATCAATCGGAAAATATTCCACATTCAGTCTTTGAAACATTTCATAAGTCATATGATCGAGTTGATCATACATGGTTTTCGGAACTTCACCTTTATGTTGAAGAATTTTTAATAGTTCTTCTTCAAATTGGATCAGTGAATCCATATCTTTTTGTTCATATGACTCTAATGAGATTAGTTCGTTTTGAAAATCAATGGCTGATAGTAATAAATTAACGTCTTTTGATCTTTTTTCTAAATCCTTGATGTCATTTTGATAATTTTCTTTAAGTAATTGATTGATTTGATCGAGTTGATCCAACACATAATAAAAACCTGTTTCAAAAATGTGATCTTCTTCTTCCGTGTAGTTTTTATCATCAATCAATTTGTCATATAAATAATCTGTAACATCTAAAACATGTTTAAATCTAATGATTAAATCTGAATTTGAATCCATGAGATATTTTAATAAATCATGGTTTTCTAATTTCCAATTTGCATACTCATGATAGACTCGTTCATCACGCATCATATCACCTAAATTGCTTTATTATCTGAACCAAACATTAAAATCTTTTCACGAATGACTTGTTTGATTGCTTCATAACCAGGGTTAAGAAGTTTTCTTGGATCGAATCCTTTACCTTCTAAATCTTTACCATCTTCAATGTATTTACGGGTTGCTGCTGCAAATGCAAGTTGCAATTCAGTATTAACATTAATTTTAGAAACTCCAAGGCTAATCGCTTTTTTAACCATATGTTCAGGAATACCAGTACCACCATGTAACACAAGTGGAATACCATTTGTGACGCGTTGAACTTCTTCTAAAACTTCAAAGTTTAAACCTTTCCAATTGGCTGGATATTTACCATGAATATTACCAATACCTGCTGCAAACATATCAACACCAGTTGCTGCTAAAGCTTGGCATTCTTTTGGATCAGCAATTTCGCCCATTCCAACAACACCATCTTCTTCACCACCAATAGCGCCTACTTCAGCTTCAACTGAAACGCCTTTTGCATGGCAAGCTGCAACGATTTCTTTTGTTTTTTCTAAGTTTTCAGCAAATGGATAATGTGAACCATCAAACATAATGGATGTAAATCCAGCTTCTAGTGCTTTATAAGACCCTTCATAAGTCCCATGGTCTAAGTGAACAGCAACCGGTACGGTTACATTATAAAACTTATCAAGTTCATGAATCATTGCCATGACATTACGATAACCACCCATGTATTTTGCTGCACCTTCAGATACACCAATAATGACTGGTGATTTTAATTCTTCAACTGTTGTTAAAACAGCTTTAATCCATTCTAAGTTATTAATATTGATCTGTGCGATCCCATAACCTTCTTTATGTGCTTTTAAAAGCATTTCTCTTGCGGATACGACTGACATTTATATATTCCTCCTAATTAATTTTTCAACATTCTTATTATATTACAATCCCTCGTGTTTATCAATGAATAACACACTTTCACAATACCTATTTCTTATAAGTCTTAGATGCCAGAATAAAGTCTCTAAAAAGTGGATGAGGCTTTAATGGTCTTGATTTAAACTCAGGATGGAATTGCACTGCAATAAACCAAGGATGGTTTTTTAATTCAACCATTTCAACTAAATGATATTCGCTATTATATCCCGAAATCACCATGTCACTTTCTTCAAATTGATCTAAATATGCATTATTAAATTCATAACGATGACGATGTCTTTCAGTAATCGAGTTTGTTTGATATGCACTATATGCTTTAGAATCTTCTTTAATCTCGCAGTCATAACTACCTAATCTTAATGTTCCACCCAAATCTTCATCTGTTTCTCTTCCTCTTTGAAGTGATATCACAGGATTTGGTGTGTTTGGATCGATTTCCGTTGAGTTTGCACCTTTAATCTTTAAAACATTTTGGGCATACTCAATGACAGACAATTGCATACCATAGCATAATCCTAAAAATGGAATATTGTTTTCTCTTGCATATTTAATCGCTGCTAATTTGCCATTCGTTGCACGATGTCCAAAACCTCCAGGTACTAAAATGCCATCACAATCATATACATAAAGTCCAACATTTTCATGATCCACATCTTCTGCATTTATCCATTTTATCGATACTTTTTGTTTATGATAATATCCTGCATGTTTTAAGGCTTCAGAGACCGATAAATATGCATCATGAAGCTGTACATATTTACCAACTAAACCAATCTTTAATTCTCCTTCAGGATGTTTAATCGTATGAACAAGATCTTGCCATGCAGAAATATCTGCAGGCTCTCTTTCATAATCAAAATGCTTTAAAATCCAATCATCGATGCCTTGTCTATGTAAATTAATGATGACTTCATATAATACATCCACATCGATGGATTCAAATACTGCATGTTTATCCACATCACAAAAAAGTGCAATTTTATCTTTCACTTCATCTGATATTGTAATCTCACTTCGAAGCATAATAATATCTGGATGAATTCCTAAACTCATGAGTTCTTTCACACTGTGCTGTGTTGGTTTGGTCTTAATTTCATTTGCTGCTTTCAAATAAGGTACTAATGTATTGTGTATATAAAGCGTATTATGAAATCCAAAGTCTCTTCTCGCTTGACGAATCGCTTCTAAAAAAGGAAGTGATTCAATATCCCCAACCGTACCACCAATTTCAGTAATCACAACATCAGGATTTGTATGTTTTGCGACATCGACCAACTTTTTCTTAATTTGATCCGTGATATGTGGAATTACTTGGACGGTTGCACCTAAATAATCACCACGCCGTTCTCTTTTTAAAACGGTTTGATAAATTTTGCCAGTTGTAACACTCGAATGACGGTTTAAATTCTCATCGATAAATCTTTCATAGTGCCCTAAATCCAAATCTGTTTCCGCACCATCTTCAGTGACAAACACTTCACCATGCTGATATGGACTCATTGTTCCTGGGTCCACATTAATATAAGGATCAAATTTTTGCATAAATACTTTTAATCCACGACTCTTTAAAAGCTGACCGATTGCCGATGCTGTAATACCTTTACCTAAACTTGAAACAACACCGCCTGTGACAAATATATATTTAGCCATGTAACAAATCCTCCATGTTTTTTAAATAGAAAAGAGTCTCCCACAAATAGGAGACTCTTAGGTGTGCCCTTTTATATTATATCAAATGATTCTTAAGTTTCAACGATTAATATGATTAAAGTTTTTTAACATAGATTGGCATACCATTTTCAATTTCTTGATGGAAACCAATTCTTTTTAAATATTTTTCATGCTTATCATTCCCAGGTTTTGTTTTTAAAACGTCGATACCCTTTGTTTGAAAAAATGCTTTTTGTTCATTGAAAAGAAAACTAGCAATTTTAAAATCACGATATGCAGGTGTGACATAATCAATCGAAATCATTAACATATTTGATTCAATGGTTCCAACAAGTAACCCAGCAGGCACCATATTTCTTAATACAAACACTTTGAAACTTCCTTTTGTATTCATTGAATCATCTTGATTCATGAATGCTTGAATTTCTGAATGATGAAATGATTTGAAACGTTCATAATATGCATCATTTTCCGAAGTTTCTAAAAGTTGGAAGTAATCTTTATTTCCATACATTTGAACCAAATAATAAATGTTGATGAGCACAATGCCTAAATTCATAATTGCAACCGGATAAGATTGAATTAAAAAACCATACGCTCCAAAAATAAGTGATCCAATCATATTAATCCATCTGAGTCTTTTTACTGAACTCATTAATAATGAAATTAAAACAATTAAAGACGCTACATAACCAATATATTCTAAGTATTTATCCATAATATTACCCCTTATTCATTCTATCAAATCATCGATAAAATAAAGCGGAAAACACTTGGTTGTCCGCTTATTTTAGATTATTCGTCGTACATATCTTCGTAATCGTCCATGATTTCATTATAGTCATCTTCATCATAATCATCTTTATCATATTCGATTTCGACATCATCTTCACCATCGTCTTCATCTGTAGACTTAATGGGTAAATCAATTTCAATATAAGCTTTTTCTTCTTTGATTTCTTCGTCGACTTCAACTTCATCTTCTTCTTCGTCAACTTCAGCTTCATCTTCTTCAACTTCTTCAAGCGTATATTCAGTAAAGTCTAGATCGTCTTCTTCATCAGGTTCAATTTCTTCTGCATGCACAAAAGCATATCCATCTTTATCCCATAACTCTAGATTTCTTTCTTTTAAATCCCATTGATCATCCCCACAATAAACAAACTTAGCGCTTTGGGTAATGTCCATGTATAGTTGTGTCAACCGGTCAACATCTTTTACATCTACACCTTTGATTTCAGCAACTTGCTTCATCAAATCTTGAATTGTGATGGGTGTAGAACTTGCTTTCAATAATTCTTCAGCAATTTCAAGCATTGCCAGTGATTTCAATTTGTCATTCATCTTATGCCTCCTAAAATCGTATCTATTGTATACTATGTTATCTTATTTTGCAAGCATTATTTTATGCATATTGTGAGGCAAAAAAGACGATTGCCATGATGATGGCGATTACGATAAAGAGTTTTAGCATTTTTTTAACAAAACTGATCACACCTAAAACAATCACAATCAATAAAAAAGCTGCACCTAAAATCTTGAATAATTCAGGGATTGGTTGAACATATTGCTCATATAATCCGATAAATAATCCATCCAGATTAAGTGTCTCTATTAAATAATCATTCACTGAGCCAAAAATATTAGTAAAGAAATTTTTAACAACATCCCACATGGTATAGCCTCCTAATATGGTTTTCTATTTTCAACTGCTTTTGCAAGTGTTAATTCATCAGCATATTTTAAATCTGCACCAACCGGTAATCCATAAGCTAATCTCGTAATATTTAAATTAGGAGATTCAAAAAGTGATTTGAGATATTTTGCAGTCATTTCACCTTCAACAGTTCCATTGGTTGCAATAATCATTTCTTTCATATCTTTTACTCGATTTTCTAAAGACTCAATATTTAAATCTTTATCTGTGATACCCCTAGAAAAATCGATTAAACCACCTAATACGTGATAAACACCTGTATAGCTTTTCATTTTCTCGAGTGCAAAAACATCTTTTGCATCAGAAACCACCATAAGCTGATCATGATCCCTCAAGGGATTAGAACAAATCTCACAAATGTCTTGATCTGTAATCATGTGGCATACTTTACATGTCTTAATTTCTGATTTTAACTTTGCTAAATGTGCAGAAAAAGACAGAATATCTTCATCTTCTGTCGTAGTCGCTAAATAGAGCGCTAATCTTTCTGCAGTTTTTTCACCGATTCCTGGAAGTTTTTCCAAGTCTTCAATGAGTTTTTTTAGTATTTTAGGATACATTAAAATCCGAACCCACCGAGACCACCGGAAAATTGACCCATTGTCTCTTCCTGTTCTTTATCAATTTGTTTTAAAGCATCATTTACAGCAAGTAATATAGCATCTTGAAGCATATCGATTTCATCGGTAATTTCAGGATTGATTTGTACATCAATCACTTGTCTTGTCCCCTGCATGATTACGGTGACACCACTTGCTTTTCCGAAAAACTCTTTACGTTCTAATGCTTCTTGAGCTTCCATCATTTGTTTTTGAATTTTTTTAATTTTGTTAATCATATTTGGATTCATCGTTGTTTACTCCTTGATTGTTATTTTATCCCCGAAATATTCCTTTGCAAGTGAAATGATTTCTGGTTCTTTTTGTTCTTTCATAAGATCATCTGTATAGAGTTTTAAATCATATGGTGGAAGTTTTGGCTTTTTTTGGCCTTTCTTCCATAGATCTAAATATACTTCTTTGATGACTAACCAATCTGGTTTCAAAATGGCAATACAGTCATCAATCAGATGTGATTTATTATTGAAAATTTCTAAAATCATCGATTTATTTTCAGGATCCATAATCTCCTTACACAATTTTGGATCATCATACACCAATAACATCGTATCTGAGACGGCCTCTAATTCCCCTTGAGAAAGAAGATACGCAACCATTTTCAAATGTGGTTTTGGATAATCTTTTAAATATTCCCAACCGGATAATAAAAGTTCCTTTTTGGTCTTATCGCTATTATTCAACACTTTTTCAACTTGTTTAATCGTAACCAGTGGTTTTTGATTTGATTCAAATGAAACGATTGGTTGTGATTTAAAATTTTCCTTTAATTCTTGAACTTGTAATTTCAAATCTTCAATTGTCGCTTGATAATCCATCGTTTTTAACGTTTGATGCTCCATCATCTTAATCAGAGCAAGTTCAACATATGCTCTTTTTTGGTGTGTCCATTTCATGTCTTGTTGTACTTGATTTAAGATATCTAAGAAGAAATAAATTTTATCATAAGAAAATAATGACGATAGCATTAGATATCTCGGAATTTCAACTTTGGTTGATTTTTCTAAAAGTAGATCTCTAAGCGCTAAAATCAAATCATTGATAATCCGTGTAATATCTTTACCTGCAGCTAATAAATCTTTTAAAATACCCATTGCAACACCGATTTCTTTATTTGAGATCGATGTCAAAAGCTTAATAAGTGACGTTCTTGAAACACTACCTGAGACTTGATGAACATCTTCTTCACTGACCTCATCATCAGAAAATGAAATGGCTTGATCTAATAAAGATATTGCATCACGTAAACCACCTTCGGCATTTTCAGCAATCGCCAAAATGGCTTCAGGTGAAATTTTAATATGTTCTTTTTCAGCAATTTCATGAAGCTTTTCAATAATGTCACTCGTTTCAATGTTTTTAAAATCAAAACGTTGACATCTTGAAAGAATGGTTGCTGGAACCTTATGAATTTCTGTCGTCGCTAATATAAAAATAATATGTTTTGGTGGTTCTTCTAAAGTCTTCAATAAGGCATTGAATGCCCCGGGTGTCAACATATGCACTTCATCGATGATATAGACCTTATAACGTCCAACAGATGGCATATATTTGACTTTATCTCTTAA
>JAQVBA010000001.1:43718-53469 GCA_028690555.1 Acholeplasmataceae bacterium
ATGACTTCCTCTAACATCAAAGCTTTTGGAAGATCTGATTTGTTTGCTATAATGATTCTTTTCTTGTGTTTTGTTAATTCTAAAAGTTCTTTATCTTCCTTCGTTAAGGCTTTGCTTTGGTCTAAAACAAGTAAGACTAAAACGGCCTCATCAAGCGCTTTCTTGGAACGGTCAACACCTATTTTTTCAACGATATCTTCGGTGTCTCTAATGCCTGCTGTATCAATTAAATTCAGTGTGACACCACCGATATTAATCATCGCTTCAATCGTATCTCTTGTCGTACCAGCGATATCCGTGACAATCGCTTTTTCTTCATTGATCAAGGCATTTAATAAACTACTTTTACCCACATTTGGTTTACCAACAATTGCTGTTTTGACACCTTCTCGAATAAATTGATTTTTTGCAGATTCCTTTAAAATGACATCAATTTCTTCAATGAGTTCTTTCGTTTTTGGACCAATGATTTCCTTGCTCATCACAACGGCATCATCATATTCTGGATAATCGATGTTCACTTCAATTTGAGCTATGATTGTTAATAATTTATCTTTTAAATCTTTAATTAATTTTGAAGTTTCTTTTTGAATCCCTAAATTTGCAATTTTTAATGCTTGTTCGCTTTTTGCATGAATCAAATCCATAATGGATTCAGCTTCAACTAAATCAATTCGACCATTCAAATATGCTCTTTGGCTAAACTCACCAGGAAGAGCAAGTCTGATATCGAGTTCTAAAATACGCTCTAACACTTTTTGCGTGATTAAAATACCACCATGGGTGGATACTTCAACCATATCTTCAGCTGTAAAAGATTTTGGTCCTTTTAAAATGGTAACCATGACTTCATCAAGAATCGTTTGATCGCTATTTAAAATATGACCATATACAACAGTATGACTCTTCGCCTTCGTTAAATCTCGCCCTTTAAATATTCGATTGAATGTTGGTATAATACCAACACCACTCATACGAATGACAGAAATTCCGGCAGTTCCATAAGCTGTAGATATTGCAACGATACGATCAAAGTCCATTAATGTTCATCCTCATGAATATTTTGGGGCAGATGTACATCCGGATATCTTGGTTTAAAAGGATTAAATCCACGAGATAAATCACGCCATATGATGAAAATAATAACAAATCCACCAAGAATTGATCCTAAAATAATATACCCACTACCTAAAATTAACCCAACCATAGCGGTAAACCAAATGGTTGCTGCTGTGGTGATTCCTTTAACGACATTACTTTGGTCTTTAATAATCACACCAGCACCAATAAAACCTATCCCAGTAACGACTTGTGCAATGACACGTTGTCCTTCTGGATCAATATTAACACCAAGTGCTTCTAAGCTGAGTTGATATTCAAACATGAAACGTTGCATAATGGCAATCCCTGCACTCGCAGTTGCCACGAGTATATGTGATGATAACCCTGCAGCTTTTCCAACATTTTGTCGTTCAATTCCAACAAATGCCCCAACCACACCGGCAATAATTAAAGGTAATAAAATCTTTATGAGTAGTTCAGTAACTGATATATGCGCATCAAGTATCATTTCTTTTTTCTCCTCTCGTTATAAAGTTCATTGAAATGAACCTTTCTTTGACCTTGTTGATAACCCAAAATGGCTTCTAAATTGACATTCGTTGCTGAACTAAAAATTGTTTCGCCAATTTTTGGATAATCTTTACTCAAAGTTTCAATCAATTTTTTTATTTCTCTTCGTTTAGACGATGTTTTTTCTGCTGCCACAGTGCAACCACAATTCATCGATTGTATGCCACTATATTTCGTCCAACGTATAATATCCTTTTCTTTAACAAACATCAGCGGTCTGATTAATTCAATATTTTCAAAGTTTTCTGCTTGAATTTTTGGAACCATCGTTTTAAATGTTCCATTATAGAAAATATTTAATAAAGTCGTTTCAATCACATCATCAAAATGATGACCGAGTGCAAGTTTATTACATCCAAGATCGGTTGCTGCTTTATATAAAAAGCCTCTTCTCATTCTTGCACACATATAGCATGGTTGATCTTTTGCAATTTTTCCTAAAACATCAAAAATATCAGATTCTCTAATTTCTAATGGAATATTTAAATATTTGCAATTTTCTTCAAGTAATTCGCGATTCACTTGTAAAAATCCAGGATCCATCGATAAGAAAACAAGTTCAAATGGAATTTTATTGTGCTTCTTTAATTCTTGAAATAGTTTTGCCAAAATTAAACTATCTTTACCACCTGAAATCGCAACCGCAATTTTATCTCCGGGTTCAACAAGCTCATATTCATTAATGGCTTGTACAAAGGGTCTAAAAATATCTTTTCTGTATGTTTTCGTTAAACTTTTTTCAATTTCAATCAGTGGTTTTTTCGGTGTTTCAACTAAAATTACATCACAAGACGCCATTACGCTTCCTCACGATACACCCGAACAACTTCTTCTGCATCTTTAATAAATTGATCGAGTTCATTCCAATCATTTAAACGACATCCCGCGGCTTTTTGATGTCCACCGCCACCCCACTTGTTAGCGAGTTTATCAATGGTTGGTCCATTTGATCTTAAACGAATGCGTATTTCATTTGGGTATTCAATAAATAACGCCCAGACAGGAAATCCTTCAATTCCACCGATCAAATTGACCATAGAAGCTGCTTGTTCATCGGTCACTTGATATTTATTGATCACATCACGTGTCATCTTTAAGTATACAAAACCCTTTTGTGTCACAAAATTACTATAAACATAACCTTTTAAAGCAATCATTTCTAATGTTTCAGTTGATAATTGATTGTCGATATATTCAACATCAACACCCTTGCTAATGAGCATGCCCGCCATTTGGTGGGTAAGTTCTGTTACACCACGAAATCTAAATCTTCCGGTATCTGTGACAATTCCTGTATAAAGCGCAATGGCTCCTTCAAGTGTTAATTTCAACTCTTTTTTGTATTTGTAATAAAAATAACTGATCATTTGTGCACAAGATGGAAAACTAGTATCTACCCATTGAATATCCCCATATTGATCAATCGGGATATGATGGTCAATTTTGATAACTTCTTTTCCTAAAGTGTATCTTGAATCACTAATTCGATCGACGACTGCAGTATCAACAACGATTGATAAAGCGTTTTGATATGTATCATCTGAGATTTCATCCATTTTACCAACGAAATCTACAAATTCACTTCGTTGTCCGACGACGTAAACATTTTTTTCAGGAAAAGATTCTTGGATAATATTTTTTAATCCAAATTGTGCTCCATAACAATCTCCATCTGGACGCTTATGTCCATGGATAATAATGGTTTCATATTGTTTAATTTTATTCAGTATCTTTCGCATATTGCTTTGCCCTTTCATCTAAATCTTTAATAATTAAATCCACTAGATCCCATGTTTCGACCGTAGCACCACACGCATTGTTGTGTCCACCACCACCGTATTTTTTCGCAATATCGACAATGGTTATACCTCGTGAACGAAACTCACAAACAATGGCATTATTTTCAACATCTTCCGTAAAATTCGCCCAAATCGGTATTTCTTTGATGCCAGACATTTGGTTAACCATGCCTCTTGAAATGGATTGAAACTCTAATCCACTTTTGATAATAATGTCTGCATCATTTTTACGATATGCTACACCATGTTCTGTGACATCAAAACTAGAAAACATGTTTTTAGCTTGTCTTTTAGCTAAAGGCTCGGTGTAGATATAATCGTAAAAATCTTGAACATTGGGATTGAACTTTGTAATATATGATGCAAGTTCAAAAGTTCTACTTGCCTGATTTAAAAACATAAATCTTCCAGTATCTGTCACCATACCACCATAAAGATAGGTAGCAGCCTCTGGTGTGACTCTTAATCTTGTTTTCTTAATCCATTCGATAATCATCTCTGATGCGGATGAATAGGTTGCATCTTTATAGTAAATGTCGACATTTTCTACATCAGTATCATTTTGATGATGATCGATGATGATTCTTGCTTTTGCTAATTGATATCGATTATCTGAAATCATCCGTTCTACAGCAACATCTGTAATAATAGATAAGGCATTCTCAAATAGATATTTTTCAATGTCGTGCATCTTTGCAAGATACACCATATCATTCATATCCCCAACAACAAAAATTTGTTTCTTAGGAAAGTTTTCTTTTAATGTTAAATATAATCCATATTGGCTACCAATGGCATCCATGTCTGGACGCTGATGGCGATGAATAATAATTGTATCAAATGATTCAATCATTTTTAATATTTTTTGATAGATATCCATATTATAAACCTCACTTTAGTATTAAAATAGTATAGCATAATATGAAGAAAAAAGCGATGGTTAATCGCTCTATATGTTAATCTCGCAAAGTAATTTGTGAGATTAACTTTTGTTTACTCCCATGGGAGTGGTAAATGTGGTGTCCATGTGGGCGATTGTGTTGTATTCGAGTTTGATTCATAATTCCAGTCTGGTGACATTTCGCCATCAGGGTTTGATGGATATCCCTTGACTGCCCAACCACGTTCAACAGCGTATTGTTCAGCAAATCTTAAAAAAGTCAAATATGGAACATTTTTATAATGCATTTCTAAATCATATGCTGCATAAATCGTTCCAACGCTTTCTGTGAGTCCTTCTTTTGCGATTAAAAATTGTGATAAATAACCGTTAATCCACACCAATCCCAAGCTTCTGCCATAACCTTCTTCTAAAGAATACCCTTTAATTGATTGAATATAAATTTCTTTTTCGCTTGAGTTGCTCAGCAAATATTCTTTGTTATATTTTGAAGCGACATAACCCCAGGGTTCAGCTGAAACATGTGAACCATCAACTTCTGGCGTATTTAAATAAAAATATCTAACTGATCCTCCTGGAAAGCCATTATTTGCTGTGAAATAAGCAGTATCTCCATCAGCAACCCCCGTCACATTCACCAAGACCGCTCCTCCACCACCAATCGATTGGTTGTTTGGGTCAACATAAGGCATATCTTTATATTGTTGCTCAAGTTGCGGTCCGGCTAATACATCGTCTAATGTTTTTATTTCATAGTCATCATTTTTTAAATATTGAAATACATCCGGCAAATAATAGATGAAGTGGAATGGATCAAATGTTTGTGAGGGCTGATAATCTTCAACATGACCAATTCTAATTAATGTTAGGTTATTAGAGTAGTCAACATCTGAGCCGACTAATCCAACATAATCTATGACTGTCTTTTTATTCACTAATTCCACGCTATCGTTCCCATTATATGGAAGAGATCCTTCTTCAAAAGAAAAATCAATCGCTTGTTTTAAAGTTTCATCCATAGCATTTGAACTTCCAATTACAAAATAATCATTTGCTTTAATGATCCCATTTAGTAATATGGTTGATGTGATTTCAAGTGATCCATTATTGTAAAAATTAATCTTATAGTTTTTCAAATCAATATCATTATCTGAAATGTTATAAAGTTCAATGGCATTATTTTGTTGTTCTGTCGATTCAAACAATTTAGAAATTACAATACTACCACTAGATTTTTGACATGCGAATAGCGCGCCAAGGAAACCTAGAATTATAAACATTAAAAGAATTCGTTTCATAAAATCACCTCTATTTATGTAAATATTTTATATTAATGCTAGTTTTATAGCAATTATAGCCATATTTTAGTTGTTACTTTGTTTTTTATCTTTAATCATCTTTCTAACATATTTGTGAAAAAATAGAAAATAGGTAATTGGGATAAGTATTAAAACTTCAATTCCAATATATCTTAGGTAATAATAATTATAACTTAAAAACTCATTTAAAAGTGTTTCGTTATAGTAAATTGAGTTACAAGTTTTAAAATTATTCAGTTCACATTGTTCTAATAAATTTAAGTTTCTAGATGATGCATTTGAAATATCGCGATTAAACGATTCATCAAACTTATCAGAGCCATATTGTGCAGTCAAGTCTTTATTATAGAGCATAACTAAAGTCTCATCGAATTCTAAATCTATAGCATATGTAAATTTAATCACTTCAAATTCAACAGGTTCCCCATTAGATGTGAGTAAGTCCTGATTAATAATCATCAATCGTGCAGTATCATCGTAAAGAGTTGTCATGGGTTCGATAAAAACATTTGTATTTGATTCACCTAATGAAAGATTTTTATTAAATGTTAAAGACGCTTTGATCATGTGATAATCATTATCATCATATACAGCATTTGAATCGGTTATTTCAATATCTTTTAAAAGAATTGCTACTGACTTATGAGCTCGATCATCTTTGAACTCAACAAGTGAGTATATAGAAACTTGAACATGAAAGTATTCATGATCGAATGTTTCTTGGTAAAGCGGTTCAGAAGAAACATATGCATCAGTTGAATTGTGGTTGTTGGCAATGACGGTTGCTTGAATGAGTGTACGATTATCTGACATGAAAACATCTTCACGTTCAGACAAAAAATCGTTTGTTTTAGCAGCTTCACTAAAACTCGCAACGATGTATGTGATGGTACTGATTAACATGATGTAAAATATTGCCCAAATCCATTTATGATACATATTTATTAGCCTCTAATTCTTTTGTATTACATGATTGAAAGAGCACGGCATATGCCATGCTCTTATCATGTGTTTTAAAAAGTTAAAGTAGAAGTTTAAGAAAACTATTCAATAATTGTATAAGATCCTTCAACAACAATCTTATCACTTCTCCGGTCAATAACCCATCCTGTAAATGTAAATTGAACATCTCTTAGGTCTGAAGTTGCACCTTGAGTTTGAATAAATGGTTCAAAACCTTCTAAAGTACCATTTGTATAATCGCCAGATGCATAACCTGTTAATGTCATCGTAACATAGAGTGGACCCCAATTAGAATCATCAAAGAATGCTTGAGCTTCTGTTGCAGTCCAATTAATTGCTGTTAATTCAAGATTTGGATCTTCACCAACTAAATCGTTACTATCAGCAAGAACCGGATTTCCCATTTGATATAATCCATAATAAATATTGAGTGCGAATGATAATCCAATGTAATCACCAACTTCAATTTCACTTCTCATATCTTTTCCGAAATAAACATATCCTGCACCAGTTTCATCTGCTAATATTGCAGCTTTACCATCTGATTTAATCCAGAAAACTTCAGCTTCAGCATATGCTAATTGACCTTGAGTCATTTCAAGTAATCCAGCCATTGTAACTGTTGGTAAAACTCCTACATTGATGTAATAATTCTTAGTGACTGGTTCCAATGTACCATATTGAATTGATGCAGTAAGCTTAACTGATACAGCATCGCCTTCAGGCATTGTAACTGCACCAGTTGCAACATCAATTAATTCTGAATTAGATTCCCAAACGATTGCTGATCCATTAGATCCTTCAGTTGGGAGTTCTAATGTTGTTGCTTCAGTAATAGCTTCAGGTACTGTGATTGCAGCAACATCTAAATCAAGTTTTTGTTGATCCGTAAGATTTGCTTCAACACCTTCTGGCCCACCAACATAGTAAACAGCAAACGCTTTATTGTTACTACGATATGTGTAGATAACTACATCGATTGACACTTCAAGGCCTTCATATAATCTGATTGTTGCTAAATCTAATGTACCATAATAGAACATGAATCCTCTAGCTGGTGCTTCATCTGAACCTGGAATACCAGGATTTTCTGCATCAAAAGTAGTATCAACCAAATATGTATTATAGTTGCTTGTGTCACCAGGAATCATATAGATTTTACCAGTAACTGTTGCGTGAATTGGTTCAAAGTTTCCGTCTGGAACTGCTGGGTATTGATGTTCACCGTTTGCAACAAGTTCATCAATCTTATCATCAACACTTGTGATAACTTCTTTCGTTGGGAATTGTGCGGTTGCGCTTGTTTGTTCAACAGCTGTCCAATCTTTAATTTCCCAAATACCAAAGTACCATTCTAGAGTTCCAGAAATTGTGTATACATTACCAACTTCTAAGCTTTCTTGTAGACCGCCATAAACTTGGATAATTCCTGTACCATCATATGCAAATGTTGTATCACCTTTTGCAATAATTGTCATGTTTGGAATTTCAACTTGGAAAGTACCATCATAAGCTGCATCATCAATCGCTAAGATATCAGCAACTGTTTCAATTGAAATTTCTTCAACTTCATTAGCAATAATGGTAATTTCAATCGACCATTCTTTTGTTAATGTTTCGCCTTCTTCAAGTTCAGAAGGAATTGAAAGTTCAACTGTTAATGTTACTTTTGCATTGTCTTCACCAAATGCAGGTCTGTTAATTGTGATGATTGAGAATCCACCACTTGGAGCTCCTACAGTTGCAATCCCTGGATTGCTTGAAGACCATTCTGCAGTCACGTCATTCGCTAAAGTTGTTGGAACATTAAAACTTGCTTTAATATTTGATGGATCGCTAATAATAGCATTCAAA
The DNA here is from genome assembly GCA_028690555.1 of Acholeplasmataceae bacterium. Classification (GTDB taxonomy): domain Bacteria; phylum Bacillota_I; class Bacilli_A; order Acholeplasmatales; family Acholeplasmataceae; genus UBA6181. Next base: position 52,187 of record JAQVBA010000001.1, read on the forward strand.
CTATCATAAGCCGTTTGTAAGTGCGCTTCTGCTGGATCTACTTTTTCAGCACATGAAGCTAAACCTAAGCCAAATAAAATGACTGTTATCAATAAAAATACTTTTTTCATTCGCTTTCTCCTTTGTTTTTTTTTATTATCATCAACATGTTAGTTGGTAATAAAATCATAACTCTTTTGATACTCAGCATTGATGAAGGCATCTAAATCAGCTTCATTTGTTGCTTGATATGCCAAAATTTTAACCATTAATGCACCTGCTTCGGTACGTGTCTTTGAACTTAAATTAAAGACTGCAGATGTGAAGAATATTTCGCCATTGTTTAAGAAAATTTCAATAGCTTCTTTGACTAATTTAGAAGAAGCTTCGTTCATTGTTGTTGGATTTTCTTTAATGGTTGATAAATAAGTTTGCCATGCATCTGTTTCGTATGCTGAATAGCGTACAGGTGCATATCCTGAAGGAATACAGAATTCAGCAGTTTTTTCTGGAGAAATCATGTATTTTGCAAATAACCAAGCAGCAATCATTTGTTGTTCATCATCTTTTTTAAATAAGTTGATGTTTGGTCCTTGTTGGATTTGCTTGCGGTGCGCTGTATCTTTTGCAGGAAGTGGTGCAACACCTACGCGATAACCATCATCGAATACTTCTTGAGTCATACCTGTGTATGCATATCTTGTACCACCAGTTGAACCGACATACATATACATTTTTTTACCAGTTTTCACGATATCTGATGTGTAAGCATCACCGTTTAATGCTCTTGTAAGCATAAGTCCACGGTCAACTTTATCTTTAAAGTATTTAACCATTTCTTTAGAAGTGTCATTGTTGAATTGAACTTCACCACGGCCAGTTTCTTCATTATATCCTGTATAGGGTGCTTCCCATTGTTCTGAGCCTGTAATGAATAGGTTATCTTCTGAATCATATCCAAAAGGAATGGCATCTGGTTCACGTAGTTTGATATCTTCTGCAATTGCAAATACTTCATCCCAAGTAGTTGGAACTTCATATCCGTGAAGATCGAAGTAAGTTTTATTGTAGAAGAACGCTTCACTTGATTTTGTAAATGGTAACGAGAGAATCGTACCTTCATTATCATAACTTTGTCCTTCAGCCCATAAACCTGGTAGGAAGTCTGCAACTTCTTCTTCAGTAAACCCAATATTTGGATTTGTAATAAAATTGTTTAATGCTAATGGTGCTTTTGCTTGTGCATATCTCGCGATATGGTCTGGATAACTTTCCACGATATCCGGATTTGTACCTGCAGGAAT
>JAQVBA010000032.1 GCA_028690555.1 Acholeplasmataceae bacterium
ATTCGCTAAATTTCCATCCTGGCGATTTATTGGAATCATCAAGAGTTACTCTAAGTCCCATATCTTTAATCGCTTGATAAAGCTTATGCGTGTTTTCTTTCACGATTTCTTTTTGACCTTGAATCGGAATAATCACGACTTGAATCGGTGCGACATAAGGTGGTAGAACTAAACCTTCATCATCGCCATGAACCATGATGACTGCACCAATTAAACGTGTGGATACACCCCATGAAGTTTGATATGCATATTCTTGTTCATTATTTTCATTTTGGAATTTAATATCAAATGCTTTCGAGAAATCTTGTCCAAAATAGTGAGTTGTTCCTGATTGTAATGCTTGACCATCGTGCATCAATGCTTCAATCGAATATGTATCAACTGCACCAGCAAACTTTTCTTTTTCTGTTTTTTTACCAGTAATAAAAGGAATTGCTAATAAATCTTTACCTAATAAACGGTATATTTCTAAAATGTCTAAGGTTTCTTTTCTTGCTTCAGCTTCTGATGCATGTACAGTGTGTCCTTCTTGCCATAAAAATTCTTTACCACGTAAGAATGGACGCGTTGTTTTTTCCCAACGGACAACACTGCACCATTGATTATAAAGTTTCGGTAAATCCCGATATGAATTTACAATCTTTTGATAGTGTGTACAAAAGAGTGTTTCCGATGTTGGACGAATGATTAATCGCTCAGCAAGGTCTTCAACACCTGTGGTTGTGATCATCGCTGTTTCAGGAGCAAACCCTTCCACATGATCTTTTTCCTTTTGAAAAAGTGATTCTGGAATCACTAAAGGCATATAGACATTTTGATGATTTGTTTCTTTTAATTGATGATCTAAATGATTTTGAATATTTTCCCAAATCGCATAGCCATAAGGGCGATATATAATAAATCCTTTGACATCACTATAATCCATAAGTTCTGCTTTTAAACAAAGGTCCGTATACCATTGTGCAAAATCTTGATCTCTTGAGGTAATGCTTTCTACCATTTTTTTATGTGTACTCATCCATAAACTCCTTACTTTCTAATCGCTTTCACAATGCCCATAATGATTAATACAATAAAAATCCAACCCACAAAAGTAATGTGCGTTATAAATTTATATTCGACAATATTTGTAACAATCCCTATGACGATAAATAGCATCCAAAAAGGGATTTTCTTGTTTTGCGTATTGCTTCTTTGAGGTCGATTAAACCCTTCAAAACCTGGTTCTTTTTCTTTCCGTTTCTTTTTTGGTGTTGGATAATATTTTTCATCTTGCGAATCAAATAAATTATCATACTTCTTAAACGGATCATCATCTTTGTATTTTTCGTCCATCTATTTCACCAAGATTGTTTTTTGATCTACAAAATCAATCTTTCTTTCTTTATATAAATGCCCAATGGCACGTTTAAATGCTTTTTTGGATAATGGGAAATATGCTTTAATCTCTTCAGGTGTGCTATCTGATGTTAAAGGGAGTTCTCCCTTTCTAATCAAATACGAAAGAATCATATTCGCATCTTCAAAGAGTAAAACTTCCTTTTGTGCAACAAGTGAACCCGTATAACCTTTTTCAGATTGATACGTAATCGTGACTTCTACTTTTTCACCTAAACGAAGGTCATTTCTAACCATCGATTGATGCACAAAAACCCAGTTTAAATCTTCCGTTAAAAGATTAACGCCTTCTCTTCCAATCTTTTGTACATAAGCAAAGACTTTATCTTTAGGCTTTAAGGTAGGTGGTGCTATTTTCAATTCTTCTTTCGAAACGATTTTAGCGACTAATTTGCCTTTAACTTTTATGGAAAGATATAATTTATCACCTTTGATTGGCCATTTAGTATAATCAAGCGGTAAATCATCCATTGATAATAATAAATCTTTATTAATCCCCATATGGAAAAATACACCAAGTCCAGAATGCACATCGGTAGCTTCTAAAAATCCAGGAGTTTCTTTCGTGATTAAAGGAGTCTTTAAGGTTGCGGCTAAACGACCTTTTTGGTCGAAGTATAAAAATGCATCTACAAGATCATTAGGTTTTAATTCTTGATGATTCGTTTCATTAAAATGTAAAAAAACTTCATCCTCATCCGAGTCAAGCATATAGCCAATATCTGTTTTACGAATCACTTTAAGTTTGTTGACTGAACCTATATTTAAAGACATTTTCATCACCTATCATATTTTATCATATTTTTATGTCTTTTAATAAACGAAATAAAAAAGAGTGCTAAGCACTCTCTATAAGTCTAAATCTTTCAATATGGCTTCATAACGTTTCGTTAATATCTCTTTAAAGAATTGAGTCAAAGGATTTAAATCCTTTTCTGTTTTAAAGATTTCTAACTTTTCAATGTAATTTTCTCTTTGATCAAGAGGAATGGAGATGGGTAAGTAATCACCCTTCATTAAGAAATAATTTAACACGAGTTTTGCTAATCTTCCATTGGCATCCACAAATGGATGAATTTTGGCAATGCTTGCATGCGCGTAAGCAGCTTTTTCAATCGCATTACCTTCAAATGATTCCATATTCTTAAAGAATTTATTCATGCGATCATAGACTTTGACATAGTCAGGTGGTTGATGACTCGCACCAAAAATATTAATGTTAACATTTCGGTATACGCCACCTTGAAAAATGCCTTCGACAAGGATCTCATGGATATCCTTGAGCATTTCTTCATTAAACTTTTCATTCGATTGTGCAATTTTTTTGACATAATCAAAAGCTTTTAAGTGATTTAAAATTTCTTTTTGTTCTCTTTCGCTGTATCCGAGTAGAGCTTTTGTTTCACTAAGACGAATGACATCATCATAGGATACACGATTGTGGCCTGCCATGCCCACAGCATCATAAGTGTATTGCCATGCGAATCTCTTTTCAGCTTCTTCGATTTGCTTTTCTTCGCATTCTTTGGTCACATTTCTTAGATGCTTTCGCCCTAACTCTAATAGGTCTTTCTCCATATATATCAACGCTCCCATCTTTAGGATTATTATATCATAGAAGCGCTATCACTGACAATAAGTTAAAAAAAGAAAAGCACATGATTAAACTCTTTCATGTGCATATCTTCTTAAGAAGGCTTTTGTTCGCTCTTCTTTTGGGTTTTTGAATATATCATCTGGTGTTCCGCTTTCAGCAATGAGGCCTTGATCCATAAAGATAATCCGGTGTGATACTTCTTTCGCAAAATCCATTTCGTGGGTGACGATCACCATCGTCATACCTTCTTTAGCTAAATCTTTCATGACTTCTAATACTTCTCCAACCATTTCTGGATCTAGGGCTGATGTGGGTTCATCAAAGAGCATGATTTTTGGATTCATCATCAGTGCGCGTGCAATCGCTACTCGTTGTTTTTGCCCACCAGAAAGTTGTGTAACTGGAACATGTTCAAATTTAAGCATACCCACTTTATCTAACAACAACCGCGCTTTATCAATCGCATCTTCTTTTTTCATTTTAAGTAAACTGATAGGCGCCATGATACAATTTTCCATCACATTTTGATGATTAAACAAATTAAATGATTGGAAAACCATGCCCATCCGCATTCTTAAATGATCGAGATCAACTTTTGGATCCATCAAATCTTCACCTAAGAATAAAATTTGTCCATCTTCTGGTTCATTGAGTAAATTTAAGCATCTGAGCAGTGTCGTTTTCCCAGATCCTGAGGAACCAATAATCGACACGACTTCTTTTTCATGAATATCTAAATTGATACCATTTAAAACGAGTTGATCATCAAATCTTTTATGAATGTTTCTAATTTGTAGAATGACTTCAGGCATTGATGTTCACCACCTTTGGTTTTTGATGTTCTAAGTGATCAACAATCTTTGATGTCACAAATGTTAAGATCAAATAAATGATGGCCGCAATAAAGAATCCTTCAACGGGACGATAGTTCGATGAGGTTGCAGATTGTGTTGCTTTAAATAAATCAAAGACACCAATGACACTTAAAACTGCTGTATCTTTTAAATTGACGATGAACTCATTACCAATCGCTGGTAATGAGTTTTTAATCGCTTGTGGAAAGACAACTTTAAACATCCCTTGTTGTTTTGAAAATCCTAAACTGCGTGCCGCTTCCATTTGACCTTTATCAATCCCATTAATCCCACTACGAATCACTTCTGCAATATAGGCAGTCGTATTTAATGTGACAACCGTTAATCCAGCAACAAGTGGATTCCAACAGCTTAGTTTAAGTGGAGCAATCCCATAGTAAAAGATCATAGCTTGAACAATCATCGGTGTGCCACGAAATACTGTAACATAGACTCTTACAAAACCTTTGCTAAGTTTTTTAGTGGCAATTTGAATCCATGAATCACGCTTATGATCAATGTCTTGTTCTCTCATGATGGTTAAAAAGAGTGATAATATGAATCCTCCTAATGTCCCAATCACGGATAATAACAATGTAATCCATACCCCTCTTAAAAAGAATGATCCATAGGTATCAAGTAAATATAGGATGGTGTTAAAGAATTCATCTTTTGGAGGTATTGTCGTCCAAATTTGCATCATTACTCTTGGGGTTGACGTGATAATGCATCTTGCATAATCTGTTGTCTAGAAAGATTTGAAATGTTACTTAAAGCTTCATTGACAGCATCTAATAAATCAAGGTCTTCTAAGCGAAGTGCAACAGATACAATAATATCTTCATCGGAAACTTCAAACCCTAAACCATCTGCAAATTCAATGATGGTAAATTGATTATTTGTTTGCACAATCCCTGTAGCAACCGGTAATTCTGCTACAAATGCATCACTTGTGCCATAGGCTAAAGCATTGACTAAATCACTATAACTATTTAATGTTTCTTGATGAACTACACCTGTGATTTGATTAATCAAATCATCTTGCAAAGTCCCTGCTTGTGCAACAACTCTTGCACCATTAAAATCGATAAGTGATGTTGCATTCGCATAGTCACCATCATTTCTAACAACCATGACTTGTTCAGAGCGATAATATTCTTCACTAAAATTCACCGTTAATGCACGTTCTGCTGTTGGGCTCATGCCAGCAATAATTAAATCAATTTCACCTGCATTGAGCGCTGGAATTAATCCATCCCAACTATATGCTTTAATGACTAATGTTAAACCAAGAGCATCAGCAATCTCTTGTGCCATGACGACATCATAACCATCTGCATAAAACCCAGCTTGACCATCTATTGCTACCGTAAATTCATTTTCTTCTGGTGTTGCCCAGTTAAATGGTGCATAAGCAGCTTCTAACCCAACCACAATTTCAGTTTCAACTTCCAAATTAAACTGATCTTCAACTTGACACGCAAATAGTGTAACCCCAAACAATAAAACAAATAAAACTAAACTAAATCTTTTCATTCTCTCTTCCTCTTTTCTTTGTTTTTTTAACAAAAAAAGCATCCGAGAGGACACTTCAAAATAATAAATGGTTTTATATTTTGCTAGCGCCTCTACTTATCGTAGGAGTGTTATAAGTGTTTCCTATAACCCCATGATTCTCTTATGCCTAAGATATCATTCGGCGATGGTTGCCTTTCTGTTTGATCACAGTCTGCCGACTCACAAACATACTTTTCTACATCGCTACCTCTATGCTTTTAAATTGTACTCATTCATTGTAACACATCATGAAAATATGTCAAGTATTTTCATTTCATAAAAAATAGAAGGGGGACTCAATCGAATTGAGTCCCCATGCTGTTTTGAATTTTTTAGACTTTACGAACTTCAGCCGCTTGTTGTCCGCGGTCACCGTTTTTAACTTCAAATTCTACTTGGTCGCCTTCTGCTAATGTCTTATATCCTTCAGATTGAATTGCACTGAAGTGAACAAAGATGTCTTTTCCTTCTGCTGATGAGATAAATCCATATCCTTTGTCAGCATCAAACCATTTTACTACGCCTTTCATTTAAATACTCCTTAAGTTTATTCAGCGTGTGATCACGCCTAAAATTATTATACACAATCTATTAAGCAATTACAAGGAAAAGCACGTTTTATTTTTTTATTATGCAAATTGGCTTTGATAAAGGTCATAATAGAATCCCTGATCGGTCATTAATGATTCATGGGTGCCTTGTTCGACGATATTTCCATCTTTAATGACTAAGATTAAATCCGCTCTTTCAATCGTCGATAAACGGTGGGCAATAACAAATGTTGTCTTATCTTCCATTAAGGATAGCATCGCTTTTTGGATTTGCACTTCCGTGTGTGTATCGACATTCGATGTAGCTTCATCTAAGATGAGCATCTTAGTTTTAGATAGCATCGCACGGGCAATGACTAAGAGCTGTTTTTGACCCTTAGAAATCGATAATCCATCTTCTTTGAGGATGGTATCATATCCATCAGGTAAATGGCTAATAAAGCCGTGTATACGCGCTTTTTTAGCTGCTTCTTCAACTTCAAGTCTTGAAACATTACCATTGCCATAAGCAATATTATCATGCACGGTTCCATAGAAAATCCAAGTATCTTGTAAAACCATCGAGAAACTCTTTCTTAAGCTTTGTCTCTTGATTTCTTTTGTATCATAATGATCGAGTCTGATGATACCTTGATCGATATCATAAAAGCGCATGAGCAAGTTCACTAAGGTTGTTTTTCCTGCACCTGTCGGTCCAACGATGGCAACCACTTGTCCAGGTTTCGCTTTAAAGGAGACATGTTGTAAAATTGGTTGATTAACTACATATCTAAAGCTGACATCGTCAAATGTGATTTCACCTTGAATATCTTCTAAAGTGATGGCATCATCTTGATCTTTAGGTTCTTCATCATAATCAATGACTTTAAAGACTCTTTCTGCAGCAGCAAGCGCACTTTGAATATCTGCGAAGATATTACTCATCATATTGATTGGACCTGAGAATCTTCTCGAATAAAGGGTAAAACTTGTTAAGTTTCCTAATGTGATTAAACCTCTAAAGTATAAGATCCCACCAAAGACGCCAACTAAAGCAACCGATAAGTTCGATACAAAGTTCACAGAAGGTCCTACGGTTGTTGAATAATATCCAGATTCATAGGATGCTTTGGTTGCTTCTTCATTGATTTCATCGAATTTTTCTAAAACGGCTTCTTCTTGTACATAAGATTGAATGGTGCGTTGTCCACTAATCATTTCTTCAGCAAAACCATTCATTTCACCAAGTTTTTGATTTCGAATTCGATATTTCTTTTTCACGATCTTCGATAACATACGTGTGAGTGTAATTGAGATTGGTAAAGTCACAATAAATACTAAGACTAAAATCGGTGACATTAAGATCATCATAACAAATGAAATGATAATGGTAATGACTGATGTAATACTACTGATGACATCATTGGCTAAAGATGTGTTAATCGTATCGATATCATAACTCATTTTAGAGATAATATCTCCGGTTTGATTTTGGTCAAAATATGAAATCGGCACACGGTTTAATTTCGCAAATAAATCTTTACGCATCTTATAGACAACACTTTGTGATACTCTAATCATCGCTTTCGATAATAAGTAACTCATCATCGTACTTAATAAATAGAAAATGATCATTAAGCCTGCAAAAAAGAATACTTTTTCAAAGTCAACGCCATCTTCCATGGCAGAAATCGTTCTACCGGTTAAAAATGGACCAATGAGCGATAACACATTACTTAAAATCGCAATGAAAATCGCAATAATGAGTTTCCGCTTATAATAGACTAAATAAGCCCCTAATCTTCTTAACACATAACGGACATCTTTCGCTTTTTGACTACCGTCATTTCTGCCGCGTCCTTGTTTACCAGCATACATCATTTGAGCTCACCTCCTAATTGATAGAAAGCAATCTCTTGATAGATTTTAGAGGTATTCATGAGTTTTTCATGGGTACCGGATGCAATTATTTTTCCTTCATCGATCAGTAAAATGTGATCCGAATCTTTAATCGATGAAATGCGTTGCGCAATAATGATTTTTGTCGTTTTAGAGAATGACTTTTTAATCGATAAACGCATATTCTTATCCGTTTGATAATCAAGAGCACTTGAAGCATCATCAAAGACTAAAATATCAGGTTTACCTGCCACTGCACGAGCAATTAAAAGTCTTTGTTTCTGCCCACCTGATAAATTCATACCCTTTTGTGCCATTTGATATTTAAAATCATCTTCTTTTTCATAAATAAAATCAGCTTGAGCAACTTCGGTTGCTAGTTCAATATCATGATCACTGATATCTCTTCTGTTAAATTGAATATTTCCAAAAATGCTATCCGCAAAAATAACGTCATTTTGAAATACGACACCGATCCGTTTTCTTAAATCAATTGCTTTCAAATCACGAATATCCGTATCATAAATTTTAATAGATCCACTACTGACATCATAAAAACGCATAAGTAAGTTAATTAAGGTTGTTTTACCTGAACCGGTTGCACCGATGATTCCTAAGGTTTGACCTTGATTTAAGGTGAATGTTACATCTTCAATGTTATGTTCTTTTTGATTATAAGAAAAGTAGACATGATCAAAGGTGATATGTGGAACATCCTTTTTCTCAATATAAGGCATGAGTCCATCTTTAATATCGATGGGCATATCTAATACTTCTTGGATACGATCGGCAGATGCTGTCGCACGAGAAGCTAAAACAAAGACTCTAGTAATACTCATCATCGCATTTAAGATAATCGTAAAATAGGTCACAAATGCCATGATTTGACCTTTTTCTGTGTGCCCCAAACTCAAGCGATAAGCTCCAATCACTAAGACAACCACTAATCCGATATTCATGACAGCATGCATCATCGGATTGATTTTAGCCATCGTAATTTGCGCGTGCAGTTCACTATCTACAGTGTTTTTATTGGCATCATCAAAAGCATCCATCTCATGATCATGCATCGATAATGCACGGACAACTCTCGCACCTGTGATATACTCTCTAAGCTTTCTTATATATTGATCGACAAAGCCTTGAGTCTTTTTATATAATGGAATTCCTCTTTTCGAAAATACATATACAATGATTAAAATTAATGGAAGCATGGCTACCATAATGAGTGTTAAGACCGGATCTAATAAAAGCGACATTAAAATGCCACCAATAAGTAATACCGGTGCTCTCACACCTAAACGTTGCAAAGACGCTGTCGCGTTATACATGTTATAAGTATCGGTGGTCATTCTAGAAATTAAAGATGGACGCGTTAAGTGATCCACTTGACGTGCAGATAATCCTTCGATTTTTTGAAATAAATCATGTCTTAAATCTTTCACTGACAATGCAGCAATCATTTCTGCTTTTCTGTTTGCTGCAACATTTAGATATAAACCTAAAAAAGCGATGATGACCATCAACGCTCCTAGATAATATAGAGAACTAAGACTTGTGGTGTTACTTGCTTTTAAATTCGGAATTTCTGTATCAATCATATACGCAATGATCCAAGGTAAAAAGAGATCTGCAAGTGCGCCAATTGATTTAAATGACAAACTGATTGTTAATTTTTTCCAGTAAGGTTTTACTAGTCTTAAAATCATGTACATAAAAACACATCCTCACCTAAATAATATAACATATTTGGGTTGTCTTTTATCATTCATTTTTGTATAATAGTTTTGCTGCCCCTATAGTTAAATGGTATAACGCAGCCATGGTAAGGCTGAATTGAAAGTTCGATTCTCTCTGGGGGCACCATTATATAAGTACTTTTAGACTCTTGGAGTCTTTTTTTTATACTCAACTCATATTTTTAAATGTTTTGACATTTTAACTTATTTCAACTATAATATAAGCATATTTGTAAATGAGGTATTAGTGATGTCAGTAAAAAAATTAGAAAAACTTATTCAGGAAAAAGATGGCTATATTACAACCCAAGATGCACAAAAATATGGTATTCATAGAGAATATTTATCCATGTTCGTTAAGGAAGACAAATTAATCCGAATTTCAAATGGTGTTTATCAAACACCCAATGTGTGGCAAGATTTTTTGTATTCATTTCAGCAGAAAAAAAATAGAACTGTCTATTCACATGGAACTGCACTCTATTTACACCAATTAACAGATCGTGACCCACTACAATACCACATCACTGTCCCATCTGGATATAACACTACACAACTTAAATCTGAACATGTCTTAACATTTACTATTAAGTTAGAATTGCTTAATCTTGGTAAAACAGTGCTAAAAACACCTTATGGAAATGAGATTATTGCCTATAATATGGAACGTACAATTTGTGATCTCATTCGGTCAAGAAATAAACTAGATGTAACATTAGTACACGAAGGATTAAAAAACTATATCAATAGTCCAAAAAAAGATTTAAAACGTCTTATGGAATATGCAAAAAAACTTCATGTTGAAAAGAAAATGATTGAATATGTGGGTTTACTCTTATGAAATCATCCGATCAACTTAAAATTTATATACGTAAAAAAACAAATGAACTCGGTATTGGTTCAAATCTAATTTTGAGACATGCTATTTTCGATTTCTTTCTTGAAAAGTTATCATTGTCAAAATACAATCACAACTTCATTATTAAAGGTGGATTTTTAGTAAGTCATTTTACAGGAATCGACATACGAACAACGATGGATTTAGATGTGACACTTAAAAATTTAAAAATAAACGAGAATTTTTTACATCAAGTGATAAATGATATCATCAAGATTGAAACCGATTCTCAATTACAAATGAGCTTAATTAAGATTGAGAAAATACATGATGAATTTAACTACCCAGGATTTAGAGCGACCATTGGTGTGGTTTATGACAAAATCCATGAAACAATCAAAATTGATATGACAACTGGAGATATCATTACACCTTGTGAAGTAACAACACGATATGAAACTCTGATTGAAAATAAAACACTTCTGATTAGAACCTATAATATTGAAACAATAATTGCTGAAAAATTAGAAACTATTCTTTCTAGACTTGAATCAAATACTCGTATGAGGGATTTTTATGATATTTACATATTGCTGTCTTTCCATAAATCCTCGATAAGTTGGATAACTCTTAAAGATGCTTTGAATAACACGATGAGATTTAGAGGAACTTATGATCAAATAGTTCAAAATGCTGAAAAATTAATCGGATTATTAATTCAAAGTCAGATTTTAGACAATTTGTGGTTGAGATACCAATCGAACTATATTTATGCAAAAGAAATAGAATGGAATGATATAATTCATTCAATAAATTTTATACTAAGTAAAATCAAATAAAAAATCTCTTAACTCAGAGATTTTTTATTCTGTAATTTCTTCAAAAGTTACCTCACATAAATAAGGAACAAATGGAAGTTTATTTATATCTTCCAAATAGGCTTGATAAGGGTCAATCACAGGTTCAAAGATCCAATGATCACCAATATAAATATTATGTTTATTCTCTAAAAATGATTGATGATCACAAAGATTTATTTGATGTTCTGTTTTATAGTTTAAATATGTGATGAGCTTATGATCAATCTTTTTTCGATTGATTTTCTTGACATGTTCAAATTTATCATAGGCTTCTTCTACTTTTTTTAATTTATAATCATGCAAGATGATTTCATGAAATGCAAATAAACCTTGCTCATTTCGAATAAATGAATGGATGTTAATTTGTTTAATTTTTGATTCAACAACTGGATCTGTTGGATAATCTCTTTTTGTAATACCTTCGAGATAATATAACAAGATATGCTGAACAAAAAGATCCGTCATCTTTGGTGCTACTTTTAAAAGATTCGTCGCATAATCAAAGATGAATCTTTTTTCTTTTTCAGATTCCATACTTGAAAATTCAGTATATTGACTGATTTGTGCAAATGTAAACATTGGATCATCTTTCATCTTTTGATAAGCGACAAAATCACCATAAAGGGATTGTGTCGATAATTTGAAGGTGTAAATATAAAGTATCGATAATAAAGAAACATAAATCATATGCA
>JAQVBA010000142.1 GCA_028690555.1 Acholeplasmataceae bacterium
ATTAACGTATATCTTAAATATTTTAAAAGGCTCAGAAACGAGCCTTTTCTAATGATTCAGTGATTTCCCTATACTTCGATATTGTAAGTAGGGTTATAGGTTTTAATCGCGGTAATTTTTAATTGAAGATAATCGCTGAAGGAAATGTTGCTAAGCCCTGCTCCATCAGGATTACCACGATAAGAACTAGGAAAACTATTAACGTAGCTAGTAAAAGAGTCAGAGGAAACAATCTCATCATTTAATAACTTTTCAATATTGGTTTGATATTGTTTTCGATATGTTTCGACACGAGCGACATTCTTATGCCCGGAAGCAGAATCAGTTGATTGACAAATTGTTCTCCAAAAGAGATTGCAGGTCTGCCACGCACTGTTACCGGAAATTTGCATCTTGGTGCTTTCAGCGGAAAAATCAGTCATGTAATTCTGATGATCCATTGCTCCAGCGCCTAAGCCTCGATCAAAATCATAAGGAATAAAATAAGCAATATTATCAATTGATGAGATATAGACATAATAATTGTTCGCGTTGTTTCTAAAATCATCGAAGTTACCACAAAGGAAAGCGATGGCTTCGTACATGAGAAATGAATCCATATCAATAAAAGTTTCGATATTCTCTTTAAAGTCTTCGGCTGTGCTTGTTTTATCATTTATTGCCGCGAATAGATTGAGCAAATTAGTGTGACTCGAACTTTTCTTTTTGTTGGTCTTAAGGTCGTAAGCTGGATGATAACCATTAACGTTATCTTCAATACCGATTTGGTTACCAACCGTATAATAAGAGGCAAAGTTAGCGGGAGCGTTTTGATAGGTACATTTGTATAAATCCCCATCTGCGTGTTCTTCATCAAAATATCTCTTCATTAGCACGCTATCGACAACTTCCAAAATTTCATAAGTATCTTCTAAAACATAGCCATCTTCTACCATGAGAGTGGTGTCCGCTAAAGTAGTGTGACCAGCAATCACACCATTGTCGCGGAAAATCTTAAGCATATAGCTTTGCTTTACTTTGGTTTCATCGCTATTGCGATTCCATTTCATATCAACTTTTTCCATGTCGAACAATGTTCGGTCTTTACGGATGTCTCTTTCGGCTTCATCGCTCCAGACTTTTTTGAATTCTTTTAAATCATCAATTGTGTCATATTCATCGCCATCAAAAGTCTCGCCAAAAGATAATTTAAAATGAGCTTTTGAAGTGGGGTCAAATTGACCTTCGAAAAGGAATGGATTGCGGGACCAGTTTCCTTTGACACGAATGCCGACTTCTTCCATGGTTTCTTCTATTCCATTGATTGAATAGTTTAATGTGCAGGGAACATAATAATCAAAATAGTAAGAATCATCTTTATTAGATTGATGATCATTCATAAAGGCGGCCGCGTTTGGCGACATTGAAATATCAAAATCAAGAGTAGTGGAGGGGTTCCAAAAAGTTTTGTATTCTTCGCTACTTATCAACTCAGGAATAATATCTTCTTCATCCTCGGGAAGATTAGCGTCGCAGCCACTAATTAATAAGGCAACGATTGACAGCAAAATAGAAGTGGTTAATTTTTTCATATTGTTTTTTTCCTATGCTTATTCTAATTCATTGAAAGATATTAGTAAATTTATCTTCAACAAATGGCATTGACTACTGTCATTATGCTAAGATAAAAACATGGCTTCTCAACCCATCAAAATTATATTTGTTGATATTGACTGGACGATTTTAGACCATCATCTTCACGACTGGGATTACCCGAGTCTTGATGGTCTTAAAATAGCTCAAAAAAATGGCATCCTTGTGTATTTATGCACTGCCCGTCCCTATGATTCTATTGTTCATACGGGTATCTTTTCGATATTCAACCCTGACGGAGTAATATGCACGAACGGAGGAGTAGCATTCATCAAAGATGAACTATTCTTCGCTAATGTCATCCCCTCTGATATCGTTCGCGAGATTGAAAAAATATCTCATCGACATCATCTTGTTTTAGAACTAGCAACCGAAAAAGAACGTTACTTCACTAGCAAACCAAATACTTGGGTGAAAAAGTATTTCTCTTCCTACTCGGAAACTGTGCCAACTACCATTCGTTATCGTAACGATGATGTAACATCCATTCTCCTTTTTGCCCCCCAAAAACATGATGAAAAATTGATGAAGGAATATCCTTCTCAAATTCGCTATGTTCGCTTTGATGATTATGGAGTTGATCTTTGTTACCACCAAAACGATAAAGGCTCAGCCATTAAAAGAGTCTTAAAGCACTTAAATATACCAGCTGAGCAATCAATGTCTTTTGGTGATGATCATGGAGATATTCCCATGTTTTTAAGCACGGGTATTTCAGTAGCAATGGGCAACGGCAAACCGAAAGCTAAGGAATCGGCGACGTTTTGCACTTCTGATATCGGCGAGCATGGTGTCTACCAAGCTTTAAAAAAATATCATCTCATCTAAACAACTAAGTTGTTATTTTTCTTCTAAATTGTCTATGTTATATTGATTAGGAAAGAAGATTTTTTCATGAAAAATAATGTTGGTGTTCTCTTACCTGTCAGTTCTCTGCCTGGTCGTCATGGAATCGGTGACTTTGGACCGAC
>JAQVBA010000143.1 GCA_028690555.1 Acholeplasmataceae bacterium
TTGGAGATCGAGGATCCGGAACGCGCCCAGGAACGGATGAAGGATCTGTATGAACAGAAGGGGTATTCGAAAGACTGGATCGATAAACGCCTTCGGGGAATTGCGATCCGTCAGAATCTTACCGATGTGTATTGCCGGAGGATGTTTCCTCGTCCCAATCTTGTTAATAATGATGCAAAATAGTTGAACCCAAATGTGAATTAAGGCCAATGCAGGAATATTACTATCCAATATACGTGGTTGAAAAAACCAGTACAGAGTCTGAAGCACATCTCGCTCTCCCAGACTTTACTTGCAGTGTAAAAACAGAAACACCTTTTTCGGCTGCAGTTCTTCTATCAAATATCCTAGTAAGTGAATTCAATCAGCGATTATCAAAAGGGAAAAAACTGCCCATAGGTATGGACGAACCATCATATTTGCAGACTCCGCCAAATCGAAATGACGTTACATTATTTTGGATTCCTTTCTCTATCGACAATTTATATCTCCCAGTAAAGGAACCTGGCTCTTACCACTACCAAGGTAAGAATGCCCATTTTTTGGTATTGCCTCTAGAAAATATCTGGACTGAGGGTGGGATAAAAGACCTTGCAAACAGAGAACAAAGGAAGGGTAAAACCTTGGATGTACATGGGGAATATCTATTTCTTCATCCAGGACTCAATGGATTTAATTTGCCTGTTTTACATCCAATCAATTTTGATATCCTTTTGCAGGAAATGACGGGCTTCTGCCAAGCATACAATTCGGATTATAACATTGGTACTCTTCTTGAAGATGCAGAAAAAATAAAGCGATTTATTGAGTTTATGTGTTCAAAGACGTTAGAACGTTTGAAGGAAAACCTGCATAAATATTCTATATTAGAGATACTTAAATTTGTTTTAACACAACACGAACTCATAACGTATCTAATCTATCATCAGCGGGAGGATTTGGCTATGAGTCGTTATTCTGGTTTCCGATCAGCAGATATACATGCCATGTATCATGCCGAATCTGATAGAACACGTGCTCAGATATCCCTCGCTTTATGTCAATTATTAGAAATGTCTGTTGCTGAAAACCCCCTGGGAAATGAAAGATTGACTGAACGTGGGATTGATACCCTCATGGTATTATCATCACTAACTCGTGGTATGTGGGCTTTAAGGAGTAGAATGAGACTATTGCGCCCCCTTCCTTCATTGGTTATCTGCCCCTCTGGGTTAGCTGAATCGGGATTGCGTGGTGACCCTTACACATTTGAAAACAAGATGTGGCATGCATACATGTTGGAACGACTCGAAGATGCCAGAGAAAGAGAAACCTGTGGATACCTCAAATATACTGTTCCTGCAACAACTCAATATGAAAAATTATATGGTGAAAAGCGTGAACAAGCATATTTAGATGAATTCAACCTGACCTATACCCAATTACGTGAGTTTAGAGACACTCTTCTTAAGCTATGTTTCAAAACCTCCAAAGCCTATCATATTATTCCAGAATCAAAAATTTGTAAAGAATTAATTAGGGAATGTGGGTGGACGGAGGCTATGGGAAAAATAGCTTTGAATTTATTTTGTTTAGAGCCGAGAGGGCCATGGGAGCAAGTCCCAGACGGTTATGAATGGATAGATATAGATCCTGATAATCAATATGGGCGATTATCTGCATTACGACGTCCACTTATTCGACTTCTCAATCAGAATGGGGAGCCGATTATTTTTATCGGAGAAAGATGGTGGGCAAATGCATTCGATTATTTTGAATCAAGAATCAGAGATGACAAGTATCCCACAAAAGAGAATTCTGAATTAGAAAAATGGATAAAGCGTTGTAGGGGAGAAGAAGCGAAAGCATTTGTAAAAACGGTTCAAAATTGGTTCAAAATGGAAACAAAGATATCTACACACCCCAGTGTGAAATTGCACAGGATTCTTAATTTGCCAAAAGATATTGGAGATATAGATATCGCGGCAGTAGATTTCGACAATAATATTCTCTATTCTATTGAGTGCAAAAACATTACTCATTCTCGTACCGCTAATGATATGACTAATGAATTCAATAAATTTGGAATTTTACCCAAAGACAATGATTTCATGGATAAACATCTTAAACGTGATGAGTGTTTGCGAACTCATATCGGCGAAATTCAAACTCATTTTAGATTCCACACTTCCCCGAAGATTGTATCTTTAATTATAACTAGCGATACCATACTTGCACCGTTTATTACAAATAATCTATCCCTTCCTGTTATCTCGTTCTATCAATTAATGAGGGATAGAGAGGGAGCTTTAGAAAAATGTCGTCTTCACCCCTCCAATATTCGTGAGATATAATGTTTTTTTCAAAATATTGTCTCTTTTTTGGATATAATTTTTGGTGATATCATCTTATATCTGCGATCATTCGTCTGGAACTGGAATTTTTATTAGTCTGGGTGAAGATGATCTTTGTTCTTCCCCTCCCTCTTTTTTGAAAAACACCTGTATGAGTAAAGTGCGAAACGTGTGTTTGTCCAATTACTAATTTGACAGATATTAGTAATAGATTAGTAATTGGGAGTTCCTCACTCCACTCCTCTTTCCCCCCTCTTCTCCGC
>JAQVBA010000033.1 GCA_028690555.1 Acholeplasmataceae bacterium
TGATAAAATTTGCAGTGTCACCAAGACTAAGTGTTTCAAACAGTGCCCATATAGGAATGTTTCTAGAAGTATTAACAAAGTGCGCAATTGGATTCTCAGAATTTTTATATGCAGATGCAATCTTACCGTGAATTTTATTCTTCAAAAATAATAGATTTTTATATGCATTGTTATAGTTTTTAGAACCACTAGTATAGCGGTTGTGATTTGTAAGCAGATTATTCATTGCAGATTCAAAATCTGTATCCTTATTAGCAGAAAGCACATCTATGCAATAATTGTTAACTAATATCTCAAAATCAATAACTGGTCTATAAAACAAACCTTTCAGTTTGATATCAAAATCATAAATAGCTTTTATTTCAGAAAAATCACTTAAGTTTAACCTATTATGTTTTTTCTTTACATATCTATAACGTTTATACCCGTGATAATAACCCATTTGCATCAATTCACGTTTTTGCCTACTGCCATCAATGGATATACCGTGTTTATCTCTAATATGTTTCATTAATCCATTAATGGTTTTACCTTTAGTCATCATGGCTGCCCCCAAGAAATATAAATTAATCATACTCTATTTAATACTGTTAGAATAGTAATTTGATTAAAATTTTTATAATTATAATATAACACAATCGGATAGTTTTAGCCACTATTTCATGAAGAATTTATAATTTCTATATTTAATTTAGACTGATTTTGTTCACACTCACACTTTTTGGTTGAATTTGCATAATAATGTGTGTATGAGTATAGGATATATCTATAAATATTTTTAGTTTTATTTTTCAACAATGGCTTTATATAGTCAACATCTCTATATTGCTAATAAAAACATGAATGAAAATGGACCCTATGAATAAAAATCATTAAAAAAGACGAGTTTTTTACTCATCTTTATGATTTATAAAATTTTATATGCAACAGATGTCATTGGTTGCAATGATATGACATAGTAACAGACAGTTGTTGAACTAGGAACAGTGTGTCATAATTTCATTTGGTTTATGCTTCAACAGAAAAGACAGCTTTCCGCTTTTCTCGGATACTGTCTTATCGTTTTCTATTTTGATATATCTTGGTTTAAGTTTTGCACATTGACTGGCCACTCGATCAATACAAATCTTTACAACATCACTTTTAGAAATGTTTGTTCCAAAAGGTGTATAGAATGTGTTTGTGTTGTTGATGATTTGTAAAGCATCGATTGAACCGGTTTTATTTTTTCGTTTAAATATTGGCATGAGCACCTCCGATAAGTTTAGTTCACCATGTTTTCGAAATCTATCTTATATCTATTCAAAACAGCATACGCAATAATCAAAGCGACTGTGCCATCAATTCTTTTATACTTTGAGTTAAGTTTAGAAGGCTGGATATTTCCGTTCAAGTCAACTTTAGCTTGGGTATTAGATAAGCACCATTTAAGGATTGGATTATTATCATAAATTAGCAAGTTGTTTTTTAGGTCTGCTTCCATCTGTTTCATGGGTTCTGATAATGAATAAAAACCCTGCCTAACCTTTTCCATATTGAATCCTAGGTCTTCCATCTCTTTAATCCAATATTGAGAGTTCCATGGATCGTAACCTACCCAAAGAGGTCTTATGCCATAGGTTTGGATCATCTTCATAAACCATTTTGTTACTAGACTGAAATCATTTTGATTCCCTTCTGTTAATGTGACAAATCCCTTTTTAATCCAGATATCATAGGGCACATTATCTTCAGTGATTCTTTTATCTAAAACTTCACTAGGCATAAAGAAATGTGGAACCACAAACTTCTTGTTACTATCTTTTTTCTGGATAATTAATACTGCAGCTGTTAAGTCTGTGGTTGATGATAAGTCTTCACCACCAATCGCATAACTATCTCTTAAATCATCTAGACTATATCTTTCTTCATTATTTAAATCATCATAAGATAACCATGATCCAGAATCAGCTTGTTTGATATTAAAGTCTTTACAAAGCATTGTGACTCTTGTTGATAAATCATGTTTTGACTTATTCATAACATCTTCTAGATATGATGAGGTTTTTACTACACCTAAACTGGGGTTCGATTTTTGCCATGTTCTTGGATCATCATATATCTCTTTAGCTGAGTCTTGGGTATATAACCAAGGTAATACTCTTTCATCTTCAATATCGCCTTTTATCATCTTTCTAACATAATCTAGTTTGCTATCTAAAAAACCACCAATGGTTGTACCCTCGGTGGTAATGATAAATATAAGTGGTTCTTTCTTTGTAGATTGAGTTTGTTTAATAGCGTCATAAACTTTAGAATCAGTCATCTCATGGACTTCATCAATACAACCAACTTCAATGTTGTAACCATCTTTATTTCTTGATTGAGCAGATAATTTCTTTATCTTGTTTTTAGTCTTAGGTGAATAGATAAAGAATATATTCTTCTTGCTTCTTGTATCTTTAGATAACGAGGGCGATTGTTCTCTCATATTATTTATTTCTTCAAAGAGAATATTTGCTTGTTCAGTCGTATTTGAAGCACAAGCAATATCAACACCACCTCTAGATAAAAAGAACTCAGCAAGGTCTAATCCAGCAATAAATGTTGTTTTACCATTCTTTCGTGCAATTAATAATATAACCTCATTAAATCGTCTTAATCCCGTATCAGCGATTTTAAATCCATATGCTGTTTGAATAATTGCTTTTTCCCATAATTCTAAGATAAATGGTTGTCCATTGAATGGTAATTTAGTGTGCTTACAGAATGTTTGTATGAAATCAATTCTTAAGTTACCTGGTTTTTCATCAAAGATGTATCTAGGATTATCTAGATCAGTAATGAGCTTATCTATTTGCTTTTTGAGTTCCTCGCCAACTAGAATATTGCCTTTTATTATTTCACTATAATAGTCAACTAGATAATTCATTCACTGGCTCTCTTAAGAAATTCATCAAAGGCATCATCCCCATCATTTACTTGTGTTCCTAGAATTGAATTTAAAGTCTTTATAACTGTTCCATATGAATTAACGAGTTTTGTATAATACTTCGCTGCTTCGGTTTGACGTTGTGCACCTTTACTTGAAATTTGGATGGCGCCATATTTTATCATTTGGTCTTGAAGTTTAGTGAGTTCTACTTTCATAAAAGCTGCTTGATATATTAAATTGTCTGCTAGTTCTTTCTTGGTTTCATCAACCAAAGAAAAAAGCGACTTTAGCCGCTTGTATTCAATATTAATCAAATTATTCATTTTCTAATCTCTTGATCTATCATTTCAATAATTTTGTTTAGATAATCAATAAAATCATTCAATAAATATTTTAGAATATACGATTCTACTTTATCTAATCCAATAGTTAATGATGAATGTAGCTCTCTTAAATTTTTCAAATCATTTTTAAAGTATTCATTAATGTTCGAAAAAGCATACACATATTTTAAGGTTTGAAGGATATTTGATAGGTCCTCACTGGTACCATCCACAATTAACTTTGATAGTTTCTTAACATTAATTTGAGACATAAAGTTTTTATTTGTTGTGAATTTAGATGCGTTCTTTCCTTCTTTAACATGTTCATACAGTGAGAAAGACCAATTGTCACCGTCTAATATTTTATTTAAAGTTGAATCTACCAGTAACAAATTGTGCTCATGAATCTTTTCATCTAATCTATCACAGTAAGAAACTAAACGTTCTTTTTGATCTTCATTAACAGATCTTGATAATGAGTTAAATCCAAAATCCTTCTCTATTTTTTTATCTGAAGATTCTATATTTTTAATCATTTTCTTAAACAAGTCATCTATATCAACTGGATTGTCATAAAAAATATTATTGTAAAGAAAAGAATCATACAAAAATGTTTGATAAAGCTGTATATTTAAGTCATTGCTATTGAGTTTATCAATTGCATTTGAGAAAGCATTAATAATATATTCATCAGATTTATCCAACCAGTATGTTCTTAGTTCGACTAGACTATTTTCTTTTTCTTTCTTGTAATCTCTGACTAAAATATCATAATCTTTAATTAAGTCATTAATCTCTATGTCGGTGAGATCAAAGCTATTCATGAGTTCTGTCCCAAGAACATAAATGTCCTCTACAACAGACTGAGGAATATTTTCTTGACTACTGTGAAACGATATAAATGGATTCTTGTCAATATCCTCTTTCGGATTTTTCATTTCTAAACCGCAATAGAAAACAGCCTCAACTATGCAGGACATTATTTCATCAAAGTTACTGATTTCATCAGCTTTTATTAAGTCTAATAGATTATTAAATGTATGTAATGAGAATATGAATGTTCTAAAATTATAATGTTCATTGCTAATATATAAATTTTCAACATAGTCTAAATTTTCTAAGATATATCTATTTTTATTTGCTAATTCTTCAAAGATGTTTCTTATCGGTGGTGTGAAATCATACGAGTAACCAAATAATTTTTCTTTGACTTTATCATATTGCTCGTAAGAAGAAAACAAATAATCAACTTTTTTTCTTAAAGACACAAGATTAGTTGAAATAATTCCATTATCATTTTTATCATCTTGACTAGTTTCTAAAGATCCAACTGAACTATATGGATTTTTATTATCATCTTTTTTTATAGGTAACTTTAAATCTTTGACTATATTATACTTATCTATAAGACCGTCAGTATAAAATCTATTTCTTATTTCTTTTTCATTCCCAACTATTATTGTTTTAATCTGGTATTCTTCAACAAAATTATTAATATACCCCATTAACTCAACTATATCTATTCTAGAACGTTCTAAATCGTCAAAAACTAAGACTATTTTTTGTGTAGTGATGTACTTCCAGTAATTGTCAATTTTAGGAAGTGTAATATATACTTTTGAAAGCAACATAGGAACTAGATTTTTTGCAGAAGCTACTGCTGTGTCTTTTAAATATTGGGAGGCAAGTTTCTTTTTTCCAAAATACTTTTTTTGCTTTTCTTTTATTCTTTGTTCAAATATTAGTTTTGAATAAATTTGTTTAGCTATTTCTTCAACTGAGACAACTCCATATAGAGATATATATATCATTTTAAAGTCAAAATTCTCTTTTAGATAATCTCTTAGAATATTATTAACATAATATGTTTTCCCAGATCCCCAAAGTCCATTAACAAAATAAGCGTTGTTTAGAACTTTATCATTCAAATAATATTCAATTGACTTGTTTATTTTATTATAAAATTCCATATTTTCTCCTCCTCAAATATTGTAATTTTCAAAATTATTGGCTTCCACAAATTAAACGTCCCCCTACGCGGTACCCTTTGCATGGGATCGATGATTTTTTTATACTTATCAACAAGAAGCCTTAATTTATTATTTTCTTCTCTTAGTTCCTTAATTGTTTTTATGTATCCTTCTTCTTGATTACTCATCTTGATTCACCACCAAATCAAATAATTAATATTTTTCTATTTGTTTACCCATAAAGTTGATCGTTTAGATAATATCTAATATTTTTAAAGCTAAAACTGCTTTATTGTAAGATTCAGTGTTTACTTTTTTTAGGCGATTAATGTTTTTATATTCTTTGGGTATTAGTTGATTTGGAACATCTATTTTGATGACGTTTGTTTTTTTGATTAGTTTAGCTGTCAGAAGCATTATATTACATGCATACTCAACAACACTTTCTCCAGTCACTTTAATACCAAATACATGATTTTGTATACTATGAATTCCTTTTAAAAGTTTTGAATAGTCTTCTTTAAACATAGTTCCTCGAGTAATTATCGATAAACACATATTAAATGTATCCATTAAGGCCATTTCTTCAGTAATATCAATGCCTCGATATTCTATTTCTTGCTTGACAATTTCCGAGTAAGATGCACTGATAACATCAAAATCTTTGGCATCTTCTAACAGTTTCGCAACATCTAGAAATTGCTTGATCACTTCTAAATACTTAGTAATTAATATACCATCTTTATTATGGTATTCATATTCAATACCTGTAGTATTAGGCGCAAAAGCAGTGAGTTTATCAGCTAAAATGGATTCTATCGATGGAACATGCACAAATAATGACTCACCTTCTTGTCCTAAAAAACTGTTTTTAATAGGGACGGATAGAACTTTCTTATACCCATGATTTTCAAACAAGACATCTAGTAGTATTGGAATCTCTTGCTCACTAGAAGGTGACTGATAGAAAAATCTATAATGTTCTTTAGTAATATTATTTTTACCTCTTCTTTCTTGTTTTTCCTTTCGAATAAAAGGGTAAATTTTAGCAGCTTCATTTAAAAACTCATCAAGATTAATATGAGGTTCTACAATGATATCAATATCTGTTGATAATCGATATGGTTTATTCAGTAATAATACAAGTGATGTTCCACCTTTAAATACAAAAGGCAAATTAACTCTTACCAAACTTTCTAATAGACCAAAAGCAAAAATCATACGTTCAATTAAAAACTCATCTAAGTTTTTGTATGTCTTCTTAATAGAGGTTATGTGCGCTTTTGTAAATGAGTTTTTACCTATCATTTAGTTACCTCACTAGGATCATATTTTTTGACAAATTTTTTCGTGATATCAATTAAGTTCCTTCTTTTCGCATAAGAATAAATGGTTTTTATATTAACCTTATACGTTCTAAATAGATTATCAATAATAGTCGCATATTCTGATTGACTAAACAACTTGGACACTAAATCATTAGAAAATAAGTCAACAATAAGTTTCTCCACTTTGATTTCATATGATTCTTTGTTCATTGGAGCACGGCTTACCAAACTTGAAACAATGATTATATTGTCTTCTGCATATAAATAAAAATCTTCAGTTGTTGGATTCAATAAGATTTTATCAGTAATGTGATTACGTAAATATGTGAAAACATCTTGCATGTAATATTTTTCGACTTCAACAAAAATAACATTTCTAGATATTTGATGATTTATCCATTCATTAAATATTTTTGTTTCATAAATTACTATATCTAATTTAGGATACTTCTTACTTATTAATTTTTTCAATAGTTTCTTTTTTTCCGTTTGTACCTTTGGCGAATAATCCTTAAGCACACCTTTGTAGTAGTGTTTGGAATCTACTTTTGTAATGTCTCCTGATTTGATAAGTTCATGTATAACCCATCTAATTGATGAGTCTTTTTCATAATCAGTAGATTTTTTTATGTAATCAACCAAATCCTCTTTTAAAATATATTTACTATTCTCAAACA
This sequence comes from Acholeplasmataceae bacterium, assembly GCA_028690555.1. Taxonomy (GTDB): domain Bacteria; phylum Bacillota_I; class Bacilli_A; order Acholeplasmatales; family Acholeplasmataceae; genus UBA6181. The sequence goes on from JAQVBA010000033.1 coordinate 7,213, forward strand.
CATCTAACTTTATGTCATCTGACATGCCAATCACCACCTTTAATTGTATTATATATTTCGTCAGTCATTATGTCAATGCATTTTACCAATATTTCATCGTTATGGCGTTTTGCATAGCCTTTTAAAAATAATAGCAGAAACTCATTTCTGCAGTTATTTTAACTATCAATTAATATATGAAGCATTATCTAAGCTGTCCTGTTTGGCAATCAAAGTTCAATCATCTAGCAGCTCAAAACCTCCACAATAACTCATTACATCAAGAAACGCTTCTACAATATCATCATTATGAATAGATGAATGTAATGACTCATATAAAGTGTTAATTATAAGAGCATCCTTATATTCACAAGCTAGACAACAAGCATCTTCAAATACTTCTAAAGTGATGTCAACTAACTCTTCAATGGACTCTCCACCATAAGCATCAATTTCTTCAAATAAATAGTCCGCAAACTCATAGGCTATTCTCATGAATGATTTTGACTTGGAATCATTAATTTTATAGCCTTGGTAAATTTGGTATGCTTTCAATACACTTCCTTTATGATTTGCTACTTCTTTTTCAATGGCTTTTAAGACTTTCTCTGGATCTTTTGATATAATTTTTTCTTCCTTGATAAGAGAAAAATATTCAGGATGATCTTTAAGAATCGTTTTCAATATTTTAATGAGTTCGTTTTTTGTTAATTTATTTAAATTTTTCATATAACCTTCCTACATGTAATATAGCTTATCCGAAAAAACGAATATAGCTGTTTAATTATAACCATTTATATGCATTTGAACATCAAACGCATAGATTTACTAAAATATTATGTACACTTCGTCTAAAACCAGCATATCTATTACCTTTATAATACTCACTATAATGTATAATTTCTTCTTTTTTTAACCCAAGACTATCTAATATGTTTAGTAACTGCCTTTTTGATTTTTCTATATTGTAATCACTATAATCCAAATATTTAATAAGTTCTAAGAATTCTAAAACATGAGTATTTTCTATGTTGATTTCAAAAGGCGGATAAGACACAACCACTTTCCCATCGTATAAATGTTTAGATCTTGTATGTATCGATACATTGTTAGATAAAATCTCATAAAATGAAGAAACTTGGGAAGTGAAATTATACTTATATAAAAGATACGACCCTGTTCTGATGCCTTGGTTTTTTTGCAAGTACTTCTTATCTATAACATCTTTAAGTGATGGTTTTAAATGCGAGAATTTCTTAGTAGAACTAGGAACATAATATACCCCATTTTCGTAACGTTTTAATATGCCAAAAGAAACCAAATAAGAAACCATTTGATTTAAAGTATTGATATTTTCAATCTTTAATACATCTTGAATCTCATCTCTAACAATAGGTTCTCTTTCATCGAAAGCATCCATAATGATACTTGCATTCATATGATCACCCCTTTAATGCAATATTTTTTATATAATTATTATATCATTATTAAACTTTGAAGTAAACAAGATTAATTAAAAGAAAAAAGATAATATGCTAAATAGTTTTAACTAATGTAATTTACCAATATTTAGACTTTTTGGTATTTAGCATATCAAAAATAAAAAAGGATATCCAATCAAAAAAGATTAGTTATCCAAAGATGACTTATAGTCTCAAACATCTAGTTACTTAGCTAGTTTATTATAGGCAACTTCATATTCTTCTAAAAGATCTTCTGATATATCTTTCAGTCTATCTTTCTCATAGGTTTTCTTGATAGCATATAGCCTCAAACCCGTCCGTTATTTCATTCATTTTTTGATGAGTTATAATAAACTGTTTTTTCACTATCTATCTAATATAAAAATGATATAAATCCTCTAACAATTCTTCTTATATCTTAAGATTTCTAGTCATAAAATTTATTCAATTTATCGATACAAAATCAACATATGAACCCAGCATAGTAAATGTCTATCAAGAAAAAAAGTGAAATTCAACAAAATCAAATTTCACTTTTTTGTTATTTTATAAATATCTTTTCGAAGAACCAAGCATCTTTCACCATATCTTTAATGTCAAGTTCTGTTTTCCAATTTAATTCTTTTAATGCTTTATCGACATTTGCGTATGATGAAGCAATGTCACCAGGTCTTCTCTCAACAATTTTATAGGGTATATCAATTTTATTCACATCCATAAAAGCATTCACTAATTCTAAAACAGATGTCCCTTTTCCAGTTCCCAAATTATAAATATTTAAGTTTTCTTTTATGTTTTTGATTGCAGCAACATGTCCTTTTGCAAGATCAACGACATGAATGTAGTCTCTAACCCCTGTACCATCAATCGTATCATAATCATGACCAAAGATTTTTAATTCCTTATATGTGCCTTTAGCCACTTTTGTAATAAAAGGCATGAGATTATTTGGAATGCCATTTGGATTTTCACCAATGAGCCCAGATGGATGTGCACCTATTGGATTAAAATATCTTAAGAGTGTCACATGGAAATTTTTATTTACATTAGCTGTATCTGATAAGATGCGTTCACTCATTTTCTTGGTTTCACCATACGGGTTCGTCGTATCACCAAGTGGCATGGTTTCAACAAATGGAGGTTCTTGATCACCATAGACGGTTGCTGATGAGCTAAACACAAAACGATTCACATGATATTTTAGTGCCAATTCTGATAAGATGATTGTACTTAAAACGTTATTATGATAGTACATCAAAGGTTTTTCTACAGATTCACCAACCGCTTTATAACCTGCAAAATGAATAATCCCATCAAAATGATGAGATTGGAACACTTCTTCAATTTGTGGTTTGTTTGTAACATCATATGCATAGAACTTAGGTCTTATCTTTGTAATCTTTTCAATCGAGTCTAAAACTTTGATGTCACTATTTGATAAATTATCAATAATAACAACCTCGTGTCCATCATGAATGAGTTCGACCACTGTATGACTTCCGATAAAACCTGTACCACCTGTGACTAAAATCTTCATCTTAGTCCTCCTTATTGATTATCATTTTAGAAACTAATATACCCGTGATGCCACCCATCATATCAATCCCGATATCGATGACGCTAAAAGCTCTTCCTTCAGAAAAAAGTTGAATGGATTCATCAAAGCTTGCTACTAAAAAGATGATGAAGATATTAACTAACACTTTCAATCCCCATCCTTTAAGAAGTGTGAATCCCAATACAAAAAACTCTAAAAAATGAGCTAGTTTTCTAATCATAAGTGATAATGTATCTGACTCAATCATTATATTAAACCATCCAAACACTGTTTGAAAGATATTTAATAGAAAACCACTTTGAGATGATGAAACTTCAGCATTCATCAGTGAATTTGTAAAAATCAGTATGACAATGATCAAAGATAAAATCTGATAAAACTTTTTACTCATTTTAAGCCATTACGTTGATAGGTTTCAATGACTTTAGCTACAAAGTCTTTGACACCTTCATTATCAAGTTTTTCAAATCCATTCGTGATTTCTTCAATTTTCAATTCTTTATGTGTCACAGCACGTTGTTTTTCAATGAATATTTTTTGATTTTCAGTCTTTTCTTGTTCTAAATCATGACTGACCAATAACTCTTCATAGAGCTTTTCACCAGGTCTAAGTCCTGTATAGATAATATCAATTTCTTGGTAAGGCTTAAATCCTGAAAGTCTGATCATCTTTTCTGCTAAATCTTTAATTAAGACTGGTTCACCCATGTCTAAAACAAAGACTTCACCGCCTTTAGCGTAAACACCACATTGCAAAATAAGACCTACAGCTTCAGGAATTGTCATAAAAAACCGAGTAATATCAGGATGGGTGACCGTCACCGGTCCACCATCTTCAATTTGTTTTTTAAATAATGGAATCACGGATCCATTACTACCTAAAACATTTCCAAAACGTACAGCTGCAAATTTCGTTCCTTGACTTACATTATGTTGATCTTGAATAACGAGTTCTGCATAGCGTTTGGTTGCTCCCATGATGTTTGTTGATCTCACCGCTTTATCACTAGAAACCAATACAAACTTCTTTACGCCATACTGATTGGATAATGAGGCTGCATTATATGTTCCTAAAACATTGGTTCTAACGGCTTCTACCGCACTATCTTCCATTAAAGGTACATGTTTATATGCAGCAGCATGAAACACGATCGTTGGATGAAAGGTTTTAAATACATAGTCAAGTCTAATCCGGTTATATACACTACCAATGATTACTTCTAATTCAAGTTTTTCTTTTTTCTTTTCAAATGTTCTAAGTAATTCCATTTGAATCTCATACGCATTATTTTCATAAATATCAAAAATAATCAGCTTTTTAGGTTTAAGATTGGCAATCTGTCGACATAATTCAGATCCAATCGATCCACCACCACCGGTGACTAAGACCGTTTCATTTTGAATTAAATCCACGATTTTTGCATCATCTAATTTAATTTCATGTCGATTGAGCAAATCTT
>JAQVBA010000034.1 GCA_028690555.1 Acholeplasmataceae bacterium
TGCAAATTGAGCTTCAAGTGCTTCTTGAACAACTTTTAAGTTCTTCGAAGATTCACGGAAACTAACCTTTTGACCTGGAACAAGACGGTATGATGGAATATCAACCTTTTTACCATCCACTAAGAAATGACCGTGATTGACGAGTTGGCGAGCTTGTGAACGCGTACGTGCGAATCCTAAGCGATACACCACATTGTCAAGACGAGATTCTAAGAGACGTAAGAAGTTTTCACCATGTTTACCTTTGATCTTGCCTGCTTCGTTGAATGTCTTTCTAAATTGTTTTTCTGACATACCATAAGTGAATCTTACTTTTTGTTTTTCATGGAGCTGAGTACCGTAATCACTTAATTTAGAACGACGTTGACCGTGTTGACCTGGAGCATAAGGACGTTTCTTTAATTCTTTTCCAGTTTCTGAAATTGAATAACCTAAACGACGTGATATTTTCCAAGATGGTCCTGTGTAACGTGACATAATTTTTACCTCCTTTTTATTTTTGGTGGTAAAAACTGCAAAATATTTTTATAAATTGTATCCCGATGTTCTGTTCACCTTAAAGCAGAAAGGTTACTAGGGGCGCCATTTGGTAGGGATCTCTAATCTATAAAGCATTCGCCTGCTTTTTACCGACTGATTTATTTTACCCTATAGGGGTTTATTTGTCAATTGATTTTACTAAGATATCAACAAGTGATTCAAAGAACTCAACTAAGTCTTGATCAAACCGGTTGAAAACTGGACTATCAACATCTAAAACACCATAGAGTTTATCATTGACTATAATTGGAACGACTACTTCAGAACGACTATGACTATCACATGCAATATGATTCGCATGGCTTAATACATCGTCTATAACGAGTGTTTCTCTTTTGATGGCTGCTTCACCACATACACCTTTGCCTAATTCAATCGAAGAACATGCGACTTTTCCTTGAAAAGGTCCTAAAATTAGCTTTTTACCATCAAATAAATAAAAACCTGCCCAGTTAAGGTTTTCGATGTTTTCAAAAATAAATGCTGAAGTGTTTGATAACACAGAAATTTCAGCAGGTTGAGTTTGTAATAATGCGTCTAAAGATTCGCATAATATGTTATATTTCATAGATTCATCACCACGAATTATTATAACATATATGGTAAAATAAAGAATGGTGATTTCATGAAGAAGAAAATTTTAGTCCGCTTTGGCGACTTAATGCTCAAGGGAAAAAATATTGGTTTTTTTATCAAACGACTACACGCCCATGTCAGACTAAAATTAAGTCCATATGACGTAAGTTGTGAATTTAGACATGACAGGATTTTTATTGATTATCAAGAAAAAGATGAAGCACTGATCATCCGTGATTTAAAAGAGATTCAAGGCATTCATTCTTTTAGTATTGTGTATGTTTCTAATCCCAACTTAGAGTCGATGATTGCCTGTGGCACTTATGTTTTAGATCAAGAAGCAACCACACCGATGATACGCATTAAAATCGAATCTAAGCGAGTAGATAAAACTTTCCCATATACGAGTCAAGATTTGTCAAAAACTATTTCAGGACCGATTTTAGCTGGTGCAAAACTAAAGTATGTTGTTGATGTTCATCACCCTGATGAAGTTTTAAACATTGAAGTGAGAAAAGACCATGCATATCTTTATTTAAAGCAAATAAAAGGTGCCGGTGGTTACCCATATGGTACTGGAGGTAAAGCACTACTCATGCTGAGTGGTGGTATTGATAGTCCAGTCGCTGGGTATTTAGCGATGAAGCAAGGTATCGATCTAGAATTAATTCATTTTGAATCGACACCACTAACACCGATTGAGTCTGCTCAAAAAGTAGTTGAATTGGCGAAGGTTTTATCAAAGTATACGTTATCTGGTCAAATCCGTCTACACATGGTTCCATTTAAAGACATTCACGAAGCGATATTATCAAACGTTTTTGACCCATATATCATCACTGTAATGCGTCGAATGATGTATCGAATTAGTGAAAAATTCGCAAGAAAAACAAAAAATCTTGCCTTAGTCAATGGTGATTCCATTGGCCAAGTCGCAAGCCAAACCTTACAAAGTTTAGGGGTCGTTGAAGCTGTTACTAAATTACCAATCATTAGACCGCTTGTCACGATGGATAAAACAGATATTATTCAATTATCTCAATCGATTGATGCATTTAAGATTTCCATTCAGCCATTTAATGATTGTTGTAGTGTTTATTTACCAAAATCTCCGGTCACTAAGCCGATGGAAGTTTATGCAAAAAAATATGAACAATCGTTTGATTATGAAAAAATGATAGAAGAAACGGTTAAAAATATTAAAACAATGGAAGTTAATTCAAAGATGAATCTAGAATTAAGCCATTATGGATTCTCAGTAAGTGAAGCGATAGAATCTTATGTTAAAGAAAGAAGTGACGATATTGATCACATCGAAACAAAATAGTAAATTTAAATATTGGATGAAACTAAAAATTAAAAAATATCGCGATGAGTATCGCCAGTTTTTAGTTTTTGGTGAGCACCAAATTGAAAAAGCAAAACAAAGTGGACTGATTGAAGAAATGGTGACTTCGAACGAAAATGTTACGGGAACACTCATATCGATTGATTTGATGAAGGACTTACAACTTGCTGAAACATATTTTGATACACTTGCTGTTTGCAAGTTTAATGATCAAAAGATGAAAAGCTCTCGTGTTTTGTTTTTAGATGATATTCAAGATCCCGATAATTTAGGTGCACTGATTCGTTCTGCGGCAGCTTTTGGATTTCATCAAGTAATTACGAGTCATAAATCTGCTGATTTTTATAACGAGAAGACTATTAGAGCTGCAAAAGGATCGATTTTTGATGTTGAGCTTAGTCGTGGACCAATTGTAGATTACATTAAACAATATAAAGCGTTAGGATTTAAGATCATTGGTGCAGATGCTCATGGCACCAAGCAACATATATCTTACGATCAATTAGGTCTTGTTTTAGGAAACGAAGGACATGGATTAAGCTCTGAAGTTAAAGCGTTATGTGATGCTTTTTATACCATCGACACGATGAAAGTCGAAAGTTTAAATGTTAGTGTTGCGGGTGGCATATTAATGCATCAGTGGAGGTTATCATGAAACTAACAATTACAGGCTATTTTGATTTAAATCCATCACTCGATGATACAATTGAAATTTTAAAAAGAAATCAACTCTCGCAGGTGATATTAAGATCTTATAATCATCGTCCGCTTTTAGAGATGAATGATCAAGATATACGTGAACTTCAATTTAAGTTGAAAAGCGAAAAAATAGAGATTGCAATGCTTGATACGATGATTGAACCATACCCCATCGAATCTAAGAAAAAACAAAAAGAAGCTTTGGATGAATTTATTTATTTTATTAAATTATCATCAAAACTCAAAGTCGATTATTTATTGATGGAACTTCCAGTTTTTCATGATTGTATCAAAGAGATTAAATCGATTGAAAAAGTTTTAGAACCATTTATTGAGCAAGCATTAATTAATCGTAAAACGATCGTGATTAAGCCATCTAAAGATTATCGAGCGAATGTCTATGCTTATCTAATCAAAAAAATGAAAACAGAAGCATTGAAGTTAGCATTTAATCCAGTGATGGTCATGAACCAAAATGAGTCAGAAACAACCGCATATCGTTTATTAAAAAAACATATGGTAGTTTTTATGGCTAAAGATCAAGACCGAATCAATGAACCACAACTCTTAGGTTATGGCAAGACAGATATGTTGAATTTATTTAAACGATTGATTCGAGACCGCTATAACGGTTTTGTATTTGCAGATCACGATTTTAGTGAAAAGGATTTAGTATTTGATCCAGAAAAAATTGGATTTTTTAAGCGTATATTTGGAAAAGAAAAGAAGCGCAAGGAGGCTTATCTCCAAACGCTTCAAAAAAGACTTTTTCCAAACGAGCCTGATAAAAAGATTTCAATTGATGACATCACCGATAATCAAATTAATGTATTAAAGGTCGTTTTCAAGTAGTTCAAATGCAGGTTTTGCATTGGGTAATTCAGGGAATAGTTTTGAAACATATAAAATGCCATCTAGATGATCGAGTTCGTGTTGAAAAACAATGCCAACATAGCCTTCAAGATGTAATTCAACGGGCATCACTTGATCGCTTGGGATATCATAACGCAAAGCTTCGATAACAATCGATTGGTATCTAGGCGTTAATCCTTCAGTCTCACGATCGACAGATAGACATCCTTCACCACCGGGTACATAGATGAGTTCTTGACTTTTCTTCGTAATCTTAGGATTGATTAATGCGTGAGAGTATAAAACACCATCAAAGTCGTGTACATGAGCAACAAACATTCTTTTAGAGACGTTAACTTGGGGTGCAGCAATACCCACAGCGGGTCTTAGACCATATGTTTCACAGAGTTCATCATCTTGAGAATTTTTCACATACTCCATTAAATCAATTAATAATTTTTTATCTGCTTTGGTAAGTGGCAATTTGACTTCTTTTGCCACAGTTTCTAAAGTTTTATGTCCTTCTCGGATAATATTTTTCATTAAAATCATACAAAACACCTCACTCTTAATTATACCATAAAGGAGACTAATGCATGCGAATCGATAAATATTTGAGCGACTTGAAAATTGAGCGTAGAAGCAGGGTCAAAAATTATTTAAAGAGTCATGAGGTATGGATTGATGGTGAAAGGATTAAAACAATTGATTTTAATTTTGATCCAAAAATAAGTGAACTTATCATAGATCATGAATTGATACCCTATATCGAAGATATGCATATAGTATTATATAAGCCTGAAGGTTATTTATCAGCGCACAAGGATTTAATGCATCAAACGATATTTTCTTTACTTGATCAGACACTCCATCGATTTGATTTTAAAATCGCTGGTCGCCTAGATTTAGATGCTGAAGGATTACTCATTTTAACCACCGATGGAAAATTTGTGCATGAAATTACACATCCTAAAAAGCATTTAGATAAAGTATATGAGGTTATACTTGATCAAGCATTTATGGATCAAGAAGCCATGATGAAAGGCATCTTTGTTAAGGATGAATTTAATGAACCTTACGAAGCTAAAGCAAAAAATATTGAAGTTAACGAACATCATGTGACATTGACTATTGATATGGGCAAATTTCATCAAGTGAAGCGCATGTTTGAAGCACTGGGCTACCATGTGATAAAATTAAAACGAATCAAGATTGGCCATTTGACATTAAGAGATTTAAAACCCGGTGAATATTACCAATTTGGGAAGGAAGAACTATAAATGACAGAAATCATCATTCAAGCATATCAAGTTCTTGATGAAATATTAAAAGACGAACATTATATTGAGATGAAAAGACTTAATCAATCAATTATAAAAAAATATGAAAATGAAATATCTGCTTTCAATGAAGCCAAAGACTTATACAGCCAAATCATGCAAGAAGGTGGAACTTATCATCCTGATTTTAAAAGGGTTTCTAATTTGTTATCAGAAACCAAACGAAAACTTTATGAAACGGATGACATGAAGCGGTATGTGTTATTAGAGAAAACATTACAAACAGAAATTAACACATTTTTAGCAGATCTTACAGAGTTTATATCGCCACACATGAAAACACCAGATGTATTTGGAATTATCAAAAAAGGAGGAAGTTGTCATGTACGCTAATCGAATGGCTTATATTGTATTTTTTCAAGGTAAGAAAGTTGTTGAAAAGTTGAAGACACTTCCAGTAGATATCGCTTATGTATCAGAAAAATCAAGTTATGCCATTATTTATGGTGATAAAGATATTGAAGCAAATTTAAAAAAGCAATTAAAAGAAGTGAAAGGATTTAAACAATTAAGTCAATCAAATACTTACGATGAAAATTTAAATTTTTAATGTGTTAAGTAAAAATACTTGACACATAAATATTTTTCATTATAATAGTAGTGGATATAAAAAGAAAGAGAGTGAACAACATGGCAGTTAAATTACGTTTGCAACGTTTTGGTTCAAACAAGCGTCCATTTTATCGTGTAGTAGCAAGTGAATCAAACCGCGCGAGAGATGGTAAATTCCTAGAAATTCTTGGAACATATGATCCACTAATTGGGAAGGTTCAAGTTGACGCTGAAAAGGTCCAAAAATGGTTAGGAAATGGTGCGCAACCCACTGAAACCGTACGTAGCCTATTCAAAAAATACGACGTTATCGGAAAATAACAAAAGGGGGAGCTTATCATGGCAGTTGATTTTGAAAAATTAATCAAAAATATGATCATGCCATTAGTCGTGAACCCTGATGATGTTCTCGTCAAAATCATTTCGAATGATCAAGATACCATCACGATACAACTTCTAGTAAATGAAGCTGATCTCGGTCGTGTCATTGGAAAAGGTGGTAAAATCGCAAGCGCGATGCGTACCATCGTTTATGCAGGTGCTTCTAAAGAAGGTAAGCGTGTCCAAATTGATATCGATTCATTCTAAAGGATGATCTAAAATGTATAAGATCGGAAAGATCACGAACACACATGGCATCAAAGGTGAGGTTAAAATCTTCAATATGAGTGATTTTAACCGTTTTAGTGTCGGAAAAGAAATTTATGTTTTGCAAAAGGGTGAAAAAATATATTTTACAATTGAGCGAATTCGCACACAAAAAAATATATTGATTATTAAGTTTAAAGGTTATGATGATATTAACTTAATTGAGGCTTATAAAGGACTAGAACTTTATAGTGATGATTTAGTGACTGATGAACTTGAAGAAGATGATTATCACTACAGCGACTTAATTGATTTGGATGTATTTGATTTAAATCATCAAAAATTAGGTACTGTAAAAAGTATTATTCCAGTGCCACAAGGACATTTACTCGAGATTTTAACCATCGAAGGTAAAAAAGCACTCGTGCCATTTAACCAAGCTTTTATTGAAGATGTTTTAAAAGATTCCATAATCATTAAACCGATTGAGGGACTCTTATGAACATTGATATTATCACAATTTTTCCAGAATTCTTTGATCCTTTTTTAGAAACATCGATTATTAAGAGAGCCATTGATCAAAAAATCGTATCCATTAAAGCACATCAATTAAGAGATTACTCACATAATAAACATAAAAAAGTTGATGATACACCCTATGGTGGAGGTGCTGGAATGCTAATGACCATCCAGCCTTTAGATGATGCGATTACACAATTGAGACAAAAAGATTCTCATGTAATTTTACTTTCTCCACAAGGGAAGAAATTCACACAAAAAAAAGCAATTAAACTTGCAAAAGAATCTCATATCATCTTAATTTGTGGTCATTATGAAGGTATTGATGCACGGATAGAAAACTATATTGATGAAGAAATATCAATTGGTGATTACGTGTTAACTGGTGGAGAGATACCAGCAATGATTTTATCGGATGCTATCATCAGATTAGTTCCTGGTGTCATTCATGAAGATTCTTCAGAAGAAGATTCTCTGCAAAATGGCTGGTTAAAATATCCTCAATACACGAAACCGAGTGATTACAAAGGATATCTTGTCCCGGATGTTTTATTATCAGGAAATCATCAAGACATTTCAAAATGGCGTGAAGAAATGCGTATAAAAAACACAGTTTTAAAACGCTCAGATCTATTGAAAAGCATCAAAAAAACTGATGCTGAAATCAAAAAGATCGAAGAGATTAAAAAGAATTTAAAAAAGGTATAAAAGCTATAAGAATTCATGGTTGCATGTTTTCTATAACTTTGATATAATAAATTGGCCTTAAAAAACACACAATGGTCCGCTGTCATTTGATCGATAAGAACATTGGAAGAAAGAGAGTGAGTCGAACATGGCAAGATTAAAAGGGCAAGCGCTGATTCAAGAAATCACTCAATCCTATATGAAAGAAGTTCCAACCTTTAACTCTGGAGATACCGTTAAGGTATATGTAAAGATTAAAGAAGGAAACCGCGAACGTATTCAGTTATTTGAAGGTTTAGTCATCAAAAGACAAGGTGGCGGAATCTCAGAAACATTTACAGTGCGTAAAATTTCATATGGCATTGGTGTAGAACGTACATTCCCTGTACATTCACCATCCATTGATCGGATTGAAGTCGCAAGACGCGGTAAAGTTAGAAGAGCTAAACTTAACTACATCCGTACATTATCAGCGAAAGCATCAAGAATCAAAGAAAAACGTTCCGTTTAATAGGGAGGCTAAGGCCTCCTTATTTTTTTTGTAAGCGAATGAAAATATTTTCATAAATAACTTGAAAGCCTTTACATGTTGTGTTAAAATGAACATGAATTCAAATGTAGATAAGAAGGTGAATACCCATGATTAATGCGACCATTTATGATGTGGCTCGTGGTGCAGGTGTATCGTTAGCAACGGTATCTAGAGTGTTGAATAATCCAGAAAAAGTGAAAGATGAAACAAGACAACGGGTCTTAAAAGTCATTAAGGAACTTGGATATCGACCCAATGTCATCGCTAGAGGATTGGCAAGTAGAAAAACAACGACAGTTGGTGTTGTCATCTCTGATATTACAAGAGCTTCAGTTGCGGAAATGTTAGGTGGAATTAGTGATATTGCTCAAAATTATCATTATTCAATCAAACTTTTTTCTGTGCGTGAAGATATGGATGTCATTGACACACTCCATAACATTGTTGCAGAACAAGTTGATGGTGTTTTGTATCTAAATGATGAGCTTTCAGAAATGAGAGTCAATGAAATTAAAAAAATGTTTACTGGCAATAACATCCCGTTTGTATTTGCTAACGTGGTTTCTGATGATCAAGATGTTCCAACGGTATCCATTGATTATGAAAAAGCCGGATATGAGATTACGAAACTTTTAATTGAAGATAACCGTGAAAATATTTATTTACTCAGTACGGCTCGCCGTTACTCAGTGAATGATAAAAAAGAAGCTGGGTATACGAAAGCGATGCAAGAAGCGGGTATGGAACCTAAAATCTTTAGAACAAGTGGCGACACGCTCATTAATCGTCAACACTTTTCAACATTCTTTAGTGATAAACGCGTAGATGCAGCCATTGGTGTTCGTGACTCCATTGCAGTTTCATTTATGAATATTGCAAGAGATAATGGACGAGATGTACCGAAAGATTTAGCAATTGCAGGCTTCCAAAACACGAAATATTCATTATTGTCAAGACCTAACTTGACATCAATCGATATTCCGGTTTATGATATTGGTGCAGTATCGATGCGATTACTCACGAAACTTATGAATAGTAAGGAAGTCGATAATATTCGTATTATTCTTCCACACTATATTGTAAAAAGAGATTCAACCAATTAAATCAATCGAAGACATAAGAAAAGTAGAAACTTTTTAAACCTAAAATAGAGACTTCATGAGGGTGTAACATGAAGAGAAAATTAAGTTCGAATTACACTTATGGAGATTTTATTTCAATTAAGTGCTAGAATATATTCTAGAACTAAGGTGGTACCGCGTATAAAATTATACGTCCTTAGAGTTTCTAAGGACGTTTTTATTTAAAATTAGGAGGATTTGTTTCATGAATTTATATGAAGAATTAATCTGGCGTGGTTTAATTAAAGACGTCAGTAATGAAGAAAAGGCGAAAAAATTACTCAATGAAGATAAAATATCTTTTTACTGTGGATTTGATCCAACGGGAGAATCATTAACGGTAGGTCATTTGGTCCAAGTCGTTCGTATGCTACTTTTGCAAAAATATGGACATAAACCCATTGTGTTAATTGGAGGAGCAACTGGACTCATCGGTGATCCAAGACAAACAGCAGAAAGAAAGTTATTAACACTTGATGAATCACTCGCAAATGCTGCAAAAATTAAAGCGCAATTGTCAACATTTTTACCGGATACGAATGCCGTTTATGTGAACAATTACGATTGGATTAAAAATATCGACATGATCTCATTCTTACGCGATTATGGAAAACATTTTTCTGTGAATTACATGATTGCAAAAGACACAGTTCAACGTAGACTAGAAATTGGTATAAGTTATACTGAGTTTTCATACATGCTCATTCAAGCGATTGATTTTCATCATCTATATAAAAACCAAGATTGCAAATTACAATTTGGTGGATCCGACCAATGGGGAAATATTACAACCGGTTTGGAGCTTATCCGTAAATTAGAAGGCGAAAATAGTGAAGCGATTGGACTGAGTTCACCGTTATTACTTAAAGCTGATGGATCCAAATTTGGTAAAAGTGAATCTGGTGCTTTATGGTTAGATCGTGAACTTACAACACCCTATGAACTATATCAATATTTTTTGAATGCATCAGACCAAGATGTTGAGAATTATTTAAAACAATTAACCTTAAGACCAAAAAATGAAATTATTGAACTCATGAAAAATCATTTAGAGGCTCCAGAAAGACGACTCGCACAAAAAGAACTAGCCAGTGATATTGTGACACTCGTACACGGTGAAAAAGCGCTTAAACAAGCACTTAAAGTAACTGACGCATTATTCTCAGGTGATTTTCAATCACTTTTAGAAGAAGAGTTTTTGATTTTAAGTAAAGTGCTTGAATCAAAGAGTTTTTCTGAAAATGCAGGCATTCTAGATGTCTTAGTCGATTTAAAACTTGCTTCTTCAAAAAGAGAAGCAAGACAATTTGTTCAAAGTGGCGCGATTCAAATTAACGATGAAAAAGTGATTGCAATCGATCAGTCATTATCAAAAGAAGCAGCCTTTTTTAATCAATATTTAATTATTCGTCGTGGAAAGAAGAATTATGCATTAGCTATCCTTAAGTGAGGTTATGATGGACATTCTACTTTACAATCCGTTATCAAGAAACGGAAAAAATCCTAAATTTATCACTAAAATCGTCAATCATTTAAAATCTTCTGGAAATTTGGTTGAGACATTTAGCCTGCTTGAAATTCACGATGTCGATCAATTTGTCAGTCAATTGAATCCAGACGATCGCATTATCATTGTTGGTGGTGATGGAACTATTAATCGTCTCGTTAATGCAATCAATCATAAAGAAATTAAACAAGAGATTTACATGTATCAAGCAGGAACAGGAAATGATTTTGTAAGAAGTTTAAAAACAAAAGATAAATTGGTACTGATTACTCCCTATTTAAAACATTTACCAGTCATCACTTATAATCAAAAGAAACGCCTATTTTTAAATGGCGCAGGTGGAGGTCTTGATGGTTATATTGCATATCTCGTCAATCATTCACATTTTAAAAAGAATAAAATCAATTACTTTAGACATTCTTTTGAAGGATTTGTGAAATTTAAACCTGTAGCAGCTAAAATTACGATTGATGGAAAAAGCTTTCATGAAGACAAATTATGGCTTGCATCAATTATGAATGGTTCATATTTTGGCGGTGGAATGAAGATTGCTCCAAAGGCACATAGAGAAGAAGAAAATCTTCATTTAATCATTGTGAAAAACATTCCTAAATGGCTGTTGATTTTAATATTTCCAACCATATACTTTGGATGGCACACCCATTTTAAAAAATTCGTCAATTGCTATATCGGTCAAAAGATTTCGTTTGAGATGGATCAACCGATATACCTCCAAATTGATGGTGAAAATGAATATCCGATTCAAAAAATTGAAACTGAAGC
>JAQVBA010000144.1 GCA_028690555.1 Acholeplasmataceae bacterium
AAAGAAACATATTTTTTGATTTTTACTATTAAATTATTAGATCAAAGTACCATCGTTGATTTCTACATCAAAAGATTGATTTGTAGGGTATAAATCCCCTTTACTTAACTGTTTAAGGTAATCGATGTTAAAACAATTTAGCACCCTAAAATTATAGCTTTACCAAGAGGATAATCGAAAGCAACTATTGAATAAGTCTTATATATACCAATTCAGTTCTGCCTAATTAATGATTAAACTGCACAACAAGATAAATGAGAAACATCTTTTTCAAGCGAGAGGATTGCTAACTTAAGTCCTTCTGACATGGTTAGATATGGAACCATCGTATCTTTTAAATCTTGAATCGTTAATCCGAATTTGATGGCCAATGTGGCTGAGTAAATGATCTCACCAGCATCCTCAGCCAAAATATGTACACCTATAATTTTGTTAGTTGCTTGATCAACAACAATTTTGAAAAGACCCCTAGTGTCATGATTGACGAGTGCTCTTGGCACCATTTCTAAATCAATTGTTCGTGAAACTGTTGAGTATCCTAGCCTGTTTGCTTCATGTTCAGTGTAGCCAACAGATGCGATTGAGGGCGTCGTGAATATGACACTAGGCACATATCTCAAATCTATCTTCTTTTTAACATTACCAAATGCGTTATCCATAACTACTCCACCTTGATAAGCTGCAACGTATACAAACATAGGACCACCAGTGACATCACCAGCTGCATAAATATTTTCATTGCTAGTTACACCGAAATCGTTAATTAATATCTCGTTTGTATCACCAAGTTTAACTCCAGCTAAATCAAGATTCAAATCTTCTGTACTAGGAGTACGTCCGGCTGCAACGAGTAGTGCTTCACTTTCTAAATATGTTTTCTCGTTGTTTTTTGTGAAATGAATCTGAATCAAATCCTGGTTCTTTTCAACTTTGTCATAAGAAATATCATTGATCAATTCAATACCATCAGTCTTTAGTATTTCCTCCATTTTAATCGATATTTCTGAATCATACTCTTTTAATAAATAATGACTTCTTCTTAAAAAAGTAACTTTTGATCCCAAATTTTTTAACATTTGCCCGAGTTCTAGTGCAATATATCCAGATCCGATAATAACAATACTTTTAGGTGTTTTTTTTAATTCTAGTAATGTAGTACTGGTCAAATAATTAACCTGATCTAACCCCTTTATATTGGGAATCACAGGCTTAGAACCTGTCGCAATCAAGTATTTATCTGCAGTATAAACGTTGTTATTGACTGAAATTTGACTACTATTGATAAATCTTGCGTGTCCTTTAATAAGTTCAATTTGATAAACATCTAGTAAGTTTATATATTTTTTTTGTCTTAACTGGTCAACTAAATGATTCTTTTGGTCAATCAGTTGTTCAAAATTTACCTCGTTTGATGATATATTTAATCCTTGAAAATTGTGGCTCTTTGAAAATTGATTTATATAACCTGCACGAATCATGGTTTTTGATGGCACACATCCAACGTTAACACATGTGCCTCCAATCGTATCCCGTTCTATAATTGCTACCGTCTTACCATATTCTTTAGCCTTAATTGCTGCAGAAAAAGCAGCACTGCCTGATCCAATAATAATTAAATCAAAATCTTTTTTATTGGATGTGCTGTCTTGTGCTATATGATTCTCTTCATGTACAGATTTCAAATAATATGGTGTTTTACTCAATGCCAATTCAACATCTTTAAAAGAAATGCTTTCAGTTGAGACAAATTGAGCAACTCCTGTTTTATAATCAACATCAATGATTTTAACTTCTATAGACCCTAAAGCTTTTTCTACATGGATTTCACAGGCATCACATGTCATACCTTGAATAACTGCTTCATACTTTTTCATATGTTTTACCTTTCTTATTTTAGTTGTTTAATTCAGTGTACACATTATATCTAATCTAACTGTCAATAATATTGTATCATGTCCCGAGGATGCTTTCTCTTTATATCCACTTTATTGACGTAAATACAAAGTCTTCTTAAAAGATCTGGATATCATGACAACCATTCAAAGGGTAATTAAATCAACCATCAAGGTTGATGATGTTGAAAGTATCATTGAAAAGTTAACATTAGAAAGAGACGAAAACGAAATAGCATTATCCAATCTAATTGATACAAAGGTAAAAAAACCAGATATTCCAGAATCAATATTTAATGCCAAGTATAGAGAATACTCGGATCGACTTAAAGTTCTAACAGCAGAGATTAACAAGCTTGAACTTGAACACGTAAAAAATTATGATACCAAAAAACGTATGGATAAAATAGGTGAGATTTTAGGTAAAAAGAATTTAGTCATCGATGAACTTGATTCAGAGATATTAAGTACATTCATCTATAAAATGATATCAGTCAGTCCAAATGAGATCGTATGCTAAATTGCCAATACGAACTACACTCATTTTATCACATCACCTAAAGAGTATTCAAAAGGGTTTAAGTCCTCCGTCACTCTACTGTCTAAGGTTTTGAGGTTTAATACAACTTTAGCACCCTAGCCTTCAAATCGTGTAAAAATTTTAGCACCCTAGTGTCA
>JAQVBA010000035.1 GCA_028690555.1 Acholeplasmataceae bacterium
TGGAGGCCTCAAACGGATTTGAACCGATGATCAGGCAGTTGCAGTGCCTTGCCTTACCACTTGGCTATGAGGCCATAAACATGCTCTATCATTATAACGTTTTAAGGGTATAAATGTCAATCAAAATCAGATGTTTAAAAGTTCTCTAAATTTTTTAATCCATAGGTCTAGATCGACATTTAATATTTGATAAACTTCTTCATATTTATGCGTATAATAAGGATCCTTTACATCGAGAGAATCACGATCAGGATTGATAGCTCTTAACAAAGATATTTTATACGAATAATCTGGAAACATAAAAGATAAATCACGGACATTTTCTTGATCCATGGCAATCACAACATCAAAATATATCATATCTTCTTTCGTGATTTGCATTGCGCATTTGCCATAAAGATTCGCGTTTTCTCTTTTTAATATCTCTTGAGTTTTAGGATGTGGTGGATTTCCAATCTCCCATGTTGAAGTTGCTCTTGATTCAATGTGAAAATGTGAACTTAAATTTAAATCTTTCACTTTCTTTTTCATTAATCCTTCTGCCATTGGAGAGCGGCAAATATTTCCTAAACATACAAACACAATTTTGATCATCATAACCCCTCCTAATATTATTATACTATGAATTTTTCATTTAAAATTAGCACTTATTTGTTGACAGTGCTAAATTGATGGTTTATAATGATATTGGCAGTTGATTGATTAGACTGCTAATAAGGAGGATACGATGAATTTTACACAAATGGAAGACTACAGTAAAGATCCTAATGTCTTAGAGAAATTTGGTAGAAATATTGTTGAAGCTGTTAAACAAGGCAAAATTGATCCCGTCATAGGACGCGAAGATGAAATTAGACGAGTCATTAAAATCTTATCTCGCAAAACGAAAAATAACCCCGTTCTTATCGGAGAACCTGGTGTTGGTAAAACAGCAATTGTTGAAGGTCTAGCACGTCGAATTGTCGATAAAGACGTTCCTTTAGGATTACAAAATAAAACCATCTATGAATTGGACTTAGCTGCACTTGTTGCGGGAGCTAAATTTAGAGGCGAATTTGAAGAACGACTAAAAGCAGTTCTAAATAAAGTTAAGGACTCAAATGGTGATATCATTTTATTTATCGATGAATTGCATAATATCGTTGGAGCAGGTCGTGCAGATGGCTCAATGGATACGTCGAATATGCTTAAACCAATGCTTGCAAGAGGTGAACTTCATTGTGTGGGTGCAACCACACTGAATGAATATCGTAAATATATAGAAAAAGATAGTGCTTTAGAACGAAGATTTCAAAAAGTATTAATTGAAGAACCTACAGTAGAAGATACCATTAGCATCTTACGTGGTTTAAAATCAAGATTTGAGGCACATCATGGCGTTCATATTTCAGATCCCGCAATCATTCAAGCAGCAACGCTTTCTAATCGCTATATTTCTGATCGTTTTTTGCCCGATAAAGCCATTGATTTAATTGATGAGGCGTGTGCTTCTATCCGTATGGAAATCGACTCTATGCCAGTAGAACTTGACGATGTGCATCGAAAAATGATGCAACTAGAAATTGAAAAAACTGCACTAGAAAAAGAAACGGATCCCATTTCAAAAGAAAGATCAACTAAGATTCACCAAGATATCGAAGCCTATAAAAAAACCGAAAAGAAATTAAAAACACAATGGGAACACGAAAAATCATTGATCAACAACATTAAACAAAAAAAGAGTACATTAGAAGATTTAAGAACTGAGCTGCAAAATGCATTTAATGCAAGCAATTATCAAAAAGCTGCAGAGTTGCAGTATAGTAAAATTCCGGCATTAGAAAAAGAAATTCAAGATATGACATTAGAAAGTCAAAAAGATGGTCGATTGCTTACAGAAATTGTAACGGAAGAAAGCATTGCTGAAATTGTTTCAAAATGGACGATGATCCCAGTAACAAAACTCATGAGTGGTGATAAAGAAAAACTCTTACATTTAGAAGAAACACTCAAACGACGTGTGATTGGCCAAGATCATGCTTTAAGATTGATCAGTGATGCCATCATCAGACAACGTGCGGGAATTAAAGATGAAAATCGACCGATTGGTTCTTTCCTCTTCTTAGGTCCTACAGGTGTAGGTAAAACCGAAGTCGCACGTTCTCTTGCAGAAGCTTTATTTGATAGTGAACATCAAATCGTTAGAATTGACATGAGTGAATATATGGAGTCACATAGTGTCTCTCGTTTAATTGGTTCTCCTCCTGGGTATGTTGGGTATGATGAAGGCGGTCAATTAACTGAAGCTGTCAGAAGAAAACCATATTCGATTGTTTTATTTGATGAGATTGAAAAAGCACATCCAGAAGTATTCAATATTTTATTGCAAATTTTAGATGATGGAAGACTAACGGATAATCAAGGAAGAACGGTTGATTTTAAAAACACGATCATTATCCTAACATCCAATATCGGCAGTGAATACTTATTAAGTTATGAAAAATCTGCACAAGATGATGTGATGAAACTCGTTAAATCAACATTTAAACCTGAATTTATCAATCGTATCGATGAAATCATTATCTTTAATGCTTTAAATCTTAAAATTCAAATTGAAATTGCGCATAAGATGTTAATAGATTTAACTGAAAGATTACTTGATAAAAATATTCATTTATCCTTTGGTGATGATATTGAAAAATTCGTCATCCAAAAAGGTTTTAATGATGAATATGGTGCAAGACCATTAAAACGTTTTATCCAACGACAAATCGAAACGTTTATTGCAACCAAAATGATTGATGGAACAATAATTCCTAATACACCTTATGAACTTATCATTGAAAATGAAACCCTACAACTAATTCCAAACAAAAAAGGCTCAAATTAGAGCCTTTTTAACTTTTACATAAAGATAATAATCGCGATCCATGTCATAAGGTGTCTCATTTAATGACCCATATACATTGACTTTAAGATGATGCGTTTTCTCTAGATCTAAAAAATCATGCATTTGGTATGGATAAAGTGTTGTCACACCTTCATGTGTCGCATCTTTGGTTTCAAGTTTTGTATGAAATTTGATTTCTTTATCAAAAAATTCATAGGTTCTATAAAACTTGAATCCATCTTTGATAATTGGTTTTAATGCTTTAATTTTATGTTTCAAGAGATGATCATAATTAAGCAATTGAATCCAAAGGATCCCATCATCTAAAAGTTTTTCTTCCATCATCAAAAAGAACTGATGAAATTCATTTGGATTGATATGAGGTATCGTATTTCCGAAACACGTGATGAGATCAAAACTTTCAAAATCTTCCAAATGTAGCATATTTTGGATCTCAAATTGAAGGTTCGGATATTTATGTTGAGCAATTTTGATCATTTCTGAATCTAAATCGATACCAATGACTTTAATTTTTTGCATATGAATGAGATGTGTAAGTCTACCTGTCCCACATCCAATATCTAATGCATGTTGATATGACCGATTGAAAATTGGTAAGAAGAGATCTGGATTGAAATCAAAAATTTGATCATAATAACTTGCGAATAATTGATACATTGAATCACTCATCTTATCGATAATTCTCAAACCAACATGTGATTTCTTCTAATCTCTTGAGGCGTCCTTGTGGCTTCCCACTTCTCGATAGTTCGTGCGTTTCTTCTTTAAACCACACAAATCTTGATGGAACACCTTGTTCTTTAATCACTGCATATAACTGCATCGCTTGTTCAATGGGGCAACGATAATCCTTATCTGAATGAATAAAGAGGGTTGGAGTCTTGACATTTAATGCATATTTGAGTGGAGATTGTTCCCAAAGCTTATCTGTATCTAAGTTGGGATGTCCATCTGTTTGATCTTTTGCAAAATAGAATCCAATATCGGAAGTTCCATAAAATGACAACCAATTCGAAATACTTCTTTGGGTTGCTGCTGCTTTAAATCTGTTCGTGTGTCCAATCATCCAATTGGTCATAAAACCACCATATGATCCGCCAGTAACAAACACTTTATTTTTATCAATTTGTGGATATTTTTTCAACACTTTATCAGTAAACGCCATCAAATCATCATAATCAATCGTTCCATATTTTCCGCGAATATCTGCAAATTCATTTCCTTTTCCATCGCTTCCTCTTGGGTTACAAAAGAATACGAAATAGCCTTTATTTGCCCAAGCTTGCATTTCATGGTAAAAAACTTTACCATAAACCGTTTTAGGTCCACCATGAATATCCAAAATTGCTGGATAAGATACTTTTGAATCATAATCTTTTGGAAGTAAAACCCATCCTTTAATTTCATGTGATGGATACTTCACGATAAGTTCTTTTGGCTTTGCAACATACATCCCTCGAATTGCTTTTTGGTTATATCTGGAAATTTGAATTACTTTTTCTAAGTTAAGATCAATACGATAGAGTTCTTGAAGCTTTTGACGATATAAACCAAATGCATAAATTTGGTTATTTAAAAATACCATACCATCAACACTTCCATCAAAAGCAAATTCGGTATGAATATCACCTTTTAAACTTAAAGACATCAAATCCGTATGATCATCTACGGTCGCAACAAAATATAATTTGTGATCTTTCACAAAATGGCTAGATGAACCACCCAATCGGCAATCAGATCCCACAGAATTTCCGTATCCCGTATCGAGTGTAGCAAGTTTACTTAAAGTATTTTCCTTTATCGTATAAAAGTCAGCATTTTGGTTATTCCCATAATCTTTCATATCACTTGCTCGAACAATTAATTGATCATCAATAAAGATGACTTGACTGATTGAATAATCATTTTTTGTATATAAATCATGATGGATAAATTTTTTATATTCATAAAGATACACTTGTTGAGTCATTGGTTTTGTATCTTGAATATTAGATCCAATGTATGCGATTTTATGATTTGCTTTATCAACTTTATAAGAACCTGGGATAACAGATTCTTTATGGATTGGCATCATCATTTTTGTATTTACATCATATGTCATTAAATAGCTCTTTTTATTTGCAACAAAACCTGGTCCATTAAAGTAAAAAGGTAATTCCTGAATTTCTTCATAATTTTTATCTTTTTTGAGTTCATCTAACACTTTTTTGCGCTCTTCATCATTTAAATCTTTTAATTGATATTCTTTATCATTGAGTTTCGCACTTAAAAGTAGCGTATGTTCATCCAATACTTCCAAAATCTCAAGAGCGATTGGAAACTCATAAGCCTTTTCAACCTTTTTTGATGCAATATTTAACCGATAATATATCGATTTTTGTTCTTTTTTAGCTTTCTTGTCTTCTTTTGTTTTTTCTAATGGGATCAAAATCGTTTGATCAGATTCATAAATAAAACTACTCGTTTTATCTAAATTAAGTAATTTTTGATGTCTCGTCCCATCACTTTCATATAGTTCGTATGAATAATCGTTTTTTTCAAAACGTGCCTTGGCCAATAAAAAAGCCATTTTTGTTTGACTCGGATTTGTGGTTAATCTAGAAATATAGCGATAATTTAAAAAATCATCCAACTTGAGTTGATTCATAATCTACCATCCTTTGTTTTTAGTTCTATTATAAAGCCTTTATGACCTTTTGTCTAATCAAAAAAAATACCCCGAGGGGGGTATTGATTAAATCACGAAGTTTCCTTTAGAAAAGACTTGAACTTCTTTTCCATCTTGGGTTAAACCAATAATTTCCATATCTTCACTACCAAACATAAAATCAGAGTGAACCATCGAATTGTTATACCCTTGTTTAATTAAATCCTCTAAGGATGTATTCATACCATTTTTAACATTCATTGGATAGGCTCTGCCTAAAGCCATATGGCATGATGCGTTTTCATCAAATAATGTATTTAAGAATAAAATATTCGTATTTGAAATTGGGGAATCATGACTGATTAAAGCAATTTCACCAATATAACGGCTACCTTCATCGGTATTTAATAAGTTTTCTAACGTATCTCTTTCTTTTTTAGCATCAAAATCAACGACTTTACCATCTTTAAATTCTAACCAAAAATCTTCAATCAATTTTCCTTGATAATTTAAAGGTTTAGTCGAATAAACTTTTCCGCGAGTTCCAAATTTGTAAGGCATTGTAAATGTTTCTTCTGTTGGGATGTTTGGATTAAAATATGTTCCATTTGCTGCGTGTTCTCCACCACCAGCCCATACGTGATCTTTGATGAGTTCTACAACAAGATCCGTACCCTTTTTATTTTTAAAATGCAAATGTTTAAAATTATACTTATTTAATAATTGGTTATGCTTTAATAAAATCTCATTATGCAATTCCCATTCTTTAATTGGATCTGAAGTTAATCTCACACGTGAAGCATCAAAAATAGCATCCCATAATTTTTCTACAGCTTCTTCTTCACCTAATTGAGGAAACACCTTTTTTGCCCATACTGGATTTGATGCTCCTATAATGGTCCATTGGGTTTTATTGCCCATGGCATGTTCTCTAAAGAAACTTAAAGCTTTTGAAGCAGCTATTTCTGCAGCTTGAGCTTTCTTTGGATCAATATCCGAGTTTAAGCCCGGCATTGGGGATACGATTGAAATAAAACAAGCGCCTTGATTTACAAACTCTTTGTATTGTTCGATGAGCCATCCAGGAACTTTTGTAAGTTCTTCTTGATCCATATGGGTAAAACCACTATGGGTTACATAATCATCATTCCATCCCACGAATACACGTTTAGCTCCCGCAAGATACGCTTCTTCAACGACTTCTCTGACAATTTCTTTGGCTTCCGTTGTCGTTCTAATAAAAACAACTTGATCTTTTTGAACATTTGCTCCCACGCGAACTGCGAGTTTTGCAAGTTTGTTTATTAACTCTTTATTTGGCATGATATCATTCTCCTTATATGCTTAGATTATAACATATGAAAGCGTTTTAAAAAAGTGTAAATCGTCTAGATTCACACTTCTTTTTCTTGCTTAATTTGGTCAAATTTTTCGATGATTTCACTTTGCTTCGCTGGTTTACTGTAATAGTAGCCTTGACCGTAATCGATACTTAGCTTTTTCATTAAATCATGTTGAGCTTTCGTTTCAATACCTTCAGCAACCACTTCCATCTCCAAATGATGGGCTAAATCCACCATACCTTTCAAAATGAATATATCTGCTTGATGATCAAAAATAGAGGAGATGAATGAACGATCAATTTTCACGATATCAATGGGGAGCTTTTGAAGATATGTCAATGATGAATATCCTGTTCCAAAATCATCAAGAGCAATCGTAAATCCTAAATCTTTCAATTGATTTAAAACGTTTATACTTTTTTCTAAATCATCGATAACCGCTGTCTCAGTAATTTCTAAAATGACGTTTTTAGGTTGAAATTTAAATCGCTTTACCCATTCAGAAATTCTTTGAATAAAAATATTTTCAGATAAAACGACAGGGGATAAATTAATGGAAACACTAAAATCATCTTTAGAATTCCATCCACTAAAATCTTTAGATGTTTGATTAAAAACCCACTCGGTAATGTCATGAATGAATCCATTCTTCTCAGAAAATGGGATAAAATCAAGTGGTGGAATATTTTTACCATCGCGATTTGTCCAACGTAACAAGGCTTCGACAGATGATACTTCCATTGTTTCTATTTTTATGACGGGTTGATAATGAATTGAAAACTCATGATGTGCGATCGCACCTCGAAGCTGATTGGATAATGATGCTTGATTTTCAATCGATATAATCATCTCATTATCAAAAATAATGATTTGATCTTTCCGGTTACTCTTTGCATGCGATAATGCAACATCAGCGTGTCTCAGTAAAGAAATATAATCTTTTCCGTGTTCTGGATAAATCGCAACCCCTACACTAAATGTGATAAAGTAATCATTTAAATTGAGTGCATATTCCCCTCTTAATAAATCGAATATCTTGTAAATTCTTTTTTTCGCTTCATCCAAGTTTTGAATTTCTAAAACTAAAACGAATTCATCTCCACTCATACGTGCAATAAGAACTTCTTGATTTAGTGATTTCGATAATCGTTCTGAAACCATTTTGATCAGTTCATCACCTGTATGATGCCCTAATATTTCATTCACATGGCGAAATTCGTCGATATCAAAATAGATAAATGCAAATTGTGATTTATCTTTCACTTTCTTGATTAATTTATCGATTTGTTGATGAAGCAAAATCTTATTTGGTAATCCTGTTAATTCATCATAATAAGCCAATCTATAAAGTTGGTTTTCAAGTTTTAAAGAGTTTTCGTGACTTAGATCAAGATCTTCATACGCTTGGTTCAAATTAACAAGTGAAGAAACATATTGGTCAATACGATGAAAAATGATGGCATAGAAAACAACAGCGGTAATTAAAACATACAAAATGCCTTTAACGCTTTGAACCCTCGCATAGACTTCAGGATCATCAAATAAAAAGTCAACAATATAATCGGACGTTAAAATCCAAGCAAACCCTAAAAAAACATAATAAATTATGATTCTTATCGTCGCTTCTTTAGAATTTAGATGTTTATCTTTTTCTAGTTTAACGTTTTTATGCAAATCATAAGGCTTTTTATTCAACTAAATCACCCACTTTGTAACTATTATATCGTCTTTTTTACAAAAATCTATCAAATTGTAACTTCACGATGCTCTAATGCTAAATTTTTGACCCAATGCTCTTTTCTAAACCTTGATAATCCAAAAAACATTTTTGGGAGATCTAAACTTTGAATGAGTAAAAACATCATCGTAACTTTTAAATCGGTGAGATATGCTAAAACCATTGCAATCGGTACAGCGACAACCCACATATAACCTGAATCAATCATGAATGTCGATTTTGTATCTCCACCCGATCTTAGTGTGAAAAATAATGCGACATTGAAAGAATAGACTGGAATGAATAATGCATTGATTCGAATATTAAATCTTGCGATATCTTTTGTTGTTTCAGCAACATCATAAATATTTAAAATAAAGAAACTTAAGATGAATAGTATTAAACCAGCGATTGCTGCAAAAAATACAGAAAAAGCAATGAGCTTTCTTGCATTATCTTTCGCTTCATCTAAAGCATTTTTACCTAAAGTGTTTCCTACGAGTACCGCAACTGCGGTCGCAATACCTCCGAAGGTTACAAAGACAAGTTGAGAGATAGCTCCTGAGATGTTAAGTGCAGCAAGTGCACTATCGCCTCTCGTTGAATATGCATGTAAAAAAGCAGTTTGTCCAGTGGACCACAATAATTCGTTTAAAGTGAGTGGAATCGACATGATGATCATACTTCTTAAAAGCTTAGGTTGAATATGAAGCATCTGTGTCATCTTTGTATTGAAAATACTACCCTTTTTAATTAATAAAACAATCATTAAGCCTAACTCAACAAATCTTGAAATAAATGTTGCAATTGCGGCCCCTGTGACACCTAATGCTGGAAAACCAAGTAAACCAAATATGAGTAAAAAATTGAGCAATGTATTCGTAATAATCGCCACAATAGAAATATATAACAACGGTTTGGTAATACTCATTTCTCGAAATGTATTAGATATCGCAACAGAAATCACCCAAGGAAATGCACTCCACCTTGCAATCTTTAAATATGCGAGACCTTGCTTAATGGTTTCTGGATTTTTAGTAAATAATCGAATTAAATTTTCGCCAAAAACTGTAAATATGATGAGAGCTATTAGGGCAATTAATGCTCCGGTTATAAGCTTAAAACGAAATGTTTGTTTTAATTTATCATGATCACCGGAACCAAAAAATTGCGAGGTAAAAATACCTGCGCCAGCATAAGCCCCAAACGTGACTAATATGACGATAAAATAGAGTTGATTAATCACAGATACAGCACCAATGGATGATTCGCCAAGTCTTCCGACCATGACATTATCAACAAGCTGAACTGATGTTGTGATTAATTGCTGTAAAACAAGTGGTGCAGCCACTTGAAATAGTGTTTTATAAAATTGTCTGTCTCCTATAAATGTCTTCATTACATACCTCACACGAAACGATTATACATGAAAGGTATCACGTCTTGCAATCGAATTGAAAAAAAAGACTCTATTAAATAGAGTCAATGATTGATTAGGGTATATCAATAATTCTTAATGTGTTTGTAGAGCCGTGTTGCTGTCTCCAACCTGAAGTCATAATGATGGTATCTCCAGACTTGAAACCAAAATCTTTTGCAACTTCGATGGCCACTTCATCATAGAGTTCATAGTCAGTGACATTATTTCTTTTCGCTGCAAACACACCCCAATAATAAGACAATTTAGTGCATGTCTCGATATTATCAGTAATCGCTAAAATTGGAACAGATGGTCTAAATTTACAAATACGTTTTGCAGTACCACCAGTTTCCGTAAAAGCTACAATTAATTTCACTTTATTTAATGCTAAAGCTGTTTGGCTTACTGCAATACCAATCGCATCATTCACCGTTTGTTGGCTTGTAGCGATCGATAATTTTAAGCGATCTTCATATGGTATGTTATCTTCAATTGCCTTTGCAATCGTATCCATCGTTAATACTGCTTCAATGGGGTATTCACCTGCTGCAGATTCTCCAGATAACATAATCGCATCTGAGCCATCTAAAATGGCATTTGCAACGTCTGATGCCTCAGCTCTTGTAGGTCTTGGTGAATACATCATCGATTCAAGCATATGAGTCGCTGTAATCACTGGTTTCCCTTTTTCATTGGCGAGCTTAATCATCTTCTTTTGATATAAAGGCACTAAAGAAGTCGAAACTTCAACCCCTAAATCACCACGAGCAACCATGATACCATCGCTAACTTCTAAAATTTCTTCTAAGTTATCCATGCCTTCTTGGTTTTCAATTTTTGCGATTAACTCAATTTTAGGTTTACCCACACTTTTTAAAATATCTCTGACGGCTAAAACATCTTCTTTTCTTCTCACGAAAGATAAAGCAATCATATCCACGCCTTTATTAGCAACAAAGACAATGTCATCATAATCCTTTTTGGAAATAAATGGCATCGAAAGTTTAACATTGGGAACATTGACACCTTTTTTAGTTTTAATCGTTCCAGAATTATTGACTTCACAATAGAGTATTTCTGGAGTTGCTTTTAAAACATTTAAACGCATTTTCCCATCGTCAATGAGTAAAAAATCATGATCTTTAATATCGTCAAAAAGTTCAGGACAAGCAATATGGAATCTTTCACGATTTCCTAAAATTGGCTCTTTCCAAACTTCAACTTTTTCCCCTCGTATAAATGATGCAACACCATTTTCAAATTCGCCAGTACGAATTTCAGGTCCTTTCGTATCCGCTAAAATACCAATAAAACGATTTTTTTCTTTTGATACTTTTCTGATGCGCGTAATTCTTCTTTCATGTTCTTCATGATCAGCATGTGAAAAATTAAGCCGTGCAACATTCATGCCAGCATCAATCAATTTTCCAATCATTTCTTCGGATTCAGAAACAGGTCCTATAGTACATATAATTTTAGTTTTTCTCTTCATGTTAACCTCCTACAACCTACATGAACATTATACATGATGCGCGTATAAAAAAAAA
>JAQVBA010000145.1 GCA_028690555.1 Acholeplasmataceae bacterium
TGGATGAATTCAGTGTAATGTTTTACTTGAGTTTCGTAACTAGTTGCTTGCTCTTCATCATCTGTTGATACACGAGCATAAGCTGCAACTTTTCTTCTGCTTATTTGGCCTAGTGGTGAAAGTGTAACTGGATTAATGGTTGATGGAATAACTCTAACTTTTGCCATTAATGTTCCTCCTTTCTATGTTGATTTATAGCACGCATTCTTGCTTGTTCTCTCATCTCTGGAGTCCAGGATTCTCTCCTTGATCGGTCTTTCCAATAAACCTCTTGAGTATTTCCATCTTTTAAATGATAGACTAGTTTGTTTCCATTAAAGGTTTCTATGTAATCAATGCTGTTTTGAACTAACTCATCCGTTACCTCATTAATTCCAAGAACTTGCGATGTAACTTCATTCAATATTTCTTCTGGTATGGCCTTAGATGCACATTCGTTTTTGCCTTTCGTGGTATAGGTTGAACATGCCCAAATCTTACCTTTATTACGATTTTTTCTTTTATATTTAGCAATACAAATTCCGCATCGAATTAAGCTTGTATATCTATTTCTTGCAGGCTTGTGTCCTTTATTGTTAGACAACTCGCATCGTTGCTTTCTTAGTTCTTGAGCCATAAGGAAATCTTCAAGTGAAATAATAGGTTCATGATCATCTTCAATAACGTACATATCCTTTTCGCCTTTATTTCTTATTGTTTTCTTTGAAAGGTAGTCTTCTCTATAAGTCTTTTGAAGAACCAAGCTGCCAGTGTAGTTATAATTCACTATCATATTGAGAATGGTTGACTTGTTCCATGTACAATCTTTTAATGTTCTTATGCCTTCCTTGTTTAGAATGTTAGCAATCATCTGAACTCCACATCCATCTAGGTACATCTTGAATACTCTTCTTACGAGTTCTGCTTGTTCAGGTATGAGCACTAGTCTTCGATTAACTATCTTGTAGCCATACATATCTTTGCCACCCCAGAGAATACCTTTTTCATAATCCTTTTTAATTTTCCATTTCATGTTTTCTGAAACTGAGCGTGCTTCTTCCTGTGCAAATGAAGCTAAAAAGGTTAATACCATCTCACCTTCAGCACTCAAGGTATGCAAGTTCTGTTCCTCAAAGAATACATCGATTCCTAATGCTTTTAATTCTCTAACTGTCTTTAACATCGTGAATGTGTTTCTTGCAAATCTTGATATGGATTTAACAACGATCATATCGATTAGGCCAGCCTTACAATCGCTTATAAGCCTCTGAAACTCTTCTCTTGCATCTTTTGTTCCAGTCAATGCTTCATCGGCATAAACGCCAGCAAATTCCCAACCTTCGTGCTCTGATATCATCTTGTTGTAATAACTAACCTGAGCAGCTAGGGAATGAAGCATGGCATCTTTACCAGTTGAAACTCTAGCGTATGCGGCTACTCTAGTTTTCTTTTGTAACTTTGGTAACGCATCTATCTTGGTTATCCGTTTCTGATCCATTTTGGTCCTCCTTCTTTGATAGTATATATATCACTCTAAAATGATTATTTATCAAGTCATTAGCCCGATAAAGACTATCTTTTTTGATACAATATTTACTTGCCAAAACAGACTCGGCTTTTAGGAAATCAGCATCGTTTAATATTCCTTTATTCTTCATTGCAATAATGTGTACAAGCGATGAATAGTACTGTTCTATATTTTTTGTATTCATTGCTCATTACCTCTTTTCGTCCTGGTTTTTGCATAACAGGAGATGCTACAATAGATTCTTTTGCTGTTTCCATAAGCTACAAATTCAGAGTTGCAGCATGGACATTTGAAAGTATAAAAAGCGTTTCTTTTTACGTCATCCTTATGAGAATTCCACCATGCCATTCTGCATTTATCAGAGCAAAACTGACGCTTCTTTTTTCCAGGCGTTTGTTTTACTCTTATGCCACAGTTCTTGCAGGTTCCATATAAATCAGGATCGTTATATTTCGCTGTACATACACTTCTAACCGCACTAGGAGTAAGAGATAGTTCTTTTGCTATCGTCTTATATCCCATACCAGAGTTTCTTAATTCAAATATTTTATTTCTTATTTCTTTTTGCATACTATCTACCTCCTCATAAGTCAAATGGGAAGTCGAGACACTTTTGCCAAAAGAAAATAAAAAAAGCCTACCAGAAAGAACTCCGATAGGCTGTTATGTCATATTATTCTATTTTTTAAGTTGTTTAATAACCTGATTAGTACCCGTTGCAGCTAGACCAGATGCACCGCCAAGAACAATGGCTAAAACAACATTTGGTGCTGCAATAATATCTGGGATAAAGTAATAGCAAATTACACCAGAAGTTACTCCCAATACGAGTCCAATCAAAGGATAGAAATGACTAACCTTTTCGTTATTGTTTGTTGCTTTCTTTATGACTTCGATAATGGCATATACTGCAGCAACAATTGCAGGTACGCTAATAATAGATAAGTATTCCATAATAATCCTCCTTATTTATGTGCTTGCTTATTTAGATGTTCTTCAATGTCATTAATAGCAGTTATTACAGGGCCATCACAGCCTTGTTCTTTTAA
>JAQVBA010000036.1 GCA_028690555.1 Acholeplasmataceae bacterium
AGGTATACAAGTTTTTACGAACTCGAGGTTCAAATAATTTAACTACGCCTTCGCTCTTATTTTACTACCATTCATATAAATATAAAAGACTAAGAGAAAAACTCCTAGCCTTAGTATACGAAAAAGAAGCAAGAGCTTCTTAAAGTGACTATATCTTTGGATATAGTTATTTTTTTCTTCGAAAAATGCCTGCACCACCAGATGAACCTCCTGCACCTTTATGTCGTGCAAATGAAAATGAACCACCAAGTAATGCAACAATTCCAATCGTAATTAAAATAGTTAACAATGAATCACTCTCTGATGAAATGAAAAGAGCAATAAGAAGAGCTAATAATGAATCATCGTCGTTTTCTTCATATGTTTCTAAGTATACTTGATATTGATCCATATCATAGTTAAAAGATTCATAGTCATAAATATCGACATAGATGAGTGTTAATATCTCATAGAGGAAATGAGCGATTGCCATCGGTTCTTGATCACTATATACTGGATTATTTATCGTGTTATCTGTTAAAGCAATTAATTTCCCTGGGGTGATGAATTGTTCCATGCGATAACCAACTTCAATTTGAATTTCTCTTAATGTCTGACTAGACTCATCGTTTTGATAGAAGAATAAGACGAGTATGCCCATATCATTTTCACCGATCTCCCAATCGCGGTAAATTTCGGTTTTATCATAGGTTCTAATATCTTCAATATTTTCTACTAAAATACTCGTAAAAACAAGTTGTGTTCCTCCCTCACCGATACCTTCGGTTTCATCAAACAAGCGTTCTGATTCGCCTAAAATTGTGTTTTTTGTCGCAGGACTCCATGCGTCAGCAAAGTCATTGACATAAAAATCTTTCGTTGGGTTTAAAGTTTCATTTTTTTGACATGCAAAAAGCGTGACTAGTAAAAAACTAATCACGATTAAAAAGATAGATTGAATTAAATATTTTCTAGTCATTAAAGTCAATGGCTGGCACTTCATCGGCACCATCGTTGATCTTCCAATAATCATAAGATTTATCAAAACCAAATAAGTTAGCAAAGAATACTCGAGGGAATCTTCTAACCGATGCATTATAATCTTGAACAGCTAGATTATAGTCGCGACGTGCAACTGATAATGTCGATTCCATCATGGATATTTCATAAATCAGTTCGTTATAAGCAGAGGTTGCAGTAATATTTGGATTATCTTCAACGACGGCTAAAAGGTTTGTAAATGCAATCGCTTGAGCTGCGTCAGCAGCAATCAATTCTTCCATAGTATCAGCGCTTTGATAAGCCATTCTTGCAGAAGTAATCGCATTATAAATCGATTCTGCATGCTCTTGTAGTCCATCCACAGAAGCGACGATTTGATTGATTTTGTCACTTCGTTCTTGAAGACGATTTTCAATTTGAGAATATTTACCATGAATGTCTTCATCCATATTCACTAAGCCATTATAAGTCGTAATCATAAAGATTGCGACTAGAATAAGGATTAAACCAATAATTCCTAGAATTGTAATACTACGTAATTTGGTAGGCATAAATGTCTCCTTTTTTATCACTTTTACTCATATTATAATCTTTTTTATGAAGCGTGCAATATGTTTGCAATATGAATATCATGAAAGAACCCTAAAAAACATATAATTTGGTATAATCATTTTGTGATGTAACAACGAAAAATAGGTGGTCTTATGTTTGAAATGATCGTTTTACCAGAGTTTAATCAGATGACAATTAAAGATTTTCTATCTTTTTTTCATGTATCTAAAAAAATCATCCACTTATTACAAATGCAAAAGAAACTTTTAGTGAATGGACAGTTTTTTCAGTTTAGTCATATTTTAAAAGAAGATGATAAGATCTCAATTGATTGGAAGAATCTTCATCCGGACTTTCCATTGACAATGAAAAAAGAAGTAAAACTTTTATATGACGATGATGATCTAGCGATATTTGAAAAACCATCAGGGTTATTAGTCCATGAAGACGGAATGAATTTTGATACTTTAACCAATCGTGTATCTGCATATTATCAGGAATTAGGTTATCCATATCCTGTCTTACCAGTTCATCGAATAGATTTGGATACAAGTGGCATGGTTATCTTTGGTAAACATCCGCTTTCAATGAGTTATTTATCGAGTTTATTTGAATCACAAGATATTGAAAAGATGTATGCCTGTTTAGTTTATGGACACATCGATGAAAGAAATAAAGTGATTGATAAACCAATTGGTGGCGATAGACATTCTAATAAACAAGTCATATCGGACCAAGGAAAAGATGCGAAAACATCATATGAAGTGATGAATTATGAAGAAGAATCTACAAGACTTCATGTCTTCATCCAAGGTGGAAGGAAACATCAAATTCGTGTTCATTTAGAATCCATTGGGTATCCAGTTTTAGGCGACATGCTTTATGGTAGAAAAAATGCAGATAGACTGATGCTACATTTTAAAAAAGTTACACTCATACACCCTAGAACACTTAAACCATTCACATGGACAAGTCTTGAACCTTTTTAAAATAAAAATTATTTAAGTTTCTTAAAAGAAAGGGCATCAATCTTTTATTGTTTTTCGCTTCTTTATATGCTATAATTTTTTATGTTTGAGACGAAGAAAGGATGATCATGATGTTTACCATATTTGCAGCAGATGCATCGACATACGAAATGATCCTCATGTTAAGCGTGATGATTGTTGTGGGACTATTTGCTGGTCGTTTTTTTGAAAGAAGAAAAGTTCCAAATCTTGTTGCCTATGTCTTAATTGGCATTGCATTAGGTGCGTTTTTAGTATTAATACATTATCGAAGCATGATTGATGCTGTCGGTATTATTATCAATATAGGTATTGGTTTTATATCCTTTAGCATTGGGCTTGAACTTAATTTTAAGCATGTCAAAAGTCGGGCAAAAGAAGTGGTGATTGTCACATTCTTTCAAGCGATATTTGCATTTTTACTTACCTTTATCGCTTTATATGTCTTTTTACTTCCTTTTCACATCGCCTTAATCTTAGGAGCTTTAGCGATTGCGACTGAGCCAGGTCCGATTTTAATGATTACAAAGAGAATGAAGGCACAAGGCCCTTTAACTGATACACTTGTTCCACTCCATGGGGTAGAAGATGCGATCACTATTATGCTTTTTGGAGTAACTTTAGCATACGCAACATCTGTTGAAGCAGGAACACCTTTCGGTGTTGTTGAGATGTTAAGTGGACCTGTATTAGAAATCATATTCTCCATCGTGATTGCGATGGCAATCGGGTATATTTTAGTGCGAATTATTCGTTATTTAAAATATGAAGATACTGAAAAAGATGTGGTCATCTTAATTTCAGCTGTTGTTGCAATTTTAGTATCTGTTGCAATTGCAAACACTGGATTAGTATTATTCCATCATCATATTCATTTGTCACCAATTTTACTACCAATGTCTGTGGGGATCACATTTTCAAATATGTCTACGGATTTGGCGAAACATGAGACAGAGCGAATCATGGATTTATTTTCTGCACCGATATTAATTGTTTTCTTTACGATATTAGGCGCTGAACTAGTCTTACTGCTTGCTGGTGAACTTGAGACACTTGATTTCGTTTTAATTTTATTAGTATCATTGACTTATGTCCTCATGCGACTTATTGGAAAGTTATCGGGTTCTTATGTTGGCTCAAGGATTGCAAAATCTACACAAAACATTCAGCGTTACCTTGGATTTTGTTTACTCCCACAAGCACAAGCTGCAATCGGGTTAGCATTCTATGCAAGAAGCTCATTAGCTGATACACCTTATGGCACGATGATTTTAATTGTTATTGTCATTTCAACGGTTGTAAATGGTGTCATTGGACCACTTGGTGTGAGACATGCACTCATTCAGTGTAACGAAGCAGATGGTCAGTTCTGTGTGATTGGACCTGCAAGTCATCATCATGCACATCATTCACACGAGGTAAAACATTAATTTTAAATAGCCCTTGATGAACTCATGGGCTTTTGTTCATATAAAGGAGAATATAGATGAGAAAATCAAAAAACACAATTGTTGCGATTAGTTCAATTATTGTAATTATCGGTGTTGCACTCGTATATGTGTTTGGTGCAAGACCTGCGAAAATTGAAGCAAATGATGAAGGAATTACCATTTCTGGAATGTATGGTGATACGTATCTTTACGAAGATATAGATGAAATTAAGTTAATTACTGAGGAATTTGATATTACAGCTAGAACAAATGGATCTAATATTGGATCAATGTTGAGAGGTCATTTTACAACCACTGAATATGGTGCAGTGATGTTATTTATTGATACAGAAATAAAACATTACATATCCATTCAAATGGGTGATGAAATTGTTATTTTTAATCTTCCAACATTAGAAGAAACTGATAATTTTTATACTTTATTACTGACACATATTAATGCATAAAAGATAGGGGGACTATCATGTCAATTATTGAACTCTTATTTATTCAAATATTGATCATGTTTGTCTATATAGGCATTGGTTTGATCATGACTAAAATTAAACTGATTGATGATTTTGGTGCAAAGCAACTAAGTAAAGTTTTGGTCTATTTTATTACACCAGTTGCAATTCTTTATTCATTTACAAACATGACATTCAGCAACGAATATACCATTGGCCTATTAGTATCAATGCTTTTATCTGTTGTTGCATTAGGAATCTCGATTTTAGTTTCAAGAGTGGCATTTGGTTCAAGATACACACTAGAGCATTTTGGCACATCATTTTCGAATGCAGGGTTTATGGGCATACCTCTTGTCATGGCCATTTTAGGACCTGCTGGTGTATTTTATATCTCAACATTTGTTGCATTATTAAATATTTTACAATGGACTTATGGTGTTTTTGTAATAACAAATACAAAGGACTTTATTCAACCTAAAAAGATTTTGACAAATCCTTTTGTAATTTCTTTTTTTCTAGGTATTGTCTTTTATGGTTTAAATGGACTTGGTTTTCATATGCCTGAGATTGTGAATAATCAATTATCCATCATTTCTAAGATGATTGGACCGATTGCAATGCTTATTATCGGTTCCTATTTATCAAAAGTAAATTTTAGAGAAATTTTTAAAGAAAAAATTGTCTATGCATCTTTAAGCCTAAGATTACTATTTATTCCATTACTCACAGCGATTGTTTTTCTCTTAGTGCCTAAAACCTATGAAAATATCGCATTATCAATTATGATTGTTGCAAGTGCTCCTGTGGGTGCAAATGTAGCCATATTTGCGGCGTTATATGGCGTTGAACATAAACGAGCTATCGTAGAGATATGTTTAAGTACGCTACTTGCAGCATTTACAATGCCATTAATGATTGCCGTATTTCAATGGTTATTTTAAAAGATGAGAATGACGAGCCAAGCACTATATGATGCATTTTCCAAAAAGTTTGATCTTATTGGTATTATTGAAACCAAATCATATCAAGATGAAGCTTTAAAACTAAATAAAATCACACCAACTTCAAATTATGAAACGATGGTTGTCGTTGGATTAAGTTATCCTTATCGCGTCCTCAAACATACGAAAACGCATCTTGTGCCGTCTTTTTATACATTCGGAAACGATTATCATCGAGTTTTAAAAAAGAGGATGGAAGAAGTTGTAACACATATTGGTGTAGATTATGAACTCAATGTGGATAATCATCCATATGATGAACGTTTAGCAGCAACACTCGCAGGACTCGGTTTTTTTGGAAAAAACCAACTCATCATCAATGAAAAACTTGGAAGTTATTTCTTTTTAGGTATTGTCTTTTTAGATCTTGAGATTGATCATGAATTGAAATTAGAAGTCAAAGATGATTGTGGGGATTGCAGGCTTTGTATCGATGCTTGTCCAGTCCAAGCGCTTGATAATCATATGTTTCATATTGACCGGTGCATCAGCGCATACAATCAATCAAAAAGAGTATTAACCAAAGAAGAAATGGATAAAAACTATATTCTTTTTGGTTGTGATATTTGTCAGATGGTTTGTCCTAAAAATCTTAATAAAGGAAAAATCATTCATGAAGAATTTGAGCTCAATGGAAAAGAAATGGTCTCTATCATGGACTTATTTAGTGACTCCGATAAAGTATTTATCGATAAATATCAACATATGTCTTATCTTTGGAAGGGTAAGACCATCTTGATGCGTAATGCTTTAATGCTCATTAGAAAACAAAAAAACATAGATTTTCTAGATTTGATTAAACAATCAAGACTTACAAAAAGAGCTGATTGGTATGAAGAAACTTGTCATCAAGTCATCGATGAATTGGAAAAATACGCGTATTCATCGGATTAATATTGACTCGATTTAGACGAACTTGGTGTATAATTTAAATAGAGATATGTTGATAAGGAGATAAAAAAATGAACATTCAATCCTTTCTTAAACCATTTTATGAA
Source organism: Acholeplasmataceae bacterium (assembly GCA_028690555.1). GTDB lineage: Bacteria > Bacillota_I > Bacilli_A > Acholeplasmatales > Acholeplasmataceae > UBA6181. The sequence goes on from JAQVBA010000036.1 coordinate 6,440, forward strand.
ATCACTTTGGTTTATGATGATCAAAACTTAAACGAAGCATTAGAAATTATGACTAAACACCGTTATACATCGATTCCAGTCATTAATCGTGATCAAGCATATATAGGCACACTCACTGAGGGTGACGTATTGCACTATATTTTGAGTCACGCAGAATGTTTGAACCCAGAAGAACTTAAAAAACATCTTGTCGGTGAAGTGAAAAGACATCGTGACTATGATCCTGTGAGTGTTGAAAGTTTGATGCCAACACTCTTGTCCAAAGCATCCCATGAAAACTTTGTACCTATTATTGACCAAAATGAAAAATTCATTGGGATTATTACACGTAAAACATTACTTGACTATTTCTTTGAACACAATTTCTTAGTTTTATAAATTGAGATACAAAAAAAGGAACCGAAGTTCCTTTTTTTATGATCCTTGGCTAGCTTTCCATGCATCATAATCGAGTGAATGTTGGTAAATCAATTGGTCAATATCATCATTATTTAAGATGTACATTTTTCCAGTTCTTGTATCTTCATGAATTTGAAACTCACCAAGTGGAGAGAAGAAGTTCTCGTATGAAAATGATTCAAAATCATTTGCGTTATATATATAGATGAATTCAGTTTCGACAATATTCATTCTATTTCTACTAATCGCAGCTTCCCCATCACCAGGCATGACATATCGGAAAATCAATCCATCTTTTTCAATGAAATAGACTTCTGTGTAATTATCTTGGATATCATTACATCCAAATAATCCAAGAATTAATGCACTAATTAATAAGAGAGACCATATTTTTTTCATGATAAAACCTCCTTTAATTAGCATATATTATATGCTTGTAATTTAGTAATTACAATAGATTTTTAATCGATTGTCCAATCAAAATACGATTTTTATTTTTGAATACGCTGAATTAATAAACAATCGATAAACCGTCTATTGACATGTTTTATTTGTCGTGTTATAATTAAGTAAAATTTAATGTAAGCGCTTAAAGAGAAAAAAAGAGTAAAGCTAGTCACTTTGTGGACTGTTTGGTTTTACTCTTTTTAATTTTTAGTGATTTTAGGTAACAAAAAATTTATATAAAAGGGAGAGTATTAAAATGCTTAAAAGATTATCAAAGCCAACGATTTGGCTACTTGCACTATTATTAGTCATTTTAGTGTCAAGTCTATTTGCTTCATTGGTTCAAAACTCATTCTTTTCTGTAAAAGTTGATAAGATTAGTTTTGAAACAGAACGTGGTGAGATTTCAGGTTATCTCTATGTGCCAAAAGGTGTGGATAGTAGTAATCCAGCACCAGCAGTTCTATTAACCCATGGTTATTTGAACAATGCTGAAATGCAAGAAATTGGTGCTATAGAACTTTCCAGAAGAGGATTTGTTGTTTTAGCGTTTGATATGTATGATCATGGGGACTCCACATGGGATACACCTGCAGCGTTTAGTTTCTTTCCATTCGCAGTCTATGATGCAGTCCAATATATGTATGATCAACCCTATGTATTAAAAGCTGCAAATGGCGATGGTATGATTGGTGTAAGTGGTCACTCTATGGGTGGTTTCTCATCTAGTTATGCCGTATTATTGGATGAAGGTGATTTTGCAATTAATAATGGTTACCGTAAGATTGTTGCTGCATTACCACAAGGATCTGACTTTAGATATGTTGGAGCTGCTGATCAATCATTCTTTGGACCAAGATCTGCTGGTATTATTGCAGCACATTGGGATCAATTCTTCTTTGATAATGTCACTCCAGGTACAAGTGGATCTGTTCGTTACAAAGATTTTACAAAAGATCCAGTTGGTTTATCTTTCTTAGGTAGAACGACAGAAGGTACAGCTGAAGCAGGTGTTTGGTATGATTTATCAGGTGGACAAAGAGTCATTTATACACCAGATGAAACACATCCTCAAAACACATGGTCACTTGAAACAGGTTCTAATATCATTGAATTCTTCACAGAAGCTTTTGATTATCAACTTGCACAACATTCATTAGGATCACTAGCATCTAATGGTATTGATAGTGAAAAGACTGGTCAAGTATGGTGGTTAAAAGAAGCATTCACGATGATTGCTTTAGTCGCATTATTTGCACTCATATTCCCAGCATTCGCACTTTTAACTAAACTTCCAATCTTTAATAAAGTATTTGCTAAAAATGAAGAAGCTGAAACAACAATGGTTGTTGAAAAGTCTTCATCAAATCAAATGGTTCTAAAAGTTATGATTATTATCCTAGCAACACTTCTTGGCGCATTCTATTTAAATATTTTCTTGGATCGTCAAGATGCAGGCATGACGTTACTTGCTAAGACAATGCACTATATAATCGGTGGATCATTCGTATTCATCATTGGTGCTTGGCTAATCTCAGTCTTCAAACCTGGTGAAGAAGGTGCTAAATTTGCTCAAAAAGTTACTTTAGGCGCTGGAATCGTTATCTTTGTTGCACTTACATTCCGTTGGTTACTGATGAATCCAACCATTATTACAAATACAAATTATTGGAGTGCACCTTCAATTAATTCAATTTCCTACTGGTCAATGGCAGCCGGTGGATTGTTATTACTTACAACATTTGGAACTGCACCACTCTTTAATGCAGGTAAAGAAGTACATAATCCTTATGGATTAAAAGCTTCATGGGTACAAGTACTTACAAGTTTACTCACAGCATTAGTCTTAGTGTTTGGATTATTCTTATTAATTGCAGTCGTTGAATGGGTATTCTTAACAGACTTTAGATTCTATACTTATGCAATTAAAGTCTTCAATTCACCACAATTCGTTGCAGCATTAAGATATATGCCACTCTTCTTAGTTTACTATTTTGCAGCTGGCGTTGCTGTATTCGCAAATACACACCAAATGAAGGGTTGGAAAGCTGACATTCTTGCAGCATTCTTACTAGTTGGACCAGTATTATTGTTCTTGGTTTACCAATATTTTGTATTATATAATACCGGAGTTGCACCATTCCCAGGATTCTCACTTAACGCAATTCTACTTGTTGGATTAGTACCAACATTGTCAGTTGCAGGTATTATTATTCGTAGATTCTCGGAAAAGACAGGAAATATTTGGACATCAGTATTCTTTACATCAGCATTCTTCACATTCGTTGCATTAGCAAATACCGCTGTATATCTCATTAACTTCAAATAAATCCCCCTAACACTTCCTTAAAGAAGAAGAAACCCCAAGAAGTTCTCCTCTGGGGGTTTTTTCTTTTTTTTATTTATATTGATTATTAAAAGGTGTAAAATGATGATGCATATACAAATAAAGGTGAAATCAATGGAAAAATACAGTATGAAAATATTTAAGATTCTTTTAATTCTAATTGCGGCATTCATTTTGACTCTATCGATTATCGGTTTAATTTCTATCATTCAAGATCCTGTGAATCCAACATATAGATATATACTTTATCCGATTTTAATTGCAATCTATCTTTCATCGATTTTGATCTATTTATCATTCTATCAAACATGGATTTTTTTAACTTATATTGAAAAAGATCAAATCTTTATGACATCCTCAATTTCGTGTATGCATCAAATAAAGATTTATGGGTTAATATTTTCAGCAATCTATATCATTGCACTCCCATTTTTCTATCTACTTGCAAATGCGGATGATGCGCCTGGTGTTATCTTTGTTGGAATGACACCATTAGTTCTAGGAATTCTTGTTTATTTATTTGCTGATATATTCAAAAAGATCATTCAAAAAGGGATACACATCCAATCAACAAATTCATAATACACTGTTTTAATTAATGAAAGGTAATCTCAGATGATGGATTACCTTTTTTCTTAAGTTATTTTAAGGTATAATCAAAATAATAGATTTGATGAACATGAGGTGCTGCTATGTTTGAAAAAGAACATCGATTACAAATTACGAAGTTCAGTCTTTATGGCTTATTAAAAAATCTACGTTTTTTTGAACCTTTTTTGCTCATCTATTTCTTAGAACAATCTTTAAACCTTTTTTATATTGGTATTTTATTTTCAATTCGTGAAATCATTATTTATGTTTTTGAAATCCCTTCAGGTGTGATTGCAGACCGATATGGTAAAAAAACAGAACTTGTCTATTGTTTCCTGTTTTATATCATCTCATTTGTATTATTTTATTTTGCGACTGGATTTGTTGGATTTGTGTTTGCCATGGCACTATTTGCATTAGGGGAAGCATTTAGATCTGGAACACATAAAGCTATGATCATGGCTTACATGGATAAACACGAACTCAAAGAATCTAAAACCAAAATTTATGGATTAACACGATCTTACTCATTAATTGGTTCAATGATCGCAAGCTTAGTCTCTATACTTTTAGTACTCTATTTACCGGAAATTCGTTATTTATTCTTAGTTGCCATTATTCCATATGTGATTGATTTAATCATGATTTTAACTTATCCAAACTATTTAAATGATAAACGTGATACCACCTTTTCACTTAAGGCTTTTTTTAAGTCAAATATCGATGGGATCAGTTATACATTTAAAACAAAAAAAGTGAGACGAGCAGTCTTTAATAGTAGCACCTACCAAGCCTTCTTTAAAGCCATTAAAGACTATGTTCAACCACTTGTGTTAGCAATTACAGGTTCAATGATCATCTTTTCATCATTAAACGATGATGAACATAAAACGATTTATATTGGAATCATTTATACAGTCATCTATTTTATTTCAGCAATTGCATCAAGAAATGCACATCATGTACAAAAAATGGGAGATCATCAGAAACTTGTTCAATGGATGTGGTTACTCACCGGACTTGTGTTATTGATATTAAGTTTCTTACTATCATCATTATGGGCTGTCTTAGGTGTATTTATATTACTCTATATCATTATGAACATAAGAAAACCAATTATGATTGATGTGATTGGTGAAGTGACAAAAGATGATAAACGAGCAACAGTTTTAAGTGTTGAAGCACAAATGGCTTCAATCATGATTGCAATATCTGCTCCACTCATAGGACTAC
>JAQVBA010000146.1 GCA_028690555.1 Acholeplasmataceae bacterium
GCACCAACCATTTCCAAGCTGAATATGTTTTGGAATATGCCTCTAAATTGCTCAAAGATCTCGGCGAAGCTCAAAAGTTCAGCAACGTTGTTGAATATCAAAGCGAAGAAGAAAAAGAAAAACGCATCACTTCGGATATCAAATATATCAATAATCGCCTTGGCACCAGTTTTACTGGTAAAGAAATTAAAGAAGTTCTAGAAAGACTCCATTTCCAAGTCATGTTAAATGTGACGGGATACTTCGTTGTCACTGTTCCTTCATGGCGATTAGATATCGCTTCTGAAGCCGATCTCAGCGAAGAAGTAATCCGTATATTAGGATATGACAATGTTCCTTCCTTACTTCCTAAGTTGGACACCAAAGTGGGAATTCTTACTACCGCTCAACAAAGAGAAAGACAAGTCCGCTATTTCTTACTGGATCAAGGGCTCGATGAATGTCTAACTTATTCACTGATTAGCAAAAAAGAACAAGATGCCTTTAATTTATTAAATAAAGAAGATCATTATGTCATTATGAATCCTTTAACCGATGAACACGAAGTGATGAGAACGCATATCCTTCATAGTCTGTTAGAGGCCGCTTCCTTTAATGTCGCTCGCCAAAATAAAAACCTCGCTCTCTTTGAAACCTCCAATGTCGAAAGCAAGACTTCACGAAGTGAACACCTCGCTATCGTCTTATTAGGATTCGATGAGAGACAAAGCTTATTAGAGAAAGTCCCTTATGATTTCTATCATGTCAAAGGGTTGGTCGATAACATAATGTCCATTCTTGGAGTTGACACTTCCCGTTATCAATATCAGAAACTAATAAATCACCTCGATGAATTACATCCAGGAAAATCAGCCTCGATTGTTTTCCAAAATCAAACCATTGGTGTTCTCGGTGAACTTCACCCTAACAAGATTGATGAATATGGATTCGGAAAACTTAACGCCGTTGTCTTAGAACTCAATCTTTCTCCATTATTGGATATCAAAGCCAATGGTTTAAAGATGGTTCAATTCTCCAAATATCCATCTATTGAAAGAGACATCGCTTTTGTGCTTGATGAACACATCCAAGCTCGAGACATTATCAAGACAATCAAAGTCATCGGTAAAGGCCTCGTCAGCGACGCTCTCATCTTTGATGTCTACGCTGGAAAAGGTATTCCCGAAGGCCAAAAGTCCATTGCTGTGAAAGTCATTTTTAGAAGCGATGATCACACTTTAACTGATAAAGAAGTTAACGATGCACTTCACCAAATTAAAGGTGAATTAAGTAGAGCCTATCGCGCCGAATTAAGGAGTTAACATGAGAATCAATCGCCAGGTCATTCCACTCAATAAAGAGATTTCTTTTGCCGAAGAAATCGATTTCAGTAAGGCTGAATTTGATTCTGTATTTATTCGAAAGATTACTTCTTGCCAAGTGAAAGCCAAAGCTTTTCAAAGTGATAAAATTCTTCGTATCGTTGTTGATATCAAATCTGAAGTCGTGGCTATCAGCGGATATTCATTACAAGATGTTCCGCTTTCGATTAAAGCCCATGATGAGCTGATTTTCTCTGATGATCCAAAAGATGAAGATGCGATCTATGAGCCCAAAAACATCTTTGACATCGATAATCATATTCTCAGTATTATTCTTGCTCACATTCCAAACCGAGTGGTGGGAAAAGGAGAGAAACTTCCTGAAAGTGGGAAAGGTTATCGGATACTAACGGAAGAAGAATATCTCAAAGAAAAGGAAACAAAACCCGATTCACGTTGGGAAAAACTAGACAGTGTCAAAATAGAATAAGCATTATATTAACATTATAATGTTAAAAAACATGAACTTCGCCGAGGCGCGGAGTTTTTTGTTTTTAGTTAATCTTAATTAAGAAAAAATCATTGCTCAATTTTACTCTCTTTGTCTATAATGGTGTTGCAGTGGAAGAAAGTGGGAAATAGTGGGAAATATGTTCTTTGGTAGTTTTGCTCACACGCTTGATGATAAAGGTCGCTTAGTTATTCCTCGTAAAATGAGAGAAGAAACTGGCGTCAAAGTTTTCATCATGAAAGGTTTTGATGGAGCGCTATCCATTTATAAAGCCAGTGAGTTCGAAAAACTCGTTCACGAATTTAACACCTTACCTTTTAACAAAAAAAGCGCTCGAGATTATCTTCGCGTTCAACTCGCTTCAGTTAGTGAACTTGAAATCGACAAATCGGGACGCGTTCAAATACCTTCTCTCCTTTTGGATAAGTTCCAAATCGGCAAAGAAGTCGTTGTCATCGGCATGGGCGATCATATCGAAGTATGGAACCGCAAGGCCTACGAAGAATATGAGAAGAAAGCCATCACTGGCTTTGAAAACACCGCCGAAAGTCTTGGCGAAGAAAACTAATCATTATGGGCAAGCATATACCTGTCTTGCTGAAGGAAACGATCGAAGGTTTAAATATTAAACCTGATGGAATCTATCTTGATTTAACTATCGGTCGCGCGGGACATAGCTCCGTTATCCTTAAAAAATTAACCACAGGTTATCTCATCGGCTTCGATC
>JAQVBA010000147.1 GCA_028690555.1 Acholeplasmataceae bacterium
TTACTGATGAACTATTTGCCACATATATTGAAGATCCTGTTGTATTTACATATGAAGTTGATCAGAAAAATGTTGGCTTTATTGAAGGATCCATTCAATCATGGAACCGAACATATCGGATTTGGAACTTTTTAGTTTTAGATGAGTATCAAAACCAAAGTATCGGTAGAGCTTTGATGGAAGAAAGCATAAAACATGCAAAAAACTTATCTTGTCGTGCGGTTATGCTAGAAGTTCAGTCTTGTAACTACCCTGCCATTCAATTTTACTTAAAACAAGGATTTAAGTTCACTGGACTTGATACATTAGCCTATTCGAATGAAGACATTGAAAAAAAAGAAGTTCGCTTAGAAATGGGCATGATGATTTAACTGAGGTGAATCTTGAACAGATTATGGACAAAAAATTTTACCATATTAACACTTGGATCCTTTATATCAGCACTTGGTAATTCTGCTGCAGGGATCGCTTTTGGTATCCTCATTTTTAAAGAAACGGGGTCGCCATTTACACTTGCAATTTATACCGTATTAAATATCATTCCACGTGTTTTAGTTGGATTTTTAGCTGGACCATTTGTTGATAGACATTCAAGACGAAAAATGATCTTCACACTTGATTTTATCTCGACTTTCTTTTTCTTGATGGTTTCTCTTATTTTATTTACTGGATTTTTTAATGTGATTGTCTTTACAGCCATAGCGATGCTTTTTGGCATTATGGACACGATTTATCAACTCGCATTTATGAGTTTATTTCCAGAGGTAATCGAAAAAGGTGAGCATATGAGAGCTTATTCATTATCGAGCCTCATATGGCCAGTTTCAGCTGCAGTGATGGCTCCTGTTGCTGCATTCATGATTGAAAACTTCACATTTGGAGTTGCTATTTTAATGGGATTTAATGCGTTAACCTTTTTAATTGCTGCGATGCTTGAAACCAAAATCGATTGTTTTGAAGTGTTAAATACAAAAGAAACAAGCGGATTAAAATTTATTCATGATCTTAAAGAAGGTTTTCACTACTATAAATCAGAAAAAGGAATTCTAGGTATTGGCATATTATTTGCAGCATTTTCTTTTGTTTATGCAACACAAGATCTTCTTAGGATGCCGTACTTTATCTCAAGTTCAGTGTTTACACTTCAAGATTTTTCATTTTTAATCACAGCAAGTTCTTTAGGCAGAATTATTGGAGGGCTCATCCATTATGCATTTCATTATCCACCGCATAAACGATATCAAATTGCAGTTACGGTTTATATCACAGTTGAAATTTTGGGTGCAACCATGCTCTATATGCCTTATATAATGATGTTAGTTATTAGTTTTTCAGTTGGGTTATTATCGGTCACATCCTATAACATTCGGATGAGTGCAACTCAAGTTTATATTCCAAATCATATGCGTGGAAGAGTTAATGCTTCACAAAACTTATTATGGAACATTGGAGCAATCTTAGGTGCTTTAATCATGGGAGCTATTGCTGAATATAGTACGTTTGATTATCGCTTCATCATGTTAAGTGCCGCAATTATCAGCTTAACTGCAATCTTCTTGATCCCAATTCGAATGAAAGAAGAATTTAAGAAAATTTATAACGCAGACATATAAAAAAGTAGTGGATTTCACTACTTTTTAACATTTATTACGATACATTTTAAATAAAGTGATTCATCGGATGCAATCAAATTCGGATGATCTTTACCTTGAATCCAAAAATCAAGCATTTGGACAAATCGTTTTGCGTCTTTACTTGCATCTTTAACCATTTCCATAAATAATTCAGGCGTCATGAAATGTGAGCATGAGCATGTAATAAGCGTTCCACCTGGATTAATCAGCTTTAATGCTTGTAAATTGATTTCTTTATAGCCTTGATAGGCTTTTTTTGTATCTTCACGCTTTTTAGCAAAAGCGGGTGGATCTAAAACGATCACATCAAATGTATCATTTTGAACTTGATAATCCCTCAATGCTTGAAAGACATCTTTTTTAATGGCAACCACTTGATCTAAATGATTCAGGCTCGCATTTTTCTTAATTTGGTTAACTGCATGTTCACTGATATCTAAGCATGTGACAGATTTTGCACCAAAAGATGCAGCATGAAGTCCAAATCCACCAATGTGAGAGAAACAATCTAATACAGTTTTATGTTTCACATAGTCTTTTATTTTTTTGTGGTTTTCTTGTTGATCTAAAAATGTCCCCGTTTTTTGACCAGTTTTAATATCAATTTCCATGTCTAAATGATTTTCCTTGATGATGATTTGATCAGGGACTTCACCATAAACTGTACCGGTAAACAACTCTAAGCCCTCTTTTTTACGAACCGATGCATCACTGCGTTCATAAATACCTTTGGGATGAAAGAGGTTAATTAATATATCTAATAACAACGCTTTAATGGTATCAATTCCATAAGATAAAATCTGAATCGATAAATAATCTCCATATTTATCGACGATAAATCCAGGAATGCCATCCGCTTCACCAAATAATACACGGTAACTATGACTAAATCCTAAATCAAGAC
>JAQVBA010000148.1 GCA_028690555.1 Acholeplasmataceae bacterium
TACTTGAAACCATTACAAGCGCATTAACTCTAATCATTGATGCCCTCGTCGGCCTTTTGGAAAGAGTGCTCCCTCCGCTTATATCGATCATTGAAGTGGTGGTCGAAGTCATCAAAGTCGTTCTAGACGTCGTCATCGACTTAATAAATAGAGTCCTTCCACCCTTAATTAGCATCATCAACCTAATTATCGAAATCATCATTTCTCTTATTCCCATTGTCAAACTCATCATCGATATTGTGGCCAATATTCTTACAAAAGCATTAAACGTCATTTTAAGCATTCTCGAACCGATTAAAACGATATTGACGCTCATCGTCAATGTCATTGGAGTGCTCTTTAATGCCTTATCAAAGATTATCAATGCCATTATCGTGCCACTGACCAAGATCATCGAAGTGGTCTTTTCGCTATTAAATATTGTCGCGGATGTATTGATAAGCATCATCGATATCGTCGTGGCGATTTTGATTCCCGTCCTTAATATCATCATTGCCATACTCGACCCGATACTATCTTTGATTGGCACGTTGGCGAATGCCCTCGGAGTATTAATGGAAGTCCTCGCTCCGCTGATTGACTTATTTTTAGCGCCTCTTATTCTCCAACTTGATTTTATTAAGTTACTGCTTGAAGTTTTTGCCCCATTGCTCACCATCATGGGCGATGTCATCGGTGCGATTCTTGTTCCGGCCATTGAAGTACTGACGACTGTCCTTGAACCCGTTCTCTGGTTACTCGAACAAATTATCAACGCCATCAGTTGGATCATCGATAACATCAGCAAAGCCTTTAAGGGTATAGGCGATTTCTTCAAAGGTGTTAAGAATTTCTTTGGCGATTTATTCTCCGGAAATCTTTTCCAATCTAACAAAAGCGAAACCAAGAATGCCTACACGACAAATAACGTTGTCGTTAACACTTCAAGTAGTAGTTTTGATATCGAATCCATCAATAAAGCTTTAGGAGGTGCCTACTGATGCGCTCCCTAAGAATCATCAATGAATATGGCCAGAGCATTGAACTCACTGGTAAAGTCCTCATTAACGGCATCGAAGGACTGGGTATCACGAGAGAAAACGAGTACCTTGCCTTTCGTGATCGCTACTCATTAGCAAGAATTAGCCATGGACTCGGAGATATTTCTCTTGGTCTCGTCTTTTTAGAAGGTTATCGCGGATATAAGGACTTTGTCCTTTTCATCTCTCGAGCTGTCAAACTCTTCCTTGAGTATAAGACCAACGATACCTATCTCTCTAAGATTGCCTTTAAAGAAATCACCAAAGGTGAGATATCGTTTGGAAGTCTTCAAAGCAACCTCATCATCGTGAAGTTATCCCCTTGGTATCGAAGTAGCGAGTTTGCTCTTGAAGTGTCGACAACTGAATCCGATAAAGAGTTCCCTTATATCTATCACTACACCTATGGTGCTAACGCTAATGGATCCATGCAGATTACAAATAGTGGCGATTCCGATGCTTATCTAAGTCTAAAGATTATTGGAAGGATGAAAACCCCATATGTCATCATCAATAAAAACGGGGAAACGATAGGAACGTTTAGATTGTTTTATGAGGGCGAAGATATTGTTTCCATGTCGAGCATTCCCGAAGACGAATATATTAAAGTCGCCGATGAAAATGCCTATCAACTTCAAGATTTCACTTGTAAGAATTTTCTAACGATCCCCAAAGGTGAATCAGAAATAGTTTTCTATCCCGGAACCAGTGATCCAGCGACGTGCTATCTAAAACTTGAAGAAAGTTTTGAAGGTGTCTAGCTATGAACCTACTCATCTATAGCCGCCTTGATTTCACCTTTAAAGCCAATCTCCCGATTGAAAGCTTCGAGATTGTGTTAGATACCATCATCAACAGTGAATCATCTTTCGTAATCAGCGGTAGTGGTAGTAACACCACTCAAGAAGATATTGCTATCTTGCATGAACGGAGCTTCTTTTATATCGGAATCGTCAAGAAGATAAGCGCTGAAGGAATCAAAACGAAGATTAACACAACTCACTTCAATAGCATTCTTGAAACCGAATATCTCACTGTCAATTACCCTTTGGGTAATCTAGGCGAACATATCAAATCACTGATTACGAATAATCTCATTACTAATCCCGATCCAACGCAGAACATGAGCTATCTCCAGGTGCGAAATGAAAGCATTGCCCAAGGAGTAATCAGTGTTACGAAAGCCGAAGTAAAAACCATCGCTCAATTAATTAGCGAACTCAATGCGACAAATGGCTTAAGAGTTGAAACTAGACTGGGCATTGTAAACGGGGAAATTACCCATCTAAAAATGGTGATTCTCGATGCCGTAGCGACAATAAAACTCCGTTATGATTTGGCCTTACTTCGTAATTTATCCATCAATGAAGACGGAAACATACCCATTAATAAAGCGATCCTCTATGGCGATAGTCTACCAACACTTGTCTATTACCTATTAAGCGATGGAAGTGTGAGCACGAATGCGAGCCATCCATTACGAGTAACACCAGTCAAGTATTCATATA
>JAQVBA010000149.1 GCA_028690555.1 Acholeplasmataceae bacterium
CTTAGCGACGCATGCGCCAAAGCCGCGTCTTCTTTTCCGGATGTGTCACGTTTCTCCTCATGTACACATATACAAACACAACACTCATCATCTCTTATTTGAAATGATTAATCCATAGGGAAAATATGGCGTATCTGGTTACTGGAGGCACAGGTTTTATTGGCTCGCATCTTGTAGACGAACTCTTGGCGGGCGGCGAAGAAGTAGTAATTATATCCAACAAATCTGATAAAACAATAAACGATAATCTCTCTACGGTATCAGCTGATATTGTAGATATCGATCAGGTACGCTCTGTATTTACTAATTATAATATAGATGGTGTTTTTCATCTGGCGGCTATGGGTGTTGCACCTGCTTCATTCTCTAATCCCCGCCAGTTTCATGATGTGAATATTACCGGGACTGCAAATATTCTCATCGCTGCGCATGAGGCAGGCATTGACCGGCTTGTCTTTGCCTCCTCATCTCTGGTCTATGGTAAAAGTTCATCTCCGGTATTGTCTGAAGATACACCTTTCAACCCGCTTACACCCTATGCGGTCTCAAAAATAGCTGGAGAGATGTATTGTAATATGTTCTCAGAACAATACGGGTTAAAAATTTCAGTATTACGGTATTTCAATGTTTATGGCCCGCGTCAGGATCCTGATGCCGAGTTTGCAGCTGCAATCCCAAAATTTACCGATATGATCCTCCATAAGAAGTCTCCGATAATTTTTGGTGATGGTGAACAAAGCAGAGATTTTGTTTACGTAAAAGATATTGTCCAGGCCAATCTCTTAGCGATGCAGCGGGGTATCTCCGGGATATTTAATATAGGCAGCGGGAGTCAGACTTCCCTGAATCAATTGATCAAAATGATCAAAGAGATTTCCGGAGTGGATGTGGATGTTACCTACAAAGATGCGCGAGCAGGTGATGTTCGTTCGGTTATTGCTGATATAAGCAAATCAAAACATGTTCTTGGTTACTCACCGAAATATTCAATCTATGAAGGTCTGAAAGAAACTGTTTGTTACTTTCAGAACATCTAGATCTCAGTATTTACCAATCGAGATGCGCGGGATATAATTTCATCATCTTTCTGTCAGGTCATCAATAGAAAAAAGGGGAGATGTGGATGAACCGGTGCATTCACAGTTCTAATTCAACTAAATATTTCTCTATTTCCTGGTTGTCGATAATACGTGCAGTATATGATGAGTATTCTCCAATGGCAACCGGCTTATATCCTGCCGGAGGAGTAAAATCATATTTCTTTTTTACATCATACATATGCGGGGGGTATACAATGAACATGTCTCCATTCTCAAAAGCAAATGCTGATTCTTCTACGGTCATCAGTTCTTCATAGAGTTTTTCTCCGACCCGTTTTCCAATTATTTTCATGGGGTTATGCTCAATATCATATGCATATCTGGGTGCAAATTTATGCAGCATCACGTTTGCCAGGTCGATGATTTTCAGTACCGGCATCTTCAGAATAAATATTTCCATACCTTTTGCCAAGACGCCTGCTTTGATCACCAGTTCTGCAGCCTGAGGTATTGTCATGACAAAACGGGTCATGTCCGGATCGGTTATGGTTAATGGGTGATTCTTTTCGATCTGTTGCATAAATATAGGGATGATAGATCCGCGTGAATTGAGCACATTGCCGAATCTGACAACTGAGAATACCGTTCCTTCATTTTTTTGATGATTGTTTGCAGCGATCGTGAGTCTTTCTGCAAGGTACTTGGTCGCGCCCATTGTGTTCACCGGATCGACTGCTTTGTCTGTCGAGATCATAATGACTTTTTGGACATGATTGAGAATTGCGGCATTCAGTACATTCTGTGTTCCAAGGATATTGGTTTTTACCGCTTCATATGGGTTGAATTCGCAAAGAGGGACATGTTTCAATGCTGCGGCATGGAAGACAATCTCAACACCCGTCATTACGATCATCATTCGTTCGCTGTCACGGATGTCCCCGATGACTATCTGGATGATATCTGATTTTAATTCCTGCGATAAGTCAAAGAGTCCGGTCTCATTATTATCCATAATGATCAGTGACTTGGGCTGATAAGTGAGAAGAGATCTAACAAGCTGGCTGCCAATGGAGCCCACTCCTCCGGTTACCAGTATTACTTTGTTATAATAGTATGATTTGCTGTCCATGTTACTTGATTATATACCATGTATGCCAATAAGTGTTTCTTTATCTCGTATCTTTTTTGGGCGGTTCAGAGGTGTCAATTGATATTTCAGGATTTCTGATCCCCCCTTTCCCAAAAACAAAAAAGATACTTTGATTTATCTTTCACGCAAATAAATATGGAAGGTTATATACTTTTATGTCTGCTTCACATCCTTTTGATAATGTGCCATATCCATCAGTAATGGTGGCACTTCCTGCATACAATGAAGAAAGGAGCGTCGGCGACGTTATTTCCGTTGCAAAAAAATATGCTCATCTGGTTCTTGTTGTTAATGATTCGTCGAAGGACAATACAGCCAAAGCTGCTGAAGATGCAGG
>JAQVBA010000037.1 GCA_028690555.1 Acholeplasmataceae bacterium
ATGTTAATCAAAAATGAAAAACCATAAAAGGTTTATACGTATTATACCCTTTATAATCACTCAATTTCAAGTCGATAAACCTATGAATTGAATGAATTTACAAATGAATCTTCTTTCATTTTTCTTTCATTAAAAAAAGACATAAATTTATTAAATTTATGTCTTTAATCACTATTTCCAAGGTTTATTTAAAACTTTTTCAACAAAAACTTTTGCGATTTTTGGATCAAATTGAGACCCTGCACATTTTCTGATTTCATTGACCGCTTCATCATCGGATAATTTCTTTCGATACACGCGATCTGCAGTCATTGCTTCGTATGAATCTGCAACAGCAATGATTCTCGAAAATAATGGAATACCTTTCTCTTTGAGTCCTCTTGGATATCCTTTGCCATCCCATCTTTCATGATGCGACAAAGCATATTCAGCAAGATTTGAATATTCATCCGCTGCTCTTAATATTTGGTATCCAACTTCTGTGTGAAGTTTAATTTTTTCATACTCTTCATCAGTTAATCTTCCGGGTTTATCTAATATTGCATCAGGAACAGAGATCTTTCCAATATCATGATATAGTCCGGCGAGCTCTAACTCTTTAATATCATCGAGTTTTAATCCTAATGCTTGACCGATCTTAACTACATATTCACTCACTTTAAAGGAATGCATTCGTTCAGCTTCATATTTATCGGTTAAAGTTTTTAATATAGCCTTAATCGCGTGATTTCTAAAACTATGTCCTTCTGAAAGTTTATTCCGGTACATGTAGTTTTCCGCAATTCGAAGTATTTCTTCTGTATCTTCTGTGCTTTCTTTTTTCAATTCATAACCAATAGCAATAGTTAAACTAATATTTTCGATTAATACACCTTTAAGTTGTTCACGAATCTCTACTTTTTTACTTTCAATATAATCCATTGAAGTATTTTTGATGATGATTGCAAATTCATCACCACCAATTCTTGAAACGACTTCTCCTTGATTAAATACTCTCGTCAAGATGGAAGATACTTTGACTAATGCAAGATCTCCAATATCATGCCCATAAGCATCATTGAATAACTTTAAGCCATTTAAATCGACCATCATTAAACCAAGTGGATAATAAGTTTCATCGTCAAATTTATCAAGTGCTTGAACAAAATATCTTCGGTTATACAAATTTGTTAAATAATCATGCATACTTAGATATTCAATTTCTTGTTGTTTCTTATAACTATCCGTAATGTCTCGAATAACAATAACCACACCAATAGCTTCTTGATTGTTATTTAATATCGGAGCTGTTGTCTTTTCAATTGGATAAGTGATGCCGTGAACATTAGTTAAAAATCTTTTGGATTCATTTTCAAGACGTTCTTTAGTCCTTAAAACGTATGCTATAGACTTGCCATTTTGAGGTTGATCAAATTCATCAGAAATAAGGAAGATTTGATCAAAAGGTTTTTTGTTTGCTTCTGCAAAAGTGGTGCCTGTAAGTACTTCAGCTTGTTTATTCATCACAGTTATTAAACCGTGACTGTCTGTAGCAATAACCGCTTCACCAATGGATTGTAGGGTTGCATCTAACGCATTTTTTTGTTCAGTCAATTGATGGGCATAATTTTGTAATTCAACTTCAAGTTTCATTTGTTCTTCAAGATTAAAGGTTGAAAGAACAATGCCACCAACTTCACCTTGTTGATTATACCAAGGGCGACATTCCCAACTTATCCAATCGATGTGTCCGTCTTTTCTTGCAATCGAATCTCTATCAGAGCTAAATGTTTCACCTTTAAGTGATTTTTGATGAATTTCTCTAAATTTTTCTGGTATCTCAGGAAATAAATCATAATGATTTTTTCCTATGATATTTTCATTTGAAATGTTGTTTTCATCCTTGAACTTATCACTCACAAAAACATAGTTCATGTTTGAATCAAATATTGCAATCGAGTTCATACTTGTTTCTACGATATATCTGAGTAAATCTTCTTGGAATTCTTTTTCGAATTCAATCATTTTTTGTGTTGTGATGTTTCTTGCGATACCTACGATTCCAATGATTTCATCTTTATCATTCTTGATTCTAGCTAAAGAGGATTCAAAATAAAACCGTTCGTCACGAAATTTTTCATCCCATTCGTAAGTGACTATATCACCTTCTAAAGCCTTTTTTGTCATATTAACGTGCATTTGCTTGTTTTCTTCACCACTCGCAAAAGTATCCACTCGTTTTCCAATCAAATGCATGATTTTATATTTTTTAGTGAACTCTCCATAAATCGCAATAATATTTAAATCCAAATCGAGTTCATAGATTATATCAGGTGAATGTTCAATAATTCGATTAAATCGCTCTTTTTGGTATTTGATTGCTTCTTGGGTTTTGACATCTTCTGTGATATCTGAATGTGATCCACTCACAATCCAAGGTTTACCACTTTTTGTCCATTTCGTGATTTTCCCTTGGTCATGGATCCAAGCCCAATAGCCATCTTTGTGTTTCATACGAATCTTAATGTCATAATATTCGCGTTTACCCTCTAAAAGTTCTCTTAAATATTTATCAGATATTGATAAATCTTCTGGATGTATGAAATTGATAAACACTGGATCTTTATGATTCATAAAATCTTCATTTTTATAGCCTAAGATCTCATACCATCGATTGTTATAAACTACCTTATCTTTGAGAAGATCCCACTCCCATGTTCCCATTCTTGTGGCATCGATATAGTTTTTTATACTTACTAAATTTTTATGTCTAACTTTTTGGATCATGTAAATCAAGATTGAAATTGCTACAAATATAAACGATTCTACGCTTACTTGAACCAATCGATCAACTTCAAAAATGGCGTGATATAAAAGATGCACCGAAGAAAGTATTAAGGCTCCATAAACAGAGAATTCATAAAACCACATGCCAACTAAAATCAATTCTATAAAATAGAGTTGTCCAATGAGGTAATATAAATCAGAATGATGATCAATCATAAAATTTGTGATGAGAATAATGATAAATAAGATGGATACGATGATTATTTTTGTTTTTTTATAAGTCATTGGATCCCCTTCTTTCGCTTATTAACATACATTCTCTCATCCGATAGTTTTACAAGAGATTCTAAATTTTCTGTGTCATTTGGAAAACTTGAGATTCCATAAGAAAATTTATAAAATAATTTAATATTTTCAAATGTAAATGGATTTTCAATACATCGCGTTTCAATTAAATGAACAGTTTCTAGCGCAAGTTCATGATTAGAATTTGGAATCACTAAAACAAATTCATCGCCACCCACGCGTGATAAAAAATCTTTTTTAGGAGTGATATCTTGAATCAAATTTGCAAAACTTAATAAATATAAATCTCCCGCTTGATGTCCGTGAACGTCATTCTTTTCTTTTAAATCATCTAGATCAAATGTAATTATAGAAAAGCTTTGAGACTTTTTTACAGATTCTTCGTATAAATGTTTCAGTTGAACTTGATAATATCTTCTTGTGTATGCACCAGTTAAAGCGTCATAACGTGACATTTTATAAACATTTTCAATTAAAGATTGATTTTCGAGAATCGATTCAATATGTTTTGTCACATGCTTAATCACATTTTTGTCTTTCGTTGAAAAAGCTTTAGGATCTTCTAAATTATCTATATTGATAAACCCAAAAATTTCATGTTTGTACATGATAACATGTGTCATCATTGCTTTTGAAACGATTTGATTTTCTTCAAGAATATCAAATGTTGTATGTTTATATACATTTTTCGCATTATATGTTTCGACATCGTTAATAATAACTGGATCATGGATAATTCCGAGTTTATATTGTAATATATCTTCAAATCTCAAATCGAGTTTTTTAAGTAAATCGAGATTGTAGCCTACCGCTGCTCTAAATTCCATGCGATCATCCAATTTTAAGATGATACTCCCCGCATGAGCTTTTGGTATACTTTCAATGGCTTTTTCTAACACTTTTTGTAATATGAAATCTAAATCATCATTTCGAATCATGTCAGGCACTATATCTAACATCGATTTGGTTAATCGATAAGATTGATTAAGTTCGGATACTTCTTTTTTTAGGCGTTCAACCATCATTTTATGTAGATTTATTTCGCTTTGAAGGTATCCAATAACCATAAAAAATACACCTGGAATTAATAGATAGAACCCATCAACTTCAAAAAACCAAGAACTTATCGAAAATTCTTGAACTATTACATAAGCTGCGCTGCTAAATGACATGATATAACCCGCTAATATTTCTTGTCGATAAGAAACTAAGATGCCAATCAAATAGATGATAACGAGGGTTATTAAAAATATATCAACATCATTTAAAACAAAACTCTGATTTATATTATTTATGAGAGCCATCAAAAAAAAGAGACCGAATAAAACAACGGTCATCCAACGTGCGATGATGCGGATGTGTTGTATAGAAACCTTGTGATACTTACTATTATTCATAAACTTACCTAATTTTTATCAAATATGATGTAATCATATGTATTGTATCATTTTTGTTGTATAACATACAATATCGTAAAAAAATATGTGATTTTCTAGGTATAATAGATTCAAGAAGAGGTTATCTATGTCTAGTTTTCGTATCGCAGTTCGTGAGATGGCTGAATATCTCTACCAAAGTGGTGATTTATCGGCAGATACCTTTCAAAACGTATCACTCATTGAAGGCACAAGAGCACATCAATATGTGCAACATCAATATTCAAAAGATGATCAGGCTGAAGTCCAGATTCTTTTTTCTATGCCTTTTGAGTCTCATGAAATCACCATTTCAGGTCGCATGGATGGCATATTAAAAAGAGATGGTGAACGTTTAATTCATGAAATTAAATCGACACGGCAAAACATTTTTTCAGATGACTTTATACCCCACCAAGCTCATGTTGCACAATTAAAATTTTACCTTTATATGGTTGCGCAAAATGACGATTTAGCTGAAATATGGGGTAGAATCACCTACATTCAATTAAGTGATTATCAAATGCGTGATTTTGATGAAATCTATCGATTGGAAG
This sequence comes from Acholeplasmataceae bacterium, assembly GCA_028690555.1. GTDB lineage: Bacteria > Bacillota_I > Bacilli_A > Acholeplasmatales > Acholeplasmataceae > UBA6181. The sequence goes on from JAQVBA010000037.1 coordinate 5,045, forward strand.
ATTTAGAAGAATTCTTTAATACTTCTTTAAATATTTACATGAAGTGGTTAAATCAATTATATGCTCATCATGAAAGTAAAATGAAATCTCTTGAAGAGATGGTCTTTCCTTTTGATCAATTTCGTAGAGGACAAAGAGAAATGATGACTGCTGTCTATCAAACGATGAAAGATCAAGATATATTATATACCATCGCTCCAACTGGTATTGGGAAAACAATGGCTTCTTTATTTTCGAGTTTGAAAGCCATCAATTCACCTGAACAAAAAATCTTTTATTTAACTGCAAAAACAGAAGGCAAAAAAATCGCTTTAGAAAGCTTAGACATGCTTCATGAAGGAACGCTTCAAACAAAAACGTTAGAATTAACTTCAAAAGATAGTATATGTTTTTTAGATAAAAGAGAATGTGATCCAAATGTTTGTCCATTTGCGAAAGGTTTCTTTGATCGCTTAAGAGAAGCTTCTGAAGATATTTTTAATCATGAAACATTAATGACTCGAGCAGTCATTGAAACATATGCAAAAAAGCATCAAGTGTGCCCTTTTGAGTTTTCATTATATGTCTCTTATTTTGCGGATGTCATCATTTGTGATTATAATTATGTTTTTGATCCAAGAGCACATTTAATTCGCTATTTTGAAACCAATGATTATCAACCGATGTTACTCATTGATGAAGCACACAACATGATTTCAAGATCTCGCGACATGTTTTCTGCAGCATTAAAAAAATCTGATTTAATTCAACTTCGAAAATCAGGTTCTAAATTAAAACCGTCCATTCGAAACGCAGTTAATCAAGTTATCCAAACATATGATCTTTACCAATTCTCTCTCTCTGAATCTACTTTTTTAGCATATGACTCATTAAATGAAGAGTTTTTCAATCAATTATCCGTTTTATTAAAAAAGATTGATCGTGCACTCAAAGAAAATCCAAATTACTCTAGAAAATCGGAAGTATTTGATGGTTATTTCTTAATTCTTGGGATGCTAAAAATGTCTGAAAGATTTGGATCTCATTATAAATTTAATGTTGAAGCTATTGATGATGATATCAAAATATCATGTCGTTGTCTTGATGCAAGCAGATATTTAAAAGAAATCATCGATAACTCATGTTATGGTACTGTCTTTTTTAGTGCTACTCTTCAACCCATAAACTACTATAAAACATTATTAACACAAGGTGTTGGAGAAACTATGCTAATCAAATCTCCTTTTGATGATCATCGACTTAAATTAATCATTGATCCGACAATTTCAACCAGATATCAAGACCGAAATAATTCGATTGATCAAATTGTTTCAAGAATCAAAGATGTTGTATCTGCAAAAGTAGGAAATTATATTGTCTTTTTCCCTTCCTATCAATATTTAGAAATGGTAAGAGAAAAACTGATAGACTTAGATGCAGACATTATTACTCAAACTAAAGATATGTCCTTTATGATGCGCGATCTGATTATGGAAAGATTTTCTAAGATTCATGATCAATCATTACTAGCTTTATTTGTGATGGGTGGAATGTTTTCTGAAGGTATCGACTATTTAGGTGATATGCTACATGGTGTAATTATCGTTGGTGTTGGATTACCAATGATTAATGAAGAAAACGAACAACTCAAAACATATTATCAAGACACATTTAATCAAGGCTTTCAGTATGCCTATCAATATCCTGGAATGAATAAAGTGATTCAAGCCGTTGGTCGCGTGATTAGAAGTCATGAAGATTATGGATTTGCATTACTAATTGATGATCGTTTTAATCAAAAATATTATAAAGAACTATTTCCAATAGAATGGAAAAATTATGAGCGGTTAACTCATAAAAAAAGCCTTAAGACTATGCTTAAGACTTTCTTTCTATTATTCAGTAAATAACTTCATTTGATCTTTACCATTTTTCTTAGCTTGATAGAGTGCTTGATCTGCTCGATTTAGTACGTCTTTAATATCAACGTCACTCTCATAAAACGTGGAAATACCAATTGAAATCGATACACCAACTGATTCATTCTTGCAGAAATCTTCAATTAAATGAATGTTGTTTATTAGGTTATTGCCTATCGTTTCAGCATTTTCAATTTTTAAGCCATCGTATAAAATGATAAATTCATCGCCACCATATCTAAAGACTAAATCTTGCTCACGAATCCATGATTTTACATTTTGAGCAATTAGTTTTAAATATTTATCACCACATGCGTGACCGTATGTATCATTGATTTGTTTAAAACCATCGATATCAAACATCATTAAGATGGGTGTTTCTCCATCTTTTTTAAATTGTTCAAAACGAATATCAAGAATTTCATCCGCTGCATTTCGATTGAGTACCCCGGTTAACGCATCAAAATTAATTCGATTTTTTAAAATGCGTTTTTCTTCTTCATATTCTCGGTTTCTAATATAATGGCTTGCTACAAAGGTCGATATGACAATGAGAGATAAGATGATGATAAAGAGTAAGATGAAATACAGCGTTAAATTTTGACTGAGTTGATTAATACCAGCAATATACGCATCCGTATCATCCACATAAATTCCCATGGCGATAATCCAATCAAAAGGTTCATAAAGTTTTGCATACGTTAATTTTTCTGAGATTTCATTAGTTGAAAGTTTTTTAAAATAATATGTGAAAAAGATTTCCCCGTCTTCTTTAACACCTTCAAGTTCTTCTAAATACGGAAAATTACCTTCTATATCCGTCATGGATGTTGATAAATAAACACCTTCTTCAGCATTCGGATGAATTCTACGAATGGCGTAATTATCTCCACCTTCATAATTGATGACTTCGTTGACCCACATATATGCTTCATATTGATAAACAGCATTATGAATTTGTTGATAAATTTGATCTTTAAGTGTCGATTCAATCCATTCGGATTTGACACCAATCGCAAATCGATAAATCCCATTTTCACCATCTTCATAAACTGGATAATTCTCACTTTGCATCACAGAAAGTGTTTCATCCGTTTGATAAATCACTTGATCATTTTTCCATAACATCGCATCATACGAACTTTTCATGGTTGAGATTTCAAAATATGTTTGAAAGGAATCTTCAAACTGTGTTTCATCTGTGGAGTTTAATGATTCAAAAAAAAGGATTATATGCTCAATCTCATTATTTTGATTTTCAACAGTTATATCAAACCTCGTATCAATATTACGAATAAAATTGTTAATATGGTCATATAAATAGCTTTTCTTTAATTCATACACACTAACACTTGTGTTTTCTGCATAAATTTTGCTAACTTGATTAATGGTGAAAATAAAGAGCGTGCTTGCAAGAAGCATCGCTAAAATTAAGATGATAATATTTGCTAAACGATAATATCTCTTCAACATTTTCTCACTTCGTTTCCAAAACCATTATAGCACAAAGTAAAAGCGCATGAAGAAATATTCTCATGCGCTTATATAACCTATTTTTTTGAAGATTCAATCATTAACTTTGTCAATGCTAAAGAAAATTCACTCGCATCTTCAATCGGTAGTCCTTCTAAAAGTAAGGCTTGATGATATAAGATGGTCGCGTAATCATGAATGGTTCCTTTATCTTTTTGATAAAGAGATTCGATGGATTTGAATATATCATGGCTTGGATTAATTTCTAAAATGCGCTCAGCTTTAATCTCACCTGCATTAGGCATCGATTTTAACACTTTCTCCATCTCTAAACTGAGTCCCTCACCAGATACGAGACATACCGGTGATTCTTTTAATCGATAGGATAGTTTGACATCCTTCACTTTATCTTTCAATTCTTTTTTCAAAGCTTTTAAAATATCTTTGTGTTCTTTCTCTTGTTCTTTTAAAGCATCTTTTTTAGTTTCATCTAAGAGATCAGTACCTGCATTTTGAATGGATTTAAAAGGTAATTCTTGATAGGTTTGCATCATTTGAATCATGAATTCATCAATATCATCGGTAAATAATAATACTTCTAAATCTTTTTCAACCATTAAATCCATTTGGGGCAATTTGAGAATTGCTTCTTTTGATTTTCCAGATGCGTAATAGATTGCTTTTTGATCAATTTGTTTACGTTCAATGTATTCACTTAATGTAATATAGTCATCTGATTTATTCGTTTTAAATAAAATTAAATCTTGTAACTTTTCTTTGTTTAAACCGAATTTATCGTAGATTCCATATTTTAAGACATGCTTATAAGCATCATAAAATTCAATATATTTTTCCTTTTCATGTTTCAACATGCTTTCAAGTTCACTCTTAATTTTCTTTTCCAAATGATCTGCAATTTTTTTCAATTGACGATCATGCTGTAAAAGTTCTCTTGAAATGTTTAAAGATAAATCTGCTGAATCTACTAATCCTTTGACAAATTTAAAGTGATCGGGAATTAAATCTTTATTCTTATCTTGGATGAAAACACCTTTGGAATACAGTTGAAGACCTTTTTCATACGTTTCAGCATAAAAGTCATATGGTGGTTTTTTAGGTATAAATAATAATGCCGTATACGTTAACATGCCTTCAACATTTGTGTGAATCACTTTCAAAGGATCTTCATAATCTGAAAATTGGTGTTTATAAAATCCATTTAAATCTTCATCTTTTAAATCGTTTTTAGCTCTTTTCCAAATGGGTATCATTTGGTTAAGTGTTTCTTTTTCTTGAACCTTTTTATCATCTTTGGTGTGTTCGACCATCATATTAATCGGATATCTGACATAATCACTATATTTTTTAACAAGTGATCTTAATTGATACGCTTTAGTGAATTCAGAGAAATTTTCTTCCTTTTCTTCATCATTATCTCTTAAGTATAAAATGATTGAAGTTCCAATGTTGTCTTTATCGATTTCATCAATCGTATAGGTAGATTCCCCATCCGACGTCCATCTGTATCCTTTTTCACTATATGGTGATTTTGTTTCAACAACGACTTCTTTAGCAACCATGAACGCACTATAAAAGCCAACGCCAAACTGACCAATAATTTCTAAATCTTTTTGATCGGTTTTTTCCATGAAAGCTTTTGAACCACTTTCTGCAATTGTTCCTAAATTGTTGATGAGTTCTTCTTCAGTAAACCCAATCCCATTGTCTGTAATGGTGAGTGTCCGATTTTGCTCATCAGGTGTTAACCAAATTTCGTACTGATCTGAGGGTACATTTTGATCAGTCAATGATAAAAAATGACGTTTGTCGATGGCATCACTCGCGTTTGAAATGAGTTCTCTTAAAAAGATTTCTTTGTGCGTGTAAATTGAGTGTGTCATCAAATGCAAGAGTTTTTTTGATTCTGTTTTAAATTGTTTTGTTTTTGACATCTTATCGCCTCCAAGAACCATTTTAGTATGATGATATTAAAAAATCAAGAAATGTATACAAGATAAAAAATGCTAGAGGATTTCTAGCATTTTTATTCGAATTTAGCTTTTAACACTTGTTCAACAAATATTTTTGCTAAATTTGGATCAAATTGTTGACCGCTGTGGCGGATAATTTCCTTCACAGCATCTCCTTTTGCCATTTTGGATCGATATGGTCGATCTGCCGTCATGGCTTCAAAAGAATCTGCTAAAGCAATAATTCTTGCGAAAAGAGGGATTTCTTCACCACTTAGTTTTCTGGGGTATCCCTTACCATCCCATCTTTCATGATGTGATAATGCATAATCTGCTAAGTTTGAATATTGGTCTGCAGCTTTCAAAATTTGGTAACCTGCTTCTGTATGAGTTTTCATGATCTCATATTCTTCATCCGTGAGTCTGCCTGGTTTATTTAAAATCGCATCTGGAATTGAGATTTTACCAATATCATGATACATACCTGCCATCTCTAATTCCTTTAAATTTTCATCTTTAATACCAATCTTCATACCAATTGCTTTACATAAAGCAGCAACCTTGAGTGAATGTATCTTTTCTTCTTTATACTTTTCAGTAAGCGTGGTTAATATGGCTTGAATCGCATGATTTCTTATACTGTTACCTTCCGATAATTTTCTGCGATACATATTGTTTTCAGATAATTTGATAGTCTCATCAATAGATGTTTGATCATCGTGTTTTAGTTCATATCCATAGGCAATCGAAATCGGAAGATTTTGAATTTTAATCCCCTCAAGTTTCATACGGCATTGATTTTTATATTCCTCAAGTTCTTCAATGGTTGCTCTTGGAGCAATCACTGAAAATTCATCGCCACCGATACGACAAATCACATCTTCGTGTCTAAATGTTGATCTTAA
>JAQVBA010000038.1 GCA_028690555.1 Acholeplasmataceae bacterium
TGGAGGAAGCATGACGAACATTAAAAACTTTCGACAACTTGCAAGTGGGATATATAATCAAGAAGGAAAAAAGATAAAATCAAACATGATATTTCGCAGCGGAGAACTATCAAAAGCTTCAACTGATGATATTCAAGAAATCATCGATTATGGCATAAAAGCTATCTATGATTTAAGAAATCCTTATGAACAACAAATTCAAATCAATCATCCACAATTTGAAATTTATGGGTTTAATATTAGCCAATCAACAGCAAAAAAAAGAATGCAAACTGATTTTTTAATGGAACTTGCAAATTCAGATGTTGAAGCATTTATGATATCTCTTTACCGGGATTACTTAGCATTATCGCCCGTATTGAAACCTCTTTTCAAACAACTGATTCATGAAAGAAAACCTTTCGTGTTTCATTGCTCAGCAGGAAAAGATCGAACAGGAGTTGTAGGTGCTCTCATCATGAGCTTACTAAACTTTGAAAAAGATGCAATCATCCATGAATATTTAACCATTGACCCTAAGATATTAGAAGATGCCATAAATAGTCAAATCAATCAAGGTTTATCCGAAGAAATCATCCATAAGATTAAACCTTTAAGTGGTGTGAATCAAAGATATTTAGATGTATTTTTTGACACCATTATCTCAAAATATAAATCCATAGAAAATTACTATGATAAATTTTTAGAATTAACAGAAGAAGGAATCAACCAATTTAGAGCATTCTATTTAGAATAAAACGACATCATGACGATGTCGTTTTTATTTGAGTATGAAAGTATAGATGTTTTAAAATGATGATTAGAATGATGAAAATGCGAACATAAAGATTTGAGACAATGATGATGGATATGATTAATAGTGTATCCACAAAAATCATGAGTGTCCATTTTTGTTTTCTCGTCATTGATTTGGTTCGAATAAAGGGTTCTAAATGTTTTTGATAGATTTTTGTTTGTTCAAACCAATGTTGAAATCTTTTAGATCCTTTGGCGAAGAAATAGGCAGTAAGTAAAAGAAACGGTGTTGTTGGTAAAATTGGTAATATAATACCAATCAAACCTAAACATAAAAATATATGACCAAGCAATATATAAATCGTCTTCATTAATCCTTGGATACGAGGCGTTTTTCGCCTTCTAACTCAGTAATTGGCTTAATATTTTGTGTGACTTCTAATGTACCTAAATATTCACCAGATTTGTTTCTGACTGCAAAATATCTAATATAGACAAACATATCTTTCATGCGAATCCAAAAATCTTCGTTATCTTTTCGTCCAGATCTAAAACTTTCAACGATTTCTTCAACAATGTGCACACTTGCAGGTGGATGACACATCGATACATGACGTCCAATGATTGTGATGGGACGATCAAAAATACGTTCTTTACCTTGCGTAAAATATTTTACATGCCCTTCATGATCAACAAATGTCATATCTAATGGAAGGGTATTTAACATGGCATTTAAAACCTCAGGTGAAAGAGAACCGGCATCGAACGGAACTTCACCTTGAATGATTTCTTTAACTGGTTGTTCACTTATAGTCTCTTCAGTGTTCACTTTGTCGGTCCATTTATATTTTGGAGGATTGATAAAATACCCGATTTCTTCTGTAGCACTATCAATCATGATCCAGTCAAAAAATGATAATTCTTCGAGTAATAAAGGCATCAAAATATTGTCTTCTTTAAAAATCATTTCTCGGACATCATGAATCGCTTGATTCATCATGTCTCTTGTTTTTTCTAAATCATGATCAACTTTTGAAAGTTCATTTAAAACAGCTTTAATTTCTGCTCTTGTTTCATCATCTTTTGCCCACATGACTTTTGGTGGAGCATCAATGCCCTTCTTTTCTAGATGAGGAAAGAAGAGGTATTCTTTTCTCGCATAATGCTTATGAATTTCTGATAATCTTTCAAACCCAATACGAAGCATAAGTTCAGCAGTTTTACCAGTTTGATTTAAATAGGGCTCAATTTCATCTTGAATAAGTTTTTCGATGTTTTGATTTTCTTCTAAGAAAACTTGTACTGGGTGGCCTTTGATTTTTGTATGATCTTTTGTTGGGTGGATATCCGAAATCGAACCATCAAATACAGCAGCATGCACATCACATAAATTTTGAACTTCTTCAACAGCCATACCTTCTTTAATGAGGGCTTGTTCCATCATTGAGATTTCAGCGGTTGATACGGTATTAAAATGTTTTTTAAATTCAGCTTTCGCCTCTTCTAAATCAAGACCATCATGTAATCCTTTAATTATTTTTTTAAGTAATTGTTGACGGTGTTCGGTATTGTTAATAAATTCACTCATGGTCTACTCCTTTATGTTATAGCCTTTTTCTATGAAGGCATTTTTAATTATTTGAATATCAATGGATTGCATTTTTGAACCCTTGTAGATCGTCATGATTCGACCCACGGTCTGTAGCATTCCTGGTTTTATAATATCTTTAAACCCTAACTCAAACAAAATGTTTTTGATTTCAGGATCTTCTTGGATTAAAGATAGTATCGTTTGGTTCAAATCAATTATTTTCATCATTACCCCCTTTATTTACATGGTGATTATATCAACTTTCATAATATGCTCAAAACAATATGATAAATGATATAAAAAAGAATATAAATAGACATTTCTTTAGTCTTTATAAATATAAAATGACCAAATAACGGTCATTTTATGATACTTATTTTATTCAACCAGTCAGAAGGAACAGGTGAAACTTGTGACAAGATTGCACCTAATAAAAGGCCTCGATCTGAGGAAGCACCACCAATTTTTGCATTCCAATTGATCACTTGTTCATACGATTCTCCGTGATACAACATATGAAATATCAAAGGTATAGATTGAGGTAGATGACAAGCTATACCAGCGTGTTGATTGATGAATAATTTTGTGTCTCTGATTTGAATGGCTTCATTTAAGACTTTTTGGTAGCGAATAGGGGAATAAAAAATTGCTTGTTCAAATAAGTCTTTTTTTGAAGTGGTATGAATATTTTCTAATATGAAATCAAACATAAGATAAAAAGTTTTATATTCTTCATTTTCAGTGAAAATCGATGCAAGCTCCCATGCCTTATCAATTCCTAACCCAAGTTCTTTTGTCACGAGATATGGAACAAATCCCACAAGATGATCGTCCATTAAAGCTTTAGTTGTGGTTTGAATGTTGAGTTCACTAGATAACCTATCAAAAACCAATTTTTTACCATAGGATTCAATATATCCTTTGTATAATCCACCAGGCTTAAAGTGTTGATAGATAAGATTCTCATAATCACTTTTTGTAAATAAATGGTTATTGATCATGCTTTTATAAAGCCATATTAGCATCATTCCTTGTGTGGTATAGTTTCCATTTGGATACACGAAATATGACGGTTTGGCACAATCATAATGCTTTTTCGACTGTTTTTGAAAGAGTAAACTTTGTTTTTTAGAGAGTTCTTCTAAATATGTTGAATCATAAATCCAATGAAAACCAAGCGTAGCTTTATTCGCAACTAATGCGCCAATTAAATATTTATTCATGAATTTACCTTACTTTCTCCATAAAAGCTTTTAAAGATTCACTCTTGGGATAATCTAAAATATCTGGAGTCCCCATTTCGGCAATCTCACCCTTATCCATGTAGATGACATAATCAGCGAAATCTTTAACAAAACTCATCACATGTGTGACGAAAATAAAATCTTTTCCTAAACTTTTTAACTGCTCTATTGCTGTTAAAACTTCATGTGTTAAGATGGGATCTAGCGAAGATGTTGGCTCATCTAAGAAGATGATATCAGGGTTAACTGATAGAGCTCTCGCAATGGATGCACGTTGTGCTTGGCCACCAGATACATTTTTGGGGAGTTTATTGACTTGATCTTCAAGGTGAAGCATCGATAAGTATCTTAAAGCAATGTTTTCAGCTTCATTTTTTTCAATGCCACGAGTCTTTTCTAATACAAGTGTAATATTTTGTTTCAAGGTTAAATGGGGAAATAAGTTGTGATGTTGAAAAACAAAACCGATTTTTTTACGATAAGCTTCTTCATCGACTGAATGATCATTGACATAAAGTTTACCAGCACTCGGTTTTTCTAAGCCTGACAATAAACGTATCAAAGTCGATTTTCCAGAACCTGAAACTCCGATAATTGCAACCGATTTATAACCTTCTAGAGAAAGCGATAAATCATGTAATACTTCCACATCATAAAGATGGGATACTTGATGGATGTTTATTTTCATAAAGCCCACTTCCTTTCAACAACTTTCGCAGCTTGAGAAAGTGGAATCGTGATCATTAAATAGAGCACCCACATCAAAATATAGCCTTCTACAAATCTGAATGTTTGAGATTGTGCAACTCTAATCGCATAGTAAAGTTCATTATAGGATAATACATTTAAAAGCGCACTCCCTTTAATAATCATCGATAAATTATTCATCATCGGTGGCATTAAGATTCTAACCACTTGAGGAATAATAATATATCGATATCTTTGATAAGGCGTAAATCCGAATAAATCCATGGTCATATACTGATCCCTTGAAATACTTGAAAACCCAGACTGGTAAACATTTTTCATATAGGGAGTCATATAAATAATTAACGCGATGTAACCCATGAGATTTCTGTTATAGGTGCCAAACGCAGGTCCGATTAGAAATGCAGTGATAACAACTAATACTAATAAAGGCGTACCATAGATGATTTCAGTAAATACATCAGTGATTGCGTTTAAATATTTGATTTTGGAAATGCTAAACAGGTAAAATATAAATCCTAAAATTAAACTTCCAAGTAAGGCAACAAGTGATACAAGTATTGTATTCCCGATCGCAGAAGCAATTAAATTTTGATAAGGCTTAAAAGAAGCTAATGAAAAATTATCTTCTTGTTGAAAGATTACAAAAACAACGAGTGCAAGAACGGTCAGTATGGCAAGGAAATACGCTCTAAACTTACGCATTCGTGTAAAAATCTAATCCTTTTCCTAGATTTTCAAGTAAGATTGGATTCCATTTAGTCGCTAAGATGTCATATAAACCACCAGCTTGACTCATCGATTCGATAAACTGATTTGCTTGTTCAAGTAGTTCAGTATTTCCTTTCTTAACCGCCATTCCAATTGGACTTGCGACAAATGAGTCCCATACGACTAACGTTGTATCTGGATTTGCTTTATAACCATCAACGACAGGATTTGCACTCATGAGTAAAATATCTGCTGTTCCTTGCGCAACTTCTTCAACAGCAGTCCCTAAATCAGTGGCTTGGATAACATCCTTTCCATAACCTTCAGGAATGGATGAAGAGACTTGAGAAGCAATACCCACAAATTTTGCACCATCAATCGCTAATAAATCTTCAACAGTTGAATTACCAGTTAAGCCGTTTTCAGTTGCAAAATTCTGATTTACAAGTGAAATGATTTTGAAATAGAAGTAAGGATTTGAAAAATCAACAACCTCTAAACGCTCTTCAGTAATACTCATAGACGCGATTGCTATATCAATTTCACCAGATTGAATTGCAGGAATTATTGAACTAAAGTCAGTGTTAATGATTTCGACTTCACGGCCCAAATATTCACCGAGTGCATAAGCAACATCCACTGAAATACCTTCTGGATTGTTACTTAGGTCAACCGTTTCAAAAGGTGGATATTTCAGATCCATGCCAACACGTAAAACACCATCATTTGGTTTACATGAACTTAAGATAAATATGGATAATAATAAGGTTAGTAAGAGTAATGATTTTTTCATAAAAATCTCCTTTTTATATATTGCATGAATACATTATAAGTTAAAAAGGTTTGAGACTCAAAGATTTTGCTACTCAAAATCATTAATTAACACTTTTGTAAATACTAAGTAAAAAGACTAATCATTCAATAATAAGTCTTGAAAGATTGGGATTTGTTTGTTAATATATAGATGAATATAAATATAGACAAGTATCAATATATCGAGGTGTAACATGAATAAAGATTATGCAAGCCTATTTAAAGCGTTATCTGATGATAATCGTTTAACCATTTTGAAATTACTCATTCAAGGTGAAACATGTGGCTGTACCTTAATTGATAAGCTACCCATTACTCAGCCTACTTTGTCGTACCATTTAAGAATATTAACAGATGCAGGCATCACCCAAGCCTATAAGGAAGGTACTTGGGTAAAACATCATGTTAATCATGAAAAAATTGATGAATTGATTCAGTATTTAACGAATTTAAAGAATGGTGATCATACATGCAATTTATAAAGTCGTTTTTTTCATTTATCAACGATCAGTTTTTAAAAATGAAATGGCTTGATGATATTGTTCGATGGCTTTTTGGCGATGTTATTAAGATTGATAAAGATTCGATGCTTTTTGAAAGTTTATCGTTTTTTGTATATGATGTCATTAAGATTTTTATCCTACTATCAATCCTGATATTTATTGCTTCATATATCCAATCCTATTTCTCACCCGAAAGAACGCGTAAAATATTATCTAAACATAGAGGTATTGGTGCAAATACCATCGGAGCTCTACTTGGTACTGTGACACCATTTTGTTCATGTTCATCGATACCTATTTTTATAGGGTTTACAAAAGCTGGATTACCTTTGGGTGTGACTTTCTCATTTCTCATATCATCTCCATTAGTTGACCTTGCATCAGTAATTTTACTTGCAAGTATCTTCAATTGGAAGATTGCGATCGCCTATGTTATTGTTGGGCTTATAATTGCTGTTTTTGGTGGAAGTATGATCAGCTTATTTAAAATGGAGAAATATGTTGAATCGTTTGTCATGGAGAATATACAAAGCATTAATGAAAATAATGAAGAATGTGATCTTTCAGTAATGACTAAAAAAGATAGAGTCTCATATAGTTTTGATCAAGTGAAAGAGATTATTCATCGTGTTTGGCTTTATGTATTAATTGGAGTTGGTATTGGAGCTATTATACATGGATTTATACCTCAAACTTTCATTGAAAATATTTTGGGAGATAGAAATCCATTTTCAGTGATCATTGCTACGATACTAGGAATTCCGATGTATGCCGATATTTTCGGAACACTACCTATTGCAGAAGCTCTCGTTCTAAAAGGCGTCAATATTGGAACAGTTCTAGCTTTTATGATGGCGGTTACAGCGTTATCACTTCCTTCACTAGTTATGCTAAAAAAAGTTGTAAAAACAAAATTACTTCTTACATTTGTAGGGATTGTTACAGTAGGAATAATTATTATGGGATATTTGTTTAACGGATTTAGCTATTTATTTATCTAAAGGAGAAGTGTCATGAATATTAAGGTTTTAGGTTCAGGTTGTCAAAATTGCAAAAGATTGTATGAAAATGCAAAAGAAGCTGTTTTTGTTTTAAAAATAGAAGCTGAAATTGATTACGTCACTGATTTTATGGAGATTTCAAAATACAATTTGATGAGAACTCCAGGACTAGTTATTAACCAAAAAGTAGTTTCTTATGGGAAAGTTTGTACAAAAGAAGAAATCATAGAGCTTATACAAAAGAGTATTTAAATATGAAAATATCTTTCTTTGAGAAATACCTCACTATTTTTGTTCTCATCTGTATGGCAATTGGTATCATAGTAGGTACTTATTTACCCGTTGTTCCATCATTTTTGAATCAATTTGAGATTGCTGCCGTTAATATTCCTATAGGCATTCTCATTTGGATTATGATTTATCCAATGATGCTTAAGATTGATTTCACTTCGATTAAAAATGTTGGTAAAAAGCCAAAAGGTTTGTTTCTTACATGGGTCGTAAATTGGTTGATTAAACCATTTACAATGTTTGGAATTGCTTATTTATTCTTTTATGTTATTTTTAATAACTTGATTCCTATGAATCTTCAACAAGATTATCTAGCGGGAGCAGTCTTACTTGGCGCAGCACCTTGTACTGCGATGGTATTTGTTTGGAGCAGTCTAACAAGAGGTAATCCAGCATATACACTTGTTCAAGTTGCAACCAATGACTTGATTATATTAATTCTTTTTGTTCCGATTGTTGGATTGCTTTTAGGAATAAGCGGAGTTGTTGTACCATGGATGACATTATTTCTTTCTGTGTTCTTGTTTGTAGTCATTCCGTTAGTTTCTGCTTCATTGACTAGATATTTGGTGATTAAGCAAAAAGGTCTAGATTTTTATAATCAAAAATTTATTTCGAAATTTAGTTTTGTGACAATTACTGGTTTGTTACTTACACTTATTCTTATATTTTCTCTTCAAGCAGAGTTAATTATAAATAACCCACTTCATATTTTATATATTTCTATACCTCTAATTCTTCAAACATTCTTGATTTTCTTCATCGCTTATTTAAGTGCTAAAAAAATGAAATTACCCCATGATGTTGCTGCTCCAGCGGGTATGATTGGGGCAAGCAATTTCTTTGAATTAGCAGTCGCAGTAGCAGTAAGCTTATTTCCTTTGAATCCAGGAGTTGCTCTTGCGACGATTGTTGGAGTATTGGTAGAAGTTCCCATAATGCTTATTTTAGTTAAGATAGCAAACAAATCAAAACATTGGTTTTCTAAAGAAATGGAGGTTTCTTATGATCATTAAAATATTAGGACCCGGATGTCAAAAGTGTAAAGTGCTTTATAATCAAGTCATGAGAGTAGAAAAGGATTTAGAACGAGAAGATGATGTTATAAAAGTTGAGGATTATAAAGAAATAATGAAATATAATATTCTTTCTACGCCAGGACTTGTAATTGATGATAAAGTATTATGTGTTGGACGAATTGCTTCAACTGAGGAAATAAAAAAATGGATTAAAGAAAGGGATAACAATGAAAAAATATAAAATTGCATTTGTATGTGTGCACAATTCTTGCCGAAGCCAAATGGCAGAAGCTATTACAAAAACCTTAGCATCAGATATGTTTGAAGCTTATAGCGGTGGAACTGAAACAAAACCACAAATTAATCAAGATGCCGTGAGGATTATCAAAGATTTATATCAAATTGATATGAACCAAACACAAAAATCAAAATTAATTGATGATTTGCCTCAAGAATTAGATGTTTTAATCACGATGGGATGTAATGTGGAATGTCCATTTATCCCAACAAAACATCGTGAGGATTGGGGATTAGATGATCCATCCGGATTGCCCGATGAAGCTTTTTATCATACTGCTGAACTTATTAAAGAAAAACTGATTTTATTGCAAAACAAAATCATAAAAAAAGAAATTAATCTCGACTAAAAAGTGATGGTAAATCATCATTGTTTTTATCTTATGATAAAATAAATATGACAAATTTGAAAGAGTAGTGAAACATGAAAGAAAATAAGCATCGTCGTATATATGAATACCTATTAATCATCGCCATCATTTTAGGTTTAGATGGTCTCTTTTTATTACGCTATAATTTCTCATTGACATTACTTCGTTGGTCACTTGACTTATTTACAATTGCCATCATCATCTCAGTAATTTCATTTATTAAAAATAGACTGTGGCGTTATATATTAGAACTTACAACCATATTGATTGCATTCACATTTTTTATCACCGATAGTACACTTTATTTTTATAAAAAAGATATCACATCTGTTGCAATGCTTATAGAATCATTTAGAGATACAATGGCAATCGGATTAAAATATAGTCCTTTGGAAGTATTTCCGTTATATGGATGGTTATTAATTGTTGTTTTTATCACAATTGGCGCGATAGTTTTAAAGAAAATTATTTTTAAAGAACAAATGATCAATCGTAAAAAACAATTGCGTTTGAATATGATTAATCTCTTCATCTCGGTTTTAGGATTACTTGCAACTACACTCTTCATTAATGATTACGAACATACCATCTTAGATTATCCTAACGATAAAGTACGATTTATCGAAAACTTTGGATCAGTTACTTATCACGTGCAAGACATTTCTTTATACACATCTTCGTTAATCATCCCTGATGCAATTGAAGAAGAGTATAAACAAGATATCATTGATGAAACAACATTTACAGTTGCTCAAACATCACCTTATTTTGGCATGTTTGAAGGAAAAAATGTCATCTTTATTATGTGTGAAACATGTGAAGAATATGCATATTCAAGAGAGTATACGCCAAACTATTATCGCTTACTTGACCAAAGCGTTTACTTCACAAACTTCTTTTCTGCTGCTAAAAGCAATTATACATACGATGCCGAGTTTAAGTCTTTAACATCGATGATGTATTTCTTATCGGATAATTATATGTACACGTATGGAGAAAACACATTTCAAAATGCTATTCCAGCTATCTTAAAAGAAAGAGGATATTCGACAAACTCATTCCATGATTTTACGAAAACTTTCTTTAACCGTGAGCAAATGCATCCTCAATTGGGATTTGAAAATTATTATGGTAGAGAAGACATGATACTTAGTGAAACTGAATTTTGGCCAAAAGATTCTGAAATGTTTGAAAACATGAAAGATTTGATGGTGCCAATTCAAGAAAATCCATTTTTCACATTTGTCATTACGGTTACCTCGCATGGTCCTTATGGTGATTATCGAGATGAACTTGATGAATATTACCAAATCTTATTAAATGATCCAAAATATATGGATGCTGAAACTGAACTATTGACCTTAATGGCTGCACAAATGGATTTTGATAAGGGATTAGGAATCTTAATCGATGATTTAGAACAAAAAGAATTAATGGATGATACATTAATTGTGATGTATAGCGATCACAAGAACTATTCAAGTCCTGAAATCACAGACAAATATTCTGAAAACAATACCTATGAACTTGATGTTAATCGTGTCCCTATGCTTATCTACGCAAACGGGTTAACTCCCGGGGCTCATGATATCATTTCTTCCCATTACGATATCACACCTACCATTTTAGATTTACTCGGAATTTCTTATTATCAAGATTTCTACTATGGGGAAGGCCTATTTTTAGAAAACAGGACAGATTTGCCAATCATCTTGTCATTATCCACGTGGATTATGAATTCTTATCGGTTAGTCAATGATGGAGTGGTTTATGGAGAAGCAACTTATGAAGAAATTGAGCA
>JAQVBA010000039.1:0-5929 GCA_028690555.1 Acholeplasmataceae bacterium
TATGATATGATTGCACTATAAAATGCAGTCATAAGGAGTGATTTTTATGCGTCGAATGATGATTTTGGGATTAATTCTATTAACCTCTCTTTTTTTAATATCTTTTGAGGTTCAAGCAGAAGAGTATGATGGCGATGAAGCTGCAGGTACTTATTATGGGACATTGGATAATATATTAAAAGATTCATCAACATATGGACTTCCATTTCCAGATCCAATTACTGTCATTTTTTATAAACGCGGATTTACGTCTGAAACTACCTTTAATCTCCGAGTAGAATTTAACGGTGTGCTCTATGAGAATTTTGTTGATTTGGAAAATCCACCATACAATAGTTATCCGCAATGGCATTCAGAAACTTTTGCTGAATATAATTTAGCTGCGGGTGATGCTCCCAGTTTTGATTTAAGATGGAGTTACCAAGAAGTTGGTGATCATTTAATATCCATTAGATCAAGTACATATTTTGATAACGAAGCAGGTGATTTCAAATATTATATTTACGCAGAACTTTCTGTGGATGAGGGTTTTAATTTTCCAACAATAAAATCAGTTCAAGAAGGCCGATTAAGACGCATTGCAGAAGGTGTTTATTACGAAGGAGATGGACCTTATAATCCTGGAGGAACCACAGATCCTGGAGAAGACCCAGGTGAAGAACCCAAACCGACATGTTCCAATCAAATTGACACCACCAATATGCTTCAAGTACATGCAGGTGTGACATATACAAAAGGAAATAATGTATATTTCAAGAATGAAGATTGTACCACAGGAAGAATTCGTAAGAATCAACCATTTACAACCGGAGATATGTTAGTCACCGGGGACGGTGAAACAGACTTCTTGGAAGTATCGTTAGGTACTGGATCGGAGTTTTCTCAAGTGGGCGGTGAACCCTTCTTTAGAATGCAAAGACTATCTGAATTTAGAGTTCTACCCGATGAAAGAGATGCACGATTTAGAATTTCTAAAGGTAAAGCCATGTTTCGAGACATGATGTCCAAAGTTAAGGAACTCTATTCTGATGATTTCATCATTGAGACACCAAGTGCAGTAACAAGTATTCGAGGAACAGAAGTCTATTTTGATATACAAGATAATGGTGATACCACGATTTATTTAACACATGGAACCGTTGAGATCACAGATAATTACGGGTACACAATTGAACTCATAGCTGGTCAAAAAGTGGAAGTTACCATGGATTTTGGAGTAGGATTCGTCGACTTTATTACAGAAGAAGACTTTCAGAGTTTCAACATTTATGAGGTTGATGAAGAAAGTAATTTTATTTGGGGGCTCATTGTTGTATTACTAATAGCTTCTCCGATTGTTATCATTTTCTTTGTTTTAAGAGCAATCAAGAGAAAACTATTTCGAAAAAAACTGAAAGCTGATGTTAAATCATGAATGTCATCAAATGGTTATTAAGGGGAGACGAATCTGTCTCCTTTTTGACAAGAAAATACTTAACCGATCAATCACCAATCCAAGAAAATCAGGGATTTATAAAAAGATATTTGGATTTATATCATTTTGAGCGTCACATGTTTGGTGATGGAGTGTATGGACCAAAATGGATTTCCACGCATTACACGATGCTTGAACTTAAATATATGGAAATATCATTTGATCACCCAATTTATCAAGATGCTTTATTAACCTTATTAAAATATGAATGGCAACATCATGGAATGTATAACAAAAATCGTCATCAAGATATGTGTATTGTAGGAATGCTTCTTAGTTTAGCTTGTTATGGAAAATCTAAAGATCCCAAAATTGAACAAATGATTGATTATATTTTAGAGCACCAGTTTTTAGATGGTGGATGGAATTGTACTTGGGAGTTCAAAAACCCTAAAATTTCTTCAGTCCATACGACCTTATCGATACTTGAAGGATTAAATGAGTATGTGATGAATCAATACCAATACAGAATTGATGAGATTAAGCAAAAGATTAAAGAAGGTGAAAATTGCTTACTCAACCGACATCTATATTTAAAATCATCTCTAGATGGACCCATTGATAAACATATGTCTAATGTTCATTATCCTCCAAGATGGAAATATGATTTTTTAAGAGCGCTCGAGTATTTTTCGAATAAGAATTATCCATTTGATCATCGAATGGGTAATGCCTTAAATCATTTGAAGTTCATGATGCATGGTCCATATTTAAAAAAAGGTTCAAAAATATCTGGGATTATACATTTTCAATTGGAAGATGAAAAATTTGGAAGATTTAATACACTTAGGGCTCTAAAAGTCATAAAGACTTATGATTTTCCACTTTATAAAAAACTTATAATTTAATTTATCACACAAATCAAGTAATGTAGAAAGTCTAAAATCAAAGAACACCATGTTATAATGATTTAGATGCTAAAAAAGGAAATCATTATGAATCATTTAAGAATCTATAAACAAAAATACATCATCGCATTACTATTTTTAATCGCGTTTTTATCGATATCTTGGCTTGAACCATTGAATCAGATGTTTACTGGTTATTGGAAGATATTAATTAGTCCATCCATTCTTTTAACTGATTATTTAGCTGTTGGAGGACTAGCCGCAACGCTTTTTAACGTTTTAACAACGCTCTTATTTAATTATATCTTGATTAAATCGCTTAAATTGCATTTTACAGGTCCTATTCTAGCTGTATTAATGACTATCGTTGGATTTTCATTTTTTGGTAAGAATGTGTTAAATGCATTACCTATGTATTTAGGGGTTTATCTATATGCAAAAGCAACCAAAACGGAGTATAAAAATCATATTATTGTTTTATTGTTATCAACGGGTATATCACCCATCGTTAGTTACATTACCTTTGGTATCGGTTTGGAATTATATATAGGTCTACCGCTTGCTATTATTTTTGGAGCATTGATTGGATTTATATTACCTGCATCTAATACTCATGCATTAAGATTCCATCAAGGTTATAATCTTTATAGTACTGGATTTTCGATGGGTGTCATCGCGATGGTTGGAACTGCAATCATGCATGGTTTTGGACATAAAGTTAAAACAAATTTCATCATCACTTATGATTATCATTGGATATTATTTTTTGGATTATTAGTTTTAAGCCTTTTATTTATCCTCATCAGTTTTATTTATGACAAAAAACCTTGGAAAAACTATCCCAATCTATTAAAATCACCAGGAAGACTTGTCACAGATTTTTATAGAGATCATGGGATTGGGACAACACTTCTTAATATTGGAATTATGGGACTATTATCATTAGTCTTAGTGCTTGTTATGAAAATTCAGATTAGTGGGCCGATGACGGGAGCAATATTTACAGTGATGGGATTTGCTGCTTTTGGGAAACATCCATTTAATAGTATTCCTGTGGTCTTAGGTGGAATTATTGCATATTAGCTCTTTATGTTTGTTGATCCTTCACTCGTTGGTGAAGGAACAAAACTCGCATTACTCTTTGTGACAGGATTAGCACCTGTAGCTGGTCAATATGGGCTTATCCCTGGGATGGTTGCGGGATTCTTACATTTGTTAATTGTTCCATTTGCCTTATCTTTCCAAGGTGGCTTTGATCTTTATAATAACGGATTTGCTGCTGGTTTTATTGCAGCAATCACTGTACCTATATTTGATTTAATTATTCATACTAGGGAGGTTCGTCGTGGATAGAAAAGAAGAAGAAAAAATTGCAAAAATTGTTGGAGAAATGACGCATTATTTGTTAAAACATAACATTCAATTATTTGATGTAAAAGTTCATCATCATGAGGAATCTTATATCATCATTTTTCAGATTGAATCGATTAATCAAGAGATCTTAATTGATTTAAAAGATAAAATGAAATATGGTCGTGATGAAGAAATTGAAGCTTATGGATGGACTCTCATGGGCAACACTGATTTAGAAATTGCACCTCGATTATTAGATAATGTGGTCTTTGAACAAAAAGATCAAATGACTATCATCAAACTCATACGAAACAAACACGAAAGATGACATAATATCCATCTTTCTTTTCTTTATGTCCAAAATGAAAGGAAGAAAGCCAAAAATTCATGTAAAATAGAGTTAACAATATCCGATGAAATGAGGGAATTATATGATTTATGAAAAAAAATATCTTGAACTACTCAGTCAAGATTTTCCAACGGTACAACATGCAAGTAGTGAAATTATTAATCTGAGTGCAATCCTAAATCTTCCGAAAGGTACAGAGATTTTTATTACGGATATTCATGGAGAATATGATGCATTTAATCATTATTTAAAAAATGCGTCAGGAATTATCAAAGAAAAGATCGATATTGTATTCCCAGAGGAATCCGAAGACAATCGGAGCCGACTGTCCTTTTTCATTTACTATCCAACGGATATGTTGAATAAATATCAATCAAAATTAGATCCCAATGATTTTCACAAACTCGTCAGAAAAACGTTATACCAAATGGTTCAATTATCAAAATATATTATTACAAAATATACAAAGAGCAAAGTCTCAAAAGCTCTTCCGAAAGAATTCGGATATATCATCACTGAATTGCTTTATGAATCTTCAGATCATGAAGATAAAGAAAGATATTATCAAGCAATCATCGATTCAATTTTTGCAACAAAGAGAGAGAAAAAATTTATTGTTGAAATCAGTCGTTTTATTCGAAATATGGCGATTGATCGCTTACATATTGTAGGTGATATATTTGATCGTGGACCAAAACCGCATCTTATCATGGAAAAATTAATGCCGAAGAAAAATGTAGATATTCAATGGGGAAATCACGACATTATCTTTTTAGGGGCTGCAAGTGGTTCTGAAGTGATGGTTGCTAATGTGATTCGTATCGCCGCGAGATATAGCAATCTTGATTATTTAGAAGATGGATATGGGATTAGCATGCTACCTCTTGCCAGATTTGCTCATAAGTATTATCGTGATGATTTATGCAAAGAATTTGTTCCAAAGAATCAAGATGTCACCAATGAAGAAGATTTGAATTTTATGGCAAAAATTCATAAAGCAATTTCAATCATTCAATTTAAATTAGAAAAAGGTGTGATTGAACGTAATCCTAATTTCAAACTTGATGATCGGCTTTTACTCGATAAACTCGATTTAAAAAATCAAACAATATCAATTGATGGTATGACATATCCACTACTAGATAGCTATTTTCCCACCATTGATCAAAATAACCCATATCAATTAACAGATGAAGAGCACGATGTAATCAATCATCTTACTCAATTATTTTTACATAATGAAATGCTTCAAAAACACGCAAAATATTTAATTCAAAAAGGCTCAATGTATTTGAAATATAACGGAAATCTTTTATTTCATGCGGTTATTCCGATGAACGCTGATGGCTCATTTATGGCTCAGGAGTTTGATGGTTTATTTTATAAAGGAAAAGCTTTATTTGATATTTGTGAACAAAAAATTAGACAAGCATATTTAAATCGATATACACCAAACCATGACAAAGACATTTTTATGTATTTATGGCAAGGTTCAACGAGTCCACTCTTTGGAAAACATACGATGAAGACTTTTGAACGTTATTTTATTGCCGATAAAGCCTTAAGAAAAGAATTAAATAATCCTTATTATAAAAATAGAGTAGAAGAAGTGTCTTTGAAAAAGATTTATAAGGAATTTGGTTTAGATTTTCAACGTTCAAAAATCGTAAATGGTCATGTGCCAATGGATATTACAAAAGGCGATCAAGTCATTTTAGGTAATCATCGGATTTACTCGATTGATGGTGGCATGAGTAAACAATATGCGGACACAACATCGATGGGTGGATATAGCTTAATTAGTGACTCTCATGCCTACTTTTTAGTATCACATGAAAGATTTGATACTTACGACGCACTGATACAAAAAGAAAAGGATATTGTATCTGTAACAAGAAGTGAAGA
>JAQVBA010000039.1:6029-11033 GCA_028690555.1 Acholeplasmataceae bacterium
TGCTGGATATGAGATTAACGTTAACATCTCTGTTGGTACATCTTATGCATCAGTTATTGAAGCAATGGCTTCAGGACAAGTGCATGTTGGGTTCTTAACTGCACAACAATATGCGTTTACTACAGTTGAATACCCAGGTAAAGTTGATGTTCTATTAACTTCAGTGCGTAATGCATATAATGCACAAGTTTCAAACGGTGTTATTATTGAAGATTTAGACCAAATTGTTGCTAATGCTAACACAGCTGGCTATGATGCTTCAACAAATAGCGCTCATAAGGTTTCTTCTTACTATTCGATGTTACTTGTTCGTAATGAAGACTATGCAGCATATCAAACAAATGGATTAGACGAACTAAAAGGTAAGAACGTTGCAACTCAATCTGCAACATCAGGTTCTGGTTATATTTATCCATCATTCCTACTTTCACAAAATGGTATGGAGTTTGTAACTGGTACACCAAATGCAGCAAATGGTGAAGTTAAATCAACTGTTGTTGGTGGTCACCAAAATGCAGTATTAGCACTACTCAATGGTGAAGTAGATGCAGCATTTACATTCTTTGATGCTAGATTCCATGCAACTGCATATGCTGGTTGGTTAGAAACTAATGGCTTAACTGATTATAAAGATGTTATTGCTGCAACTAAGGTTGTTGCATTAACTACTGGTATTTATAATGACACGATTTCTACAATCTCATCATTATCAGACGGATTACGCGATGCTTTAGCTGATGCTTTCATGGCAGTGATTGCAACTGACGAAGGTTATGCAGCATTACAAATCTATAACCACTCTGGTTATTTAAAAGCAGAAGATGAAGATTATGATGGAGAAAGAGAACTTTATAAATTCTTACATCCAGAAAACGAATAATTAAAACTAAAGGAACTATCACATGATTAAATTTGAAAATGTTGGAAAAACGTATCCTAATGGTGTACAAGCACTAAAAGGTGTCAATTTAGAAATCGGTGATGGTGAATTTGTAGCAATCATTGGTTTATCTGGTGCAGGTAAATCAACA
This sequence comes from Acholeplasmataceae bacterium, assembly GCA_028690555.1. GTDB lineage: Bacteria > Bacillota_I > Bacilli_A > Acholeplasmatales > Acholeplasmataceae > UBA6181. The sequence continues at coordinate 7,061 of JAQVBA010000039.1, forward strand.
TTATTAAGATCAATTAATAAAATGCATGCAATAACAGAAGGAAAACTCTTTATTGATGATATTGAGATTTCTTCAATTAAAGGGAAAGATTTGCGAATGCTTCGTCGAAGCATCGGCATGATTTTCCAATCTTTTAACCTCGTTAAGCGCATGTCAGTATTTAATAACGTTTTAACAGGTAGGGTGGCATATCATCCTACCTTTAAAACATTATTTGGACTATTTCCTAAAGAAGACAAAATTTTAGCTTTAGAATCCTTAGAAACAATGGGAATTCTTGAGAAGGCATTCTCAAGAGCAGATCAGCTATCAGGTGGTCAGATGCAACGTGTGGCACTTGCTCGTGCACTTGCTCAAAAGCCAAAAATCATTTTAGCTGATGAACCTGTTGCTTCACTTGACCCGATTACAACCGTTCAAGTGATGGACGATTTCGCTCGAATTAACCGTGATTTTAAAATCACAATTATTGCCAACATGCACCATGTTGATTTGGCTTTGAAATATGCAACCCGCATAATTGGTATAAAAAATGGGGAAGTCGTTTACGATGGACCTTCAACAGATATTAATGATGAAATGCTTGTTCAAATTTATGGTCGCTCACTCAAGCATGATGAAGTGCTAGGTGAATAGAATGACTAAATTTACATTAAAAAGCGGATCTAGCATTACAAAGCCTTTTAATAAAGTGTGGATCATTTTAGGTGTTCTACTCATACTGATTGTTACGTTTTCATTTTTCATCCGTTTTGAACCCTCACTGATTAATCTTAGCGAACTTGGTGTAATCCTCGAAAAAATGTTTACTCCTAAGGGAGAACGAACATGGGGGGATTATTTTGGTTTTGTCTTTACACTTTGGGAACCATTAGTCAGCACACTTGAAATGTCTCTAGCAGGAACAATTATTGGATCTTTAATGGCTGTTCCAGTGGCAATCTTAGCTGCTAAAAATATTTTTAAAAGTAAATTTGTTTACTTACCCATTCGCTTTTTTATGAATCTTATACGTACCATTCCCGCCATGATATTGGCAGTTGTTGCTGTATATTTTGTGGGTATCGGTGTGCTTTCAGGGCTTATAGCGATTACTCTATTTACATTTGGTATTATGAGTAAAATGTTATATGAAGTCATAGAAACCGTTGATATGAGTCCTTTTGAAGCACTTGAATCATCAGGTGCAACAAAAACACAAGCATTTAGATATGCTGTTTTTCCACAAATATTTCCCGTATTTTTAAGTTACTTAATTTATATTTTTGAAATTAATGTTAGAGCATCTGCCGTCTTAGGGTATGTTGGTGCTGGTGGTATTGGTATGGTCATTAAGGATAATATCCTTTATAACTATGATCGCGTTGGTGCCACTGTCATTTTACTATTCTTTGTCATACTAGCAGTTCAATTTATGTCTAACTACTTGCGAGGTAAATTACAATGACAAACCTCGAAAAAGTACTTAAAAATAAACCTAAAACATGGATTATTAACTCAATTTTCACATTGATTGTTTTAATTGCAGTCATATTTAGTTTCAAAGGATCATCCATTAACATGCTTAGATTTAATTCGATTGGGATTACCATTAGAATTATGGTTACGCAAATGGCTGATTTAAATATTGACTTTTTGTTTGGAAGAGGTGTCTATAGTTTTCAAGAAGGCGTTGTCTTTCTAACACTTGAGACTTTAGCAATTGGGTTTTTAGGAACACTTATTGGTGCAATCTTAGCTTTACCATTTAGCTTTATTGCTGCTAAAAATGTTGTTGGCTCAAAATTTGCGAAAATAGGAGAAACCATCCTTGTCATTATTAGAGTATTTCCAGAAGTAGTTTTAGCGCTCGTCATTGTTAAAGGTTTTGGTATGAACGCTTTAACTGGAGTATTAACTATTGGTATACACTCAATTGGAATGCTCGGAAAATTGTTCTCCGAAGCAATTGATAACATGGATAAAGGTCCACTTGAAGCTTTAGATGCTGTTGGGGCTAATACATATCAAAAAATAAGATATGGCATTATTCCTCAAATAGCAGCAGATTTATCATCTGTAACTTTATATCGTTTAGATATTAATGTGAGATCGGCTACCGTTTTAGGTATCGTTGGTGCTGGCGGCTTAGGCTCTTCAATGATTCTTGCTGCCGAGAATTCAAACTGGGATATTTTGGGAACGATTATGCTAGCGATTATTATTATGGTTTTGATTGTCGATGCAATCTCGAGTCATTTAAGAGCAAAACTTGTATAAGTATAGGCTTTAAATATCGAAAAGCAGTAAATACAATCGGACTTTCTAAAATTAGTAATCATACAATTGGCGCATATTCCTTTATGGAATTGTGCCTTTTTTTGTACAAAAACTCAAATTGAGACTTACTTTGATCAAAATGACATATTCAAAAGACATGAAAGACTCCTCTTTATCAATTGTGATTGTTAAACACCACTAAATATTTAAATATTTTTAGTAAATTAAAGTATAATAGAGGAAACATTAAAAAAAGGAGAAACATATGTTACTAATTACAGGTGTTCTTACAGTTATTTTTGCTATATGTGCTGCGATGAACATGGCAACGCGCTATACCAATTTATCATTGGTTAAATTTATCGCATCAAAGCACAGAATTTTTGGTGTGTTAACGATATTATCAGCATTAACACACATGATTATTGCTATTAGTGGATCAAACTTAAGAATTACAGGGCTTCTTGCTTTAGTATCCATTATTTTAACAGGACTTTTTGGTATGTTATTTTCAATAAAAAAAGAAAAGTGGATGTTTAAAGCCCATCGAATAATCGCCCCAATTTCTTTTTTGTTCATTTTAATTCACGTTATATTGAATGGTAGCATGTAAAAATTTTTTTGTAGTATAAAAATAATATGATAAGATAAAATAAAGTTAATTGATGAAAACAGTCACCTTTGAATTAAGTGATTAACTCAATTTGTGTATGAACACACTAAAAAGGAGGAAATACTTATGAAAGTGATGAACAAAGTCATCGTGGTAACAGGTGCAGCTGGGGGTATTGGGAGTGCCCTTGTGATGAACCTTTTATCCAAAGGAGCAACTGTAGCAGCAGTTGATTTAAATGAAAAAGCTTTAAATGAATTAGTGAAAAAGGCAAATGCAGGAGATAGATTATCGATTTATCCACTTAATTTGACCAATAGAGAGGAAGTTGAAGCCCTCCCGGGTCAAGTGATTAAAAATCATGGATCTGTTGATGGAATCATCAATAATGCCGGCATTATTCAGCCATTTATTCCCATCAAAGAATTGTCATATGAAAAAATTAAGTTAGTGATGGATATCAATTTTTATGGCACATTATATATGGTTAAATCATTCTTACCGTATTTGTTAGAAAGACCTGAAGGACACATTGTCAATATTTCTAGTATGGGAGGATTTCTACCTGTTCCAGGGCAATCCATTTATGGTGCATCCAAAGCTGCTGTAAAATTGATGACTGAAGGATTGCATTCTGAACTGATGGATACAAATGTACATGTTACTGTTGTTTTCCCAGGTGGAGTTGCAACCAATATTACTCAAAATTCTGGTGTTGATAAACCTAAGGCTGTAAATGAACAAACGTCAAAATATAAAATGTTGAAGCCTGAAGAAGCTGCCATCATTATTATTGAAGGTATGGAACAAAATAAATATCGTGTACGAGCAGGAAGCGATTCTGTCATGATGGATCGCTTGTATAGATTGATGCCTAAGAAAGCTGCTGGTATCATTGCTAAAAAAATGAAAGATATCATGTAAAAGGAGAATTTAGTTCTCTCTTTTTTTATGGTTCATCATTTAAGATTACGCATTTATTAATGATATAATAAGAGTGAATGGTGGTGCAAAAATGAACCGTATGGAATTAAAAATACTTGCTTTAATCACGATGACCATTGACCACATTGGCGTTTTTTTAATTCCAAACACTTCAGA
>JAQVBA010000040.1 GCA_028690555.1 Acholeplasmataceae bacterium
GCAGTCGCAAACCTTCTGCGGATAAAAGAGGAAAAGAAAGACCTGGCACATCAGAAACACAACGTATTCGATCAGGTCGATATACATCAGCTTTTGGAAGAGCGTGAGAATACTGAGGTTTCGGCAGAAATCGAAAAAATGCGGGTTACTGAAATTCTCGCCTCAACAAAAGATGGATCATCTGATGACTATGCGCAAATCCTGGGTCTTATGAAAGCACTCAGCGTAGATGATGAAAGTATTGCCTCTGTAAGAATTGAGGTGGAAAAGCTCATTCTTGGGCATATAATTTAAGTGTCCAGGAGATAATAACAGATTACTTATTCGATTGGAGTTATAATGCTGTTTAATAAAAAATTACCTGTTCCCGTAGTCATGAAAACCAGACCTGAAATCTGTTTTGCGAAGTGGTTCAAATCATTTTTTGTGGTGTAATTTGTATGGTTAACTCAGCTTATCTCTCTATTTTAACTAAAAAACATAGGAATTTTCTTATATGAAAACCAATATTGACTGTTCAGATCATTCAAGTCAGAGACAAACACTTAAAGAGATATCACTCCCGGATGCTGTCACTGAAATTGACTCAAGATTGTTTCGTGATTACTTGCATCTACAAAAGGTAACCCTTCCAAATTCGGTTGTAAGAATTGGTAATGAAGCGTTTTCAGCGTGTTCAAATCTTACTGATATTAATATTCCTGATTCTGTTACTTCTATTGGTGAACGTTCGTTTGCAAATTGCGAGAGTCTAAAAAAACTCGAGTTACCCGAATCATTAAATTATATAGGTAAGGAAGCATTTCTTGGTTGTACTGGTTTAGTTGAGATTTATATTCCCAAATCAGTTTTATCTATTGGGGATATGGCATTTGCAGATTGTGTAAATCTTAAAGATATATATATAGTAAATCCTGATGTTACTATCGGAAATGGGGCATTTGATAATTGCGATTATTTATTAATTCACTGCCCGTTTCGATCAACAGCATGCGAATATGCAATATCATCAGGCATCCAATTTCTTCCAGACGTAATCTGTATTAATCAAACAAATTATGTTCCGACATATAGTCCAAAAGATATTTCTGGGGATGGATGGTATTGGAACTCTGAAAAAAAAATCTTATCACTTGATAATTATGATGGCGGCTCTATTTTTGCAGGGGCAGATCTTACAATAGAACTGAAACCATCTTCAAAGAATTATATTTCTAAGTCACAAACTATGCAAGATATAATTGGTCTGTATTCACTTGATGGTGAAATAAAAATTCAAGGTGATGGGAAATTATTCATTGAAAAATGTGATACTGGCATCTATGCAAATGATTCCATACGCATCTCATCAGGTGAAGTTACTGTAGTTGGTAACTTCGAAGGTCTGCACGCAGAAAATGGGGAGATATCGATATTGGGAGGTACGGTGTATGCTGCATCTCTTAATAAAAAAACACCATATCCTGCAATTAATGGCAATGTCCGACCAAATAACGCACGAATATTTGCTGGAGACAATCAAGTATCTCCAATATTGGTTAACCACTATACGGATCAGAAATATGTATGCATAACACATGACGAATCCTGCAATCCTGAGTTTTCGAGAATCATTAATCAGGTAGTGTACAATATTGGTGAAAATGCTCAAGTAATCACAGGAAACAATTACGGCACAGTAATTGGAAAAGACGCAATAATAAACAGGTCAAAAATAACTAATTTACATAATGATGAGATAAATGATAAATTTTCTGGAACAATTATTGGCGATGACGCTATAATTAACAGATCAAATATTATGAATTCTCATGATAGTATGTGTGGTGAGGATGAACCTGATGAATGATAATTTTGAGTTTAAATGTTATACTTTAGTATGCAAGTTTAATCAATTTACATCTGACTTAAACAAAAGGAGATAATTATGGAAATTGGATGTGTTTTAGAATTATGTAATGAAATCAACAACAGACTAAATACAGTTGTTGAAATTATTGACTATAATGATGAATTGTTATCAGAAAATATAAAGGAAGTTGAGATCGAGTCTGCGAATTTGAAAAATGAAATGCAAAATAAACTGAATATGCAAATTCAAAACGATCTAACATCTCTTGATAAATACCTGAATGATCTTCTCTCCAAAACAACTGGTAATAACCAGGATATTCTACTAAAATGTAAAAATAATTTGAATATGCATGATTATGATTCACAATTATCATCATGTGAAGATGAAACATCAAAATTAATCCTTGAAAAGGAAAATCTTTATAATATTGTAACTAAAATCAATCAAATACAAAAAGAATTGAATTTGATTTCTTTTGATATAGTAAATCCTCCACTTAACGTTAAAATTTTAGAGGATACTATTCTTGTAAAAAAAGGTGATACTGAATCATTATATGATTTAAAATCCTCAAAAATCACTGTTAAAGATATAGATAGTCGACCTGATAAAGATAAATTATCATCGTTATTTTCTGAGATAATTAGGGCTAAACGTATTCTATTGGATATAGAAAAAACGTTCAAAAATATTATGAATGTGAATACCTATTTCCAATACATTGATCAATCTAAAGAAATGTGGATAGATGAAGAAACATCTGCGATTAATTCTGAAAAAAGTTCGGCAATAAATGACTCATTAATCAAAGAAACACCAGAACTTAATAAATCTACATTTACAAATATTGAACAAGAAGGGGTTGATTTTCAATCAGATCTGATATGCGGGTCTGAAAACTTTTCAAAAGCAATAACAATTGGTAAATTATCAGTAAATGTAACTGAAAATCCAAGATATCTGGCATTAATCAAAGAGAGCCCACTTTTAAATTCATATGTTGCAGATGGTAAATTGAATGTTCCATTGGTATTGGATTTAAAACATAATGGGAATATATGGCTTAACATCCATGAAATGAAATTTGAGCCAGATACCTTCAATTTCATTCATCAGATAATTATTCAATTCTTACTTGCTTTCCCTGCTGGGAGATTGAATCTCTGTTTAGTTGATGTAGATGACAAAGGCGAATTTTCTAAATATACAAAATTAACTGCAATTAATAATCGAATACTATGTGATGGTATTGTCAGAGAAGCGCGGAGTCTTGGTGAGGTTTTGATGAATCTGGAGAAGACGATGCATGATATTTTTGACAACAAACTAAGTTTTAATGATTGTGAAGACTTTTACCAATATAATATAATCGCAGAATCGAATCCGCAAAGTGCTACATTATTAGTCCTTTTGAATTATCCAAAAGGAGTGAAGGAAGAAGAAAACAATAGATTATTGAAATTGATGGAAAATGGAAATCGCTCTGGAATTTTTACATTTATTGTAAATAATACATCCTGTGATTTACCTATTGGTGTCAAAGAAGAAGACTACAATCAAATGGTTAAAAAACTGAGTCAATCAGCCTTAGTAATCAACAAAAATGGCAATGATTTTACCACATCCACATCTATAGATCATCGTTATCTGCCTAATTATGAAATCTCATATGAACTTCTCCCAAAAATTATCACACTACTTACAAAGAAGGCAAAGGAAGGTCTGCGTGTTGTTATACCTTTGAAAGATATGTTTAATGAAATCGACAAATTGGATGATAGGAATTCAATATTGCCGGTTTCTGAGGTAATTGATCTGCCAATTGGCAAACGTGGGGGTGAACTTCAGAATATTTTGTTTGATGCGACAGGAGAAGGATCAGCACATGCTGTAGTTATAGGGGGAACTGGCTCTGGTAAATCAAATTTATTACACACCATGATAATGAGTGCGTGTTATAAATATAGCCCAGATGATCTCCAGATATATCTTGTTGATTTCAAAGGGGGCGTGGAATTTAAATTTTATGAGGCAAATAAGGATATAAGCCGGCAGTTACCTCATATTAAATTAACAGGCCTTACAAGTGAGCCTGAAGATGGGGTGGCAATTCTCTCTAACGTAAGAAAGGAGTTAAGATTCAGAGAAAATTTGTTTAGAGAACATAGTGTTGAAGACATTGTACAATTTAGACGGAAATATCCTGATGAAAAAATTGCGAGACTCCTAATATTAATCGATGAAGTACAGGAGTTATTTGAGAGAGATGACAAACTGGGACAGGAAGCAATTGATATCTTAAGTGAATTATTTAAGAAAGGGCGTGCTTTTGGAATAAGTATTCTCTGGGCATCTCAAAATGTTCCTAAAGTACCTGGATTGAAGGATAAAATTCTGAGCCAGATTGGAAACAGAGTCTCTCTTCGTTTGAATAATCCAGAAGATGCAAGTGATATTAATATCGATCCTAAGAAAATACAAAATCTAAATCGTCCTGAAAAAGGACTAGCTATCATTTCTGATATCAGGACCGCTGGTGATAATATTGAATTCAGAGTTGCTTATGCATATAATTCCGAGGACAGATATTCATTCACATCCGAAATAAACAAAAAATGGGAGCAAGTGACCGAATCTTGGGGTGTGAGAGAGCCACTGTTTATTGTTGGTAACGATGAGACCCCATTACCAAATAAATGCGAGACTAAGTATACTACATGGAGCAATTGCTCACAGCCCAATTCTAAATTATCCTTGTTTTATTCGTTAAACTTAGGACAAGATTACATTACAGGTAAATCATTTGAGATTAATTTGGGTCTTCGTCAATCAAGAGCTAATATTTGGTTAGCAGGATCTAATATGAGTGAAATACGTGATATCATAGGATATGCACTCTTATCGGTAATTATTGATAATGTAAATAGCAGTCCAACAAATTCTCAAAATATCTATTATATTAATGGTGAATACAAAGATCCAGAAGATCCGCGTGACCTTTATTATGTTTTACCAGAGTTGTTTAAGGATCATATCTCTGAGTTGAAATCAGCGGATGAACTGATTGAAATTATGAGAAAACTCTATTTGATAAGGAAAGAACGTTCATCAAATATACAGCAGTCATATTCACCAGTCTTTATATTTATACATAAACTTCAGGCATTTATCGAGTTATTTAGAAGTAATAATATGATTGAGATCAATAAGCCTTATGTTAAGGAGAATAGATCTACAGATCAATCAATATCAAAATCATCCGGAGATATGCCTGCTGCTCTTGCACAGTATATTGCCTCTCCCTCCCCTTCAGCTATTATGGGATTCTCTGAAAAATCCACATTCAATGAAATGTTTAAAGAATTATTCATGCGTGGATCTGATGTTGGAATACATTTTGTAGTTTCGATGGATTCACCTCAGAGTGTTCGTGAAATTATGAGTGAATTAAGAGAATGCAGCAATAAAATCATACTTAAAGGTGTATCGCCGGCAACATTAACCAATGTATTGGACACCTATAAAGGAGTCAATAGTTTAAATAAAGAAGGAATAGCCTTCTCATATTTGAATGGTGAGTTATACAAATTCAAGCCGTACAGATATGATTCAAAAACTGATGAAAAATGGTTGCTTGAATTGAGGAATGAATTAAAAGATAAACATGAGTTAGGTGATAAACATGACTAGCATTAGAGTAACATTATCGGCATTGAATTCAACAAAAGAAGCAATTAATGTATATTCCAGAGATATGGCAGATGCAATTGCTAATTTCAACAATTCAAATAATATTTGTGGAAAATGGTGTGATGAACATTATGATGATTTTATGAAATCATCACAATTATTGGTTCAAACTGTTTCTAGTTTGGCTAATAGTAGTGACACCTTAGCTAAAAGAATTGAAAAGAAAGCAGAATTAGTTGCTGAAAATAAAACATACAGAGTTGATTAATTATGGACGTAAGTGTAGGTGGAGAATTAGTTGTAATAAATGCAAAGAACAAAACAAATGATACAAGTGAGTTATTGGCTGCAAATTTGAGATTTATGATAAACAACATAGATCCATTGTTAGCAGAATGGAATGATGATCATGTGCTAAAATACTTAGAAGTATCTAATGAGATTTCACAAAGCATTGCAGAGATTATTGCAAACCTAAATAGGATAAATGATTTCTGTGGCAAAGAGATAGACTGGATTCGGAGATATCTAGAGACATAATTGGTGGAAAACAAAATGACCATTATAACAAATGCAGAGGCTTTACGTGCTATTGCTGCAGCAATCCGAAAAAATCATGCAGATCAATCATTTATTATTGAGGAGTATTTGCGTAGCATTTCTGTAATCCGAAGTGACTGGGACGATTCAACATACAGTGCGCTTTTTGAAGCTGTTAGAATACAATACGCAAAGATAAAACAATTAATTGAACAAACGTCAGACTTTCCAGACTATTTAGATAAATTGGCAGAACTAATTGAAGAAAATAAGAAGATTGGTAGAGGAGGTATTCAATAATGTCGGGATATTTTGGAGCCTATAAAGGGGAATTAGAGAATGCAACCAATACTGTTAATCATTCATGGAGAGACTCGGTAAGTAAAAAATACTCACACATTAATTTTGAGTTATTAGCATTAGTAAATGATTGTGAGATACTATGTGAATCTTCATTTCAATTATTCTCTGAAACTGAAAAACTGGATAAAAGTGTTGGTACTACAGTTGATAATTTTATAGAAGGAACACAGGTTAGGATTCAAGTGTTGCTGGAGTAGGAATGTCAGAAATACAGGCAAAAATATCCGCTGTTACGAAATATAAATCAACATTAAGTACCACCTACTCCGAGATAAAAAATCTTGCTTACTTTCAAAAAAATGAAATTTCAGAATGGAAAAAGAAAGTTGATCAATATTTGCGAAATATTGAAGATAAGATTTCAAGAATTGGGAGTCTTCTGGGACAAGCAGATTCATTGGTATCTGACTTTCAACGTATGGTAACACAATATGGGGCAGAAGCTGCAGCAATTTATGCTGCGGGACATTGGGAAGAAACATCCGATGAGGATGGGCATGTTACTGGGCAAATATATGTGTATGATGTTGCTGCATACAATTTAGCAATGGCTAATGCGAGAAAATATGAAGTGAAACTCAGTCAAGCAATAGCAATTGTTAATGATATTAACGATGTTTTCCAATATCTCATTCCTATTCAAAAAAATATTTCAACAGCTCTATCAGAATTATCAACAAATGAAAACAAATATAGTTCAAATATTGAATCTATGTCCGTATTGTGTCAAAAGAATAAGAGTATAATTGCGAGAATCATTGAGGGCTTAGATGATTATGCAAAAAGCAGAGAATTTAGCCATCCTAGTGGTAGTTTCACTTCGTCATTTTTCAGTGGGTATTGTAACAGTGGTAATAGTTTTAGTCGCGAGGGAAATGCTTCATCTTACCCCGATGGTTCACTTAGATTGAAATGGGATACGGATAAATTGAAATGGGATACAGCAGAAAGGTCATTGGGTGGTGGCAATGATTCATCCGAAGAAATATTATCTATATCGCAAAAAAGAAATTTAACAAATCAATCAACTACATTTGAGACGTTTGATAAATCATCATTTAAACATGTTGAAAAAGGAGCCAGATCTATTAAGAAATATGATGAAAGGTCTAATGAAGACGTAAAGATAATTGATAAAGATAGTATTGGTATTATAGTTGAATACACTAAGGATGGGGTGGAGAGTGAGTATTCATCTTCTGACATAAATAAGTCAATGTCATCGGTAAATGAAGATGAACGTGGTGTTAATAACAAATCACATCGGGATGCTTGTCTGAAAAGATCACAAAAAATTTCAAATGAGATTGCTAAGGTGAGGCTAATGAATGCGCTCCGTCTTTTTAGTGGTCAACCTATATTGCCAATAATGGATAAAATTAATTGTAATAATTTTGAAAAACTCCCATTTGATGACTTAAAACAGAAAAGTATTGGCTCTCAATTTCAAATGGATGGATTTATATCGACATCTATTAAAAGAGAGGTTGCAGAGGAACATGCAAATAAACGTAATGCTGCAATAATAGAAATTTTAGCTCCAAAAGGAGCACAAGCTCTCCATCTTGGTGAACTTAGCGTACGCGGTTCATCTATTGCTAAAGAAGCTCATGAATATGAGATCTTGCTTCAGGAAAGAACAAAATATGAGATAATGGATATTGAACGGATCGGCCCTAGAGGTGAACAATTTTATATGAAAGTAAAAATTGTTGCACAAGAGAGAATCAATCCAATTCAAAATAATGAAGTGGGTGAATAAATGGACGTAATTTCAGTAGATGATGCTAGTCTAAAACAGGCAATATGCAATCTTGAAAAGCTAGCTCAGGATGCAAATACTATTACTTTAAGATTGGAATCTGATTGCAATAGTGTGAAGTCTGGTTTGGATGAAACATTGCAACGTGATGTTTCTGCGTTTACTGACTCAGCTAAGTCATATAATCAAATGATTCAGAAGTATGTTTCTGAGAACATTCAAGCATTGAGAGACAGACTCGCAAAACTAGATAGATACAGTTCACTTTGACTTTGAGGTAGATATGAGTAACAATGTATATAATTTTAGAAAACACGTCTATGATCAGGCTCCTGAAAACTATAAAGAGTTATTAGATGGGTGTTATTCCCTTATTGACAAAGATAGAGCTCGTATTACAGCAAATGAAACGTATTTGCAGAATTATGCGGCATATCAACATCGTTTGAATAATGAAGTCACAGAATATAATACATCACTTGAAAAAATACAAGACAATAATAAAGCGTATCAATATGCCTTATCGTTAATGGAATCTGGAAACGAATCTGATTATCTTAAAGCTGCTGAAAATTTTGAGAATTTAGGAGAATATAAAGATTCCATTAACCAACTTGAATTATGTCGCAATAGATTAAAAGAAATAGATCTTGACAAAAAAAGACGGGCAAAGTTAGAGGTAGATGAGAAATATTATAATTATGCACTTTCATTGATGGAATCTGACACTGAAGATGGATATCAAAAAGCTATTACTGAATTTAATAAAATTCTTAATTATAAAGATTCTCAATCACAAATGGAAAATTGTTTAAAACAAATAGAGAGAATTCACAAAGAAAATGAAGAGCGTGCTATTGAAGAACATTATAATCTAGCTTTATCACTAATGAATGATTATAAGGCTTATAATAAAGCTGCATTAGAATTTGAAAAATTAGGAAATTATAAAAATTCAGCATCCCTAAGAAAACAATGTTTACGATTTGCTAAAAAGGAGAACAAATCAGGTACATCGTCAAATAAAAAAGTGGGGGTCATTATTGGAATAATTTTATTGATTGTTGGAGTTATTTCAATATCTGTTGTTATTGGTGGTGGAAATCTGTTTACACAAAACACCCAAACAATTAATTCTTTGACAAATAGTGCTTATGGGTCATTAAATATAAAAACAACCCCCAGTGAAGCGTCAATATATATTGATGATGTGTATATGGGGAAAACACCCTTGGTAATTAATAATGTACCCGTTGGCACTCATATCTTAAAATTATCAAAAACAGACAATGGAAAGGAATATATTGAGCACTTAGAATCAATTACAATATCTCCAGATTCAATCGTAGAGAAAGATATTGCATTGTCTTTGGCTTCGGGTTCGATCTTAAATGTTATGATTACCCCAAGTGGCGCATCCGTATATCTCGACGGTATATATAAAGGTGTCGCACCAATAACTTTAACTGGAATTCGTCCAGGAATCCATACTCTACGGGCTTCGTTATCAGGATATAGTGATGTAACTTATACATTTGAGGCTGATGGTGGTGGATCCTCAGGTGTGTCATTATCGCTTGGAGCATTTGAGGGCTAGTTGAGTTATCTGAAAAGAATATGTCTGCCTCAGATCCAAACTATGATGAATATTACGTTCCATATGACACACCCATTCCACTCACCCCCCCACATTTTTTAGCCCTAGTGTCGTCGACTTCATCATCAACCTCCCTTAGACATCAGCTTTTGGACGAAGGATCCGCAGAGATCGCAAGGCAAAAATATTCACGTTCCCCTTGCTCTCTGCAAAGGAATTTCGCTTGTTATTAAAACGGAGCTGAATATAGAGGGGGATCTGCCTCTCTCCCCCATCGCAAAAGCGGATCAGTTTTCCTTGCCGGGCTGCAGACTCTGCATCAGAGCAAAGAAATGTTCCGGCTTTCCTGTACTGAAATATGCATACCAGGATTCCAGCGTGTTTGATTCAAAAACACCTAAATGCTCAATGATCTGTTTCGCCCACAACAAAGCTCCGGTGGAACCTGCAGTAATAAGGTTATTATCCGCAACAGACGGCTGGTCTGCATAGAAACTCTGCCCTTTATATCCTGGACAAAACATCTCAAGAAATCCCGGTCCGTTACGACAGGATTTGCCCGAACGATCCCGATGAGGGATGAACCGGCGGGACGATAAGGCCCGCCGTGTTCAAGTGAGGATAAGCAAATCCGATTCGCTTCGCCCGAAGGGCGGATTTGCGTCGATTCGCGGTTTTTTTCTCATGCTTCCACACCTAACAAACTCCTTCCAGAATTGGATTGAGGATGAAACCGCGCTACTCCTATTCTGACCGTCATCCTCTCATCACATTTTCATCGACCATTTTCAGTCTGCCGGCTACGTGGACCATATCCACCGGAACGGCGACCATGTTCAGGGATGTACTTACGAAGTCCAAAACGATCTCCAGTACAACGGCGATACCAAGCGCTTCGACGGGTATTCCAAGCTGCAGGAAC
>JAQVBA010000041.1 GCA_028690555.1 Acholeplasmataceae bacterium
CCATTGAAAATCAAGGATACCTAACGATTGGAACTCCAATTTACTTAAGTGAACTCAACCAAGATGATGTCTCTTTAGATCTTATTCCTTTTCAAGAATTCTTAAATATCTATTATGAAGAAGATTTATTAGAACCCTTAAGAACCGATGGTTATTTTGATCTAGCAACCAAAGATTTGCTGATGCAATTTCAAACGGAATTTAATTTAGAAGTAAACGGTCAATTAAATATCGAAACTGCACGTCAAATCTATGATTTATACTTAAGCTTTATAAATGATTATCGTTTTGATATCCAACTCAATAGATTAATCGAAATCATCAAAGAGTGATTGCCATGCACACCATCAAACAAGTGGTTAAAAAAAGTAAATCCTATATGGTTTTAATCGATGAAAAGTCTTTGGACATTGAACCAGAGGTTCTTTTAAAATATCATCTTAAACCGATGATGACCTTAGATGATAAGACCTATCATATGATCTTAGATGATCAAGCATTTTATTTTTATCGAAAAAAAGGATTAAAAAAACTTTCAAAAATGATGACATCATATGAGATGAAAACTTATTTATCCTCAATACTTTGTGAGGATAAAATCATAAAACAATTAATCAAAGATTTTGAATCCAAAGGCTATTTAAATGATGAAATCTATGTCAAAAACTATATAGAACTTAAAAAATATAGTGATGGACCTGAAAGTATTTCTTACAAATTAAAAGAAAAAGGCATTCAACAAGCATTGATTGATCGAGGCATATCTTTTATCGATGAAAAAGAGATATTGAGTCAAATCATACCTCATAAAGCCAAAACAATCAAAAAAGAATCCATTCGACAAATGACCATAAAATTAAAAACCTATTTTTTGAGAAAAGGATTTAGTTTAAGTGATATCGATGATGTGATCCGTGAAAAATTAGATTGGTCATCATATAACGAACAAGAAGTTATTCATAGAGAGTTTGTGAAAGCTTATAAGCAATATGCAAAAAAATTTAGTGGGTATGAACTCAGAAAAAAGATCTTTGAAAAACTTTATCAAAAAGGTTATCAAAAAAAAGATATAGAAGAAGTCATCAAAGAGCTTGATACATTGCAAATCAATTGATTTTCACCCCCCAACCTAGATACAATAGGTGTAGTAAAAGAAAAGGGTGTATGTATGAAAATTGAAGTATGGTTTGATTTCAATCACGAACAATCTTATCAGCAAATCAAAGAAATAGATCAACTCATTCATGACTATAGCATTGATGATTTAGAACTGCTTTATCGGAGTTATCCCATCGATAAAGACTTGACAATCGATGCGCATCGATTATCGCATTTAGCAAAAAAATATCATGCACAGCATGAATTTAATTTGAGTCTCATCGAAGAAACAATCCATCATCCCAGTGATCTCATCAATCAAGAAATATTAAAAAAAGTGGCAATAAAGAATTACTTAGATGAAGAAACAGTCGAAGAGATTTTAGCATCTAATGCCTATTTGAATCATGTGGAATCCAACTTAGAAAATGCATTGTTTAAAAAGATAATGCATATCCCACATATCCGTATTGAGGGTAAAATTAAGCTTGATGGCATGCAAACAAAAGATGACATGATCAGAGCTTTAAATATGGCAAAAGCGACCCTAAAGACGAATGAACACTGCGTCGGAGAACATTGTGGAAGAAAGAAGGCTCAATGAGTCTTTTTTTATTGATTTTAGTGGTATTATTAACGTAGATATGGTATAGTAAACAAGGTTTAAAAGAATCGAGGAAAAAAATGAATTTATTATTTGCAGATTTACCAATTTTAAAAGAAACAAAAGATGCCATCGAGCACCTAGGTTTAGTTGAGACGACATCGATTCAGAATGTCGCAATCCCACGGATGCTTGAGGGAAAAGATATCATTGGACAAGCACAGACTGGGACGGGGAAAACGTTCGCTTTTGCGATTCCAATTTTGGAAAAAATTGATTTAAATGACGACAATATTCAAGCTTTAGTCATTTGTCCAACGAGAGAACTAACACTCCAAGTCTATAAGGAGTTCTTAAAACTCATTAAGTTTAATAAAGCCATCAAAATTACATCAATTTATGGTGGTGAATCCTATACAAAACAATTTAAAGCGCTCTTAGAAAAACCACAAATTGTGGTGGCAACACCAGGTAGAGCAATTGACCATTTAGAACGTCAAACCATGGATTTTTCTGGACTAAAGATCTTAGTTTTAGATGAAGCCGATGAAATGCTTAAGATGGGGTTCCAAGAAGATTTAGAAAAGCTATTAAAAGATACACCAAAAGAAAGACAAACAGCGCTTTTCTCTGCAACAGTCCCTCCATTTATTAAGAAGGTTGCGACGAAATATCAAAGAAATCCTGAAATGATTAAAGTGGACACGCCAACGATGACTGTTGATAAAGTTGAACAACTTGTTTATCATGTCAGAAAATCGGATCGTGATGCACTGCTCACAAGAATCTTAGATTTTTATGATCCACAATCGGCGATTATCTTTGCTAACACAAAAAATGATGTGGATAGTTTATCAGCGTATCTTCAAAAACATGATTATGAAGCGGATGCGCTTCATGGCGATTTAAAGCAAAGTCAAAGAGACTATGTGATGAACCGCTTTAGAGCTAAAAAGTTAAAATACTTGATTGCAACCGATGTTGCAGCTAGAGGCTTAGATATTGCACATGTCGACATGGTCATCAATTATGAAATCCCATTTGAAGATGAAATTTATGTGCACCGTATCGGTAGAACTGCTCGTGCGGGTAAATCTGGAGTTTCAGTATCTTTAGTTTATCCATCTATGCGTGGCAAACTCGCATTAATCGAGCGCTTCATCAAGCAAAAAATGACGGAAATGAAATTTCCAACAGATGAAGACATCGAAAAAAAGCGCAAGAATCGTTCATATGAAACCATCAAATCTATGATTTTATCTGAAGAAAATGAAACTCATGAATTTAGACAAAAACTCAATGATGACGGGATCACAGATGATCAAATTATCAATGCACTCTTATCAAAATACACACCAAAATCTAAACAATATGAAACGATTGAAGAACCTCAAAAACGTTCAAATGATCGTAAACCATCATCAGATAGACCAAGTCGTGAACGCTCAGGAAGACCAATTAACTACAAGATGGCGAAGATCAACTTAGGTAAAGAAGATGGTATACGACCAGTGACTTTACTTGATTACTTAAAAAAACATGCCGATTTATTTCCAAAAAACATTGGCGATATTCATTTATCCGCTCATGAAACTGAATTCCAAATTCATCCAGCAGCAATTAAACGTTTAGAACAATTGAATCACAAACAAATTAATGGTAAAAAAATCCGCATTTCCATCCAAGGAAATCGCTGAAAACGCTATTAAAAATACGGGCTTTCATGTTACAATAAAGATGAAATCCGTATTTTTTTTATTTTATTAAAATAAAGGAGGAATTATGGCACATTTACTCGATATGATCCCAACCAATTTTTTCAGTGTGCTTTCTTCCCCGAATCGTAAGACGTATATCGATTGTATTTTTATTATTTATCACGCGAGTGATTCAATCGAAGATGCTTTTCAGGGCGAACGTGAGTTTATTATCCAAAAATTAGTCGATTACTTTGATGAAGTTGAAGATGAATTAATCTTCGATGAAGATGAAGAAGAACCATTAAGAACGAGTCGACAAAAGGCTGTTTCAGTCATTAACACTTTAAAAAATTATGGCTGGATCGGTGAAGAAGAACTTGGTAATTATAAAACCTCGCTAAATCTATTTGACTATTCCATCCATATTATTGATGTCTTAGAACGGATAAAAAATAATCAACAAACAGAGTATACCGGAGAAATTTATACCGTGTACTCCCTTTTATCGTCATTTAATGAAGATGAAGGTTTTGGTGTCTTAGAACAAGCCCATCAGAAAACCAATGATATCTTAAGAAAATTAAAAGCTTTGAAAGCAAATATCTACCGCTATTATTATGATATTACCCGTCAAAAGACCGGACAAAATTTGCAACATCTCTTAGAAAAACTACTCATTGAATATAAACAAAACTTTTTTGATTCCGCTTACTATAACTTAAAAACAACAGATAGTTTGTCACGTTACAAACGTGCTATTTTATCTCAAGTTTCAAGAATTTTAAATGATGAAGTGATGATGGAAATATTAACTGAGCATGTGATGCGCATTAAACATATTGAAGACTTTAATGAAGCATATCATATGATTGAAAATAAACTGATTTATATTAGTGAAAGTTTTACAGCTTTAGAATATCTCATCCAAGCGATTGACCGTAAAAATGAACAATATATTAGTGCTGCAGCAGCAAAAATCATGTTTTTTACCAATCAATCGGATGATATCGAGGGGATATTTAACCGTTTATTTAAGATTGTATTAGATCAAAAAGGATTTGATTACTCAAGTTTATTTAATCTCATTCAAATCAAAAATATTGATACACAGTCTTTATATAACCAAAGACGCATCAGAATGGAGTCTATTCCTGAAGAAATTTTATTTGATCCAGATTCGATTACCGATGAATTCAGACAAGAAAAGATCAAGATGTTACTCAAAAATAACATCTATGGTAAAAAAGAAATTGATACTTTTGTAAAAGATTTATTAAAAGATCGCACTTCAATGGATGCCTGTGATATACCTTTAGATACTCAAGAAGATTATGTAAGACTTATTCTCATTTTCTTATACTCTAAATCAACCGGTATGCATTATGATATTGAGATGACCAAAAAGGTTTGTCAAAAAGAACAAATTACTTTCCAAAACTTTAAGATTAAAGGAGTGAAACGATGAATAAAAGCCAAGCGATTAAGCAATTTAGTGAAGCTTACCAAAACTTCAAAGAAGGTGAAAAAAGTAATTTTTCACGCATCGTTAATAAACTCTATCAAGTCAATTTATTAACCAAGAAAAAACCAGGAGATCAAAATGATTACCGGTTTATCCTTGCTTATAAAGATGTTTTTGAAAGTTTTTTTGCCTTAACAGATTTTACGTTAAATATCATGCGCGCTGATGAAGTTGTCTACATTCAAAATGAGAACTATTTCAATCACATGCGTCTAAGAAAGACAGAAAGTATTTTAATCTTAGTCATTCGTATTTTATATCAACGCAAAAAAGATCTCATCACGTTAGATGAACATGTTGAAATTTACTTAAATGAGATTCATGATGAACTCACACGTATTGGATATTTAGATAATAAACGAATCACAAAAGATAAACTTAAACCCGGTTTAAGCTTTTTAAGAAGTTACAATTTAATTGATTATATCGATAAAGGTCTCCATGATGATGCACGGATTAAAATATATCCAACGATTTTATATGTGACCAATATGGATTCAATCAAATCGGTCGTTGATAGATTAGAAGGTTATATGGAAGGAGGTAGTGAGGACATTGAAGAAACTGACGAAGATTAAACTCATCAACTGGCACTTATTTTCCAATCAGACCATTGATATTAAAGATAATACATTGATCTCTGGTGAAAATGGGTCTGGTAAATCCACACTCCTTGATGCCATGCAATATTTATTTGTAGGTGGAAGAAGTGGCTCTAAATTTAATATTGCAGCAACCGATGATGCGAAAAGAACACTTGAAGGATATGTTCGAGGTCGTATTGGGGCCGAAAACAAAGAATTTCTTCGTAATGGAGATGTCATATCGCATGTGGCGATGGAATTTTATGATGAACTCACAAAAGAATTCACAACCATTGGTTGTATTTTAGATTTACCAAAGAATGCCCAATTAAAGGAGCGTTTTTACCTCTTAGAGAAGATTTCCATTCATGATGAACTCTTCCTCGAAAAAAGAACGCCAAGAGATTATAAAGGCATGAAAGCCTATTTAAAAGCACTTGATGTCGATTTACAAGCATTTGATTCACAACGTAAATACAGAGATGCACTTGCAAGATTTTTTGGCATGGATGCCACAAAATATGCGCGCATCTTACCGAAAGCTTTAGCATTTCGTTCGATTGATTTACAAGCCTTTGTTTTTGAGTTTTTATTAGATGATGATCCGATTGATATTCAATCATTAAAAAATAATGTCGCTCAACTTAAAAAAGTTGAACTAGAAATTAAACGTGATCGTGACAAACTGACCCATCTTGATCAAATGATGGATTTAAAAGATTTAATCGAATCCAATAAAGCACAAATTGACACCAATGGGTTGATTGATCAACTGAATTGGGTAGAAAAAAGAGAAGCCTTTATTCATGATCAAGAAGAACTTTTAACATCCCTTGAAAAGAAACTAGATTTATTGCGTGATCAAAAAGCGCAAATCGATCAGCAATTAGAAGATACCGATCAAAATATCATCAATCTTGAACGCTCGAAATCTGATAACGATATTTCAAGAACCTTAGACAATTATAAAGAAGCATTACGTAAAAAATCTTTGGAATATGATACCCAAAAAGAAATTCTATCCCAATTAAAAGAATCTTTAGATAAAGAGTTTAGACAAGCGAAAGAATTACTAAACTTCATCCCATCAACCGGGATTAAATCATTTGTTGATTACTATCAAACACATGAAGATCAACTAGAATCTGAAGAACTTCAACACCAATTAGGGTTATTAAATCAAGATATTTCTGCTTATTTGCAAGCTTATCATACAGAAAAAGACCGTGTAGAAGAAGATAAGCGAAAACTATCTGAAGAGATTAGAAATCAGCAACAACAAGTCAATCAACTTAAAAAACAAGTAAAGACTTATCCTTTTTATGTAGAAAACTTGATTACATCACTAAATGAAGAATTAACCAGATACTATCAAAAAGATATCCACGTGCGTCCGCTTTGTGAAATGATTGAAGTGAATGATGAAGTTTGGCGTAATGCCTTAGAAGGGTATTTAAATACACAAAGATTCGATATTATTGTCGATCCTCAATATTTTAATGATGCCTTAGAAATTTATGAACGGATTAAATTCGAACAAAAAATCTATGGTGTTGGTTTAGTCAACACACAAAAAATTCCTGCCAATGACAAAGTTATTCCAGGAACACTTGCAGAAAAGATTTCAACTGACCATCTATATGCGAGATATTATATCAACATGACTTTAGGAAATACACATTGCGTGGAATCCGTGAGGGATTTAAAAAACTTTAATCGCTCCATTACACCCACATGTATGACGTATTCAAGTTATACAGCAAGACAAATTAATCCAAGAGCTTATGAAATTCCATATATTGGAAGACAAGCGACTGAAATTCAAATGAAACTCGCAAGTGAAAAGCTATTTGAACTTGAAACCAAGATGAATAAGCTTTATCAAACAACCGATCAAACCGATCGTGTCCTTCGGATTTTATCAGCAAGTAAGAGTAATCAACTCGTTCATCAAAATCAAATTAAATATTTTGATTTGATTAAGCAAACTAGAAAAGAATTCCAAAAGATTGAAGAACAAATTATGAACCTTCAATCGGATCAAAGATTACAAAAAGTTGATGATCAAATTGAAAGACTAAAGATTAATCGTAAGCTTTTAAGAACTGAACAAGAAGGTATTGTCGGTGAGATTGCCACACACAGAGAAGATCGTCAACGCATTTTAGATCACATTGAAGATATTAAAGAAAAACTGGATTTATTCTTGATTGAACAAAAAGAATTATCGAGAAAACACCCAGAAAAACTTTCGATGGCAAATACCCAATTTTATGCACTTAAATTGAAGTATGACCGTGACCATGACAAGATTACACAACATCTTGCCCAATCGAATGTCAGCTTAAATCAACAAGTGACAAAGTCAGAGACTGAAATTGTCAATTTGATGAAGCAATATATCAATCTTTATCACTTCAATGGGAATCCTTCACTGGAAGGCTATGTCGATTTTGAAAATGAAGCGATTCAGATCAGAAATCATAACTTAGTCAAATATGAACAAGAAGCCACTGAACTTAGACGTAATTCTGAAATTGGATTTAAAGAAGAGTTCGTTGGAAAACTTAGAGCATCGATTGAAAATGCGCAACAGCAGATCGAAGACTTAAACATTGCATTAGTTGATAAAACCTTCGGTAGTGATTCATATCAACTCGTCTATAAAGCTTCTGATCATCCAGATTACAAGATTTATTATGAAATTATTATGGGAAATGAAGCCATTTCAAAACATACGCTTTTCACAGAGAATTTAACGAAGAAAAATGAAGCGATTTTAATGGAACTCTTTGAAAAAATCGCATCTAATGATCCGGAGTTTGATCAACTCACCTATCAATATTTAGATTATAGAAACTATATGTCCTATGACATTGAAGTCACGAATACGAACGGCAATAAATCTTATTTCTCGAAAGTATCCAAAGAAAAGAGTGGTGGGGAAACCCAAGTACCATTCTATATTGTAATTGCTGCATCCTTCCAACAACTCTTATCGAAAAACAGAAGAATTGATTCAGGATGTATCGTGTTATTTGATGAAGCATTTAATAACATGGATGAAAGTAGAATCGATGCGATGATGAAGTTCTATAACAGTTTAAGCATTCAATTACTCATTGCTGTACCACCACAACGGGTTTCAAACATCATTAATTATGTCAACACAAGTTTAGTCATCGTGAAAGATAATGACTATGCGATTGTTGAAACATTTAAAGATGAACGAAATTTAAGATCGATATAAAAAAGGAGAAACCAAATGAAACCGATTGATCAAAAAGCATTAAAGAATTTTGAAGAAAATTATGCAAAGAAGCCAGTTCAACAGGCATTAAGACGAGTTTTGATGAACAATGAATTAGCAAAACTTTTTGACAAGCAAGAACAAAAACCACATGTTCAATTTAAATTTTCTCATGTGATTAAATCTCTTCCGGTTACGAATCAAAAAGCAAGCGGAAGATGCTGGATTTTTGCAGGGCTTAATGTGTTAAGAGAAGCATTTGCGAAAAAGTATGGTTTAAAAGAATTTGAGTTATCACAAAATTACACAGCATTTTATGATAAATTTGAAAAAATCAATTACTTCATTGAAGCGATGGATGACTTCTTAGAAGTTGATCAAGATGATCGTACCCTTCAACATTTACTAAAAACAGGTATTCAAGATGGTGGACAATGGGATATGTTTGTCAGTCTCATTGAAAAATATGGGGTTGTTCCAAAAGAAGCGATGGTTGAAACTGGATCCTCTGGGTCTACTGCGTTCATGAACCGCATCATTAACATTAAACTGCGCCAGTACGCAGCAAACGTCCGCAAGCTCCATCAAAATGGTCAAGATGAGGAAATCCCTGGATTAAAAGAAAAGACCTTAGATGAGCTTTATACGTTCTTAACCACGAACTTCGGTGTGCCACCAAAAACTTTTAATTTTGAATATGTTTCTGATGATGTATACCGTGTTGAAAAGAATCTAAACCCTCATGATTTCTATCAAATGTCAGGCATTGATTTAAAAGATTATGTCTCAATCATTCATGCACCAACCAAAGATAAACCTTATATGAAAACTTATACGGTTCAATATTTAGGTAATGTCATTGGTGGTAGAGAGATTAAATATTTGAATCTTGAAATGAAGGATTTAAAAGATTTAGTTTTAAAACAAATGTTTGATCATGAAGTCGTTTGGTTTGGTTCAGATGTTGCACGTTATGGCGACCGTAAACTTGGCGTTTGGGATGATGGATCTTTTGATGATGAAGCGATGCTTGAAATGAGTCTTTTCATGTCTAAAGAAGATCAATTAGACTATAGTCAAGGTGCCATGAACCACGCGATGGTTTTAACGGCTGTTAACATGGATGAAGGAAAACCAAATCGTTGGAAGATTGAAAACAGCTGGGGCGATGAAAATGGTCAAAAAGGATATTTCTTAGCCAGTGATTCTTGGTTTGATCAGTATGTTTATCAAGCGGTAATTCATAAGAAATATTTAAATAAAGATCAACAAAAAGCATGGGAACAAAAACCAATTGAACTTAAACCTTGGGATCCTATGGGTTCTCTTGCATAATCAACGATTTAAGGGCTATTTAGCCCTTTTTTTTATGCATAAGATTTGATATAATAATCTAGCCGGGACGTGGCGCAGCTTGGTAGCGCACTTGCATGGGGTGCAAGGGGTCGCAAGTTCAAATCTTGTCGTCCCGACCATTGATTTAGTAGGCGATATATCGCCTTTTATTTCGATTATTTGTTTAATTTTAATATTAGACATTTCATATAGATGATGATAAAATAAGGATTGCGGCGAATAAGCACCCGTAGCTCAGTTGGATTAGAGCGTATCCCTCCGAAGGATAAGGTCGCATGTTCGAACCATGTCGGGTGCACCATACTGGAGGAATACTCAAGTGGCTGAAGAGGCGGGCTTGGAAAGCTCGTAGGCTGTCAAAGGCGCAGGGGTTCAAATCCCCTTTCCTCCGCCA
>JAQVBA010000002.1 GCA_028690555.1 Acholeplasmataceae bacterium
GCGAATGGTTTATCTAATACTTTTTTAAGTCTTTCAATAATACCAGGTTCAACAAACTTATCAAAAAACTCCATTTCTTCGGGAAGTTTATCAAAAACATAACGAATAATATGTTTAACCATCGCTTCAGCGACTTCCATGTTGTCTTTTAGATCTGCAAATGCCATTTCGGGTTCAATCATCCAAAATTCTGAAGCATGACGTTGAGTATTCGAGTTTTCAGCTCTAAATGTTGGTCCAAAGGTATAAACATCTTTAAATGCTAAGGCATAAGCTTCAGCTTCAAGTTGGCCTGTAACAGTTAAATTTGCTCTTTTACCGAAGAAATCTTTCTTATAGTCAATCGTTTTATCATCATTTCGTGGAATGTTATCTAAATCAAATGTTGTGATGTTAAACATTTGACCAGCACCTTCTCCATCATTTGCTGTAATGATTGGTGTATGAACATAAATGAAATTACGACTTTGAAAGAAATCATGGATCGCAAATGCTGCAACACTTCTTAAACGAAAGACAGCATGAAAAAGGTTTGTTCTTGGTCTTAAATGAGCCACTTCTCTTAAAAATTCTCTGGAATGCCTTTTGGGTTGAATTGGATAATCTTCCGGCGCATCTCCTAATAATTCGATGTGAATTGCTTTAACTTCAAAAGGTTGTTTGGCTTGTGGCGTTAAAATCAGCTCTCCTTTTACTAAAATCGAACTTCCTACACGTATTTTTTGAACCTCTTTGAATTCATCAATATTTTTTTCTTCATAAACAACTTGAAGACTCTCAAAGAAAGTTCCATCGTGAAAATTGATGAACCCGAATTCTTTTTGAGCTCGATGATTTCTTACCCAACCTTTGAGAGTTAATTCCTTACCTAAGTATTTTTCTTGATCTCTAAAAATTTGTTTTACAGTTGTTTGCATGATATGCCTCCTGATAAAAAATAAAACGCCCTTAAATGCTAAGGACGTAAATATTACGCGGTACCACCTTAGTTCTAGAAGTCATTCTAGCCCTTAAATACACATAACGGGTGTCATCCGGATAGTTCTACTTTTCTTTCGAATTTCTTCTATCTCTCCGAGTGTTGATCATCATAAAGATTTTTATCTAGGCTCGCACCCTCCCTAGTTCGCTTTTAAAATCTTTTTTTATGATGACGGTCTCATCAACGATTTGTCATTATTATACTTTCATTAAGCCTTTTTGTCAATCAAGTTCGTCCGTGGATTCTGATTCTTCATCAAATTCGATTTGATCAAATTTAGCTTCAGAGATATTTTGGAATTTTGTGCTAATTTTTTGACTTGTAATTTGAACTTGATCTGCTGTTTTAGCAACCGTATCAATGGATCGTTTAAGCTTATCCCATCGATCCACATAACGTTTAAATTCATCGCCTAATTTATTTAATTCATCAATGATCACTTTGGCTTGTTCATCACGTTTTAAATTGTTTACAACTACTTGAATCATCGATAATTGTGAAATTAAAGTTGTCGGTGAAACAATCCAAACAGAATATTTTGATGCATAATCGATAAGATCTTGATGATAAGCTGCAATTTCTGCAAATATCGCTTCAGCAGGAACAAACATGAATGCTTGATCGCTTGTTTCCCCTGTAATAATATATTTCGTTCTAATGTCATTAATATGTTTTTTAACATCAAGTTTAAATTCTTTTTCAGCAGTTTTACGATCGCTATCTCCTAACGTTTGATCAACCATTCTTTTATAGTTATCTAAAGGAAATTTTGAATCGATTGCTACCATCCCTAATGGCTCTGGAGCGTAGACAACAGCATCGGCTAAGGCTTTATTTGATAGCATTTTTTGTCGCTCATATAATTTAGGATTGTTTCCAAAAATAGCAGTGAGTAATTGGTATAGTTGAACTTCCCCAAAAGTTCCTCTCGCTTTTTTATCTGTAAGAAGATCATTCAATGAAACAACCTCAGTTGATAAAAGTTCGATTTTCTTTTGTGCTTCATCGATTTTCGTTAATCTTTCCATCACATTCGTAAATGTCTCACTCGTCTTTTCAAACCCTTGGCCAAGACGTGCCTCAACTTTTTCATTGATTTCTTTGAGATGACGATCAATATGAAGCATCATGTTATCTTTAAACGTGTTTAAATCATTTTGATTCATCTTATTTGATTCACTAAATAGCTTTGCCATCTCATATTTAAGATCACCATATTCTTTTTGAAAATAGATTTTAAGCTCATTTTGAAGTTCTTTTTGTTCATCAACAAGCTCAATATGTTTATTCTTTTTAAATGCTTTGATGACTAAAATAATCACAACAATCAAAATCGCACTTAGTAATCCAATTTGAACATATTCCATGTCATTACCTCCAATTAATTTACATCTTCTAAATAATAGATGTGTACAACCTCATCAATAATTTCAACATAAAATGCTAAGTAAACATCTTCTGACATAATCATATCATTGACTGAAGTTATAAACCGGTCATCGTTTAGTGCTCTTGCATAATTTCTTTGGTTCTCTGGCTCTATTAGAACACTTTGATATGCTCTACTAATTAAATCTGTGCAATAAAACTTATATTCTAAATCCAATGCGAATGTGAAATTGTATAAGCTAATATCGACTTTATCATCTGCGTATGCCACAGCACCATCAATTTGTTCTTGTGTGACATTTTTAACGCGTATACCGATAAATTCAGGACGGTAATAATTGCCGTAATACTTATAGCTTGGACTTGATTCACTCCGAAAATTTGGGTTTAACCAATAATTCGAACTCGTCACACTTACGGTTGCGCTAAAATTATGTGGTTCATCACCGGGGTGAAATATAAAATCGAGAATTGTCTCACCAGGTTGAGGAAAACCTACAGCTTCAATAAAGCGATTATTCCCGTTATGGATTGCTGCATGACCTCCAAAATTATAACTAATCCAGGGGTGAATTATCGGAACCCCGGGAAATGGTGATTGTTGTGATAAAAAGATATCTCCTTTTTGCCCAATTAACCTACGAGATTCATCGGTAAAAATGCTACGTGTATCATTTAATTCGTAAGATGTTTCACGTGAAACCTTGTGATAAACTCGCGTTTGGAAAGTCCCGGGATAATATTCAATTGTTTCCTCATGCTCATATACACTGCGTGATTTAAAATCATTAACGATTTTATTGACTTTTATATTTTCATAAGTCGCAATCCCCATACTATACGTGAATGACATAATCAAAAACACTAAAATAACGATTAAAAATCGTTTCAATCGCTGGATTAATGTGCGTTTTTGATGTTTTCTAAATGCCATAAATTCACCTACTTATGTGCCTATTATTATATCATGAAATATAGTAACAAATAAAAAGCTCTTCCTATTTAAAGAAAGAGCGTAATCTTTATTTCTTAACCGGTTTAATCACAAGTGCGCGGTTTTCGCCTTCGCCTTCTGATTCAGTGGTTACATCGCGCCATTCACTGAGTTTCGTGTGAATGATTCTGCGATCATAAGCATTCATTGGATCTAATTTGACAGCAATTCTTGTTTGTGCAACTTCTTTCGCTGTTTTTGTTGCGAGTATCTCAAGTTGTTTTCTATGATTTTCGTGATAGTTTCCAATATCTAAAGAAACGATTAAATGCCCATCAACAAAAGTGTTTAAGTAGTTTCTAAGCATATACTGTAAACTAATCAACGTACGTCCTTCGCGACCGATTAATAAGGCATTTTCATCACTTTCGACATGGAAATGGATTTCTTCGCCATCAGAGAGTGTACGAACTTCCATACGTGTTTCAATTTCAAGTGTTTTTAAAATGCTTTCTAAGTAAATTTTCCCTTCTAATGCAAGATTCACATTAGGCGTTGCTTCATAAGTTGCTGATGTACCAAAGCCTAATAGTCCTTTTTTCTCACGTAATACCGTGAGTTTAATTTTATCGAGTTGTAATCTAAGTTGTTCAATCGCTATTTTTTCGGCTTCTTGCAAAGATTTTGCTTCAAATTCTACGCGTTTTAACATATGATCACCCCAATATTTGTTTTTCTTGTAATTTTTGGTGTTTCTTTTCTGCCATCTTGCGGTTGATTAATGTTTGTCCTAAAGAATAAATGTTTCCAAAAATCCAGTAAAGTGCTAAAGCATTGCTTTGGTAAGATGCAAATACCATCATTACGACCATAAAATACATCATGTATTTCATCGTTTTTTCAGTTTGCATTGCTTGTGGGTTGTTGTGAGTCGTTGTTTTCTTTTGATAAGATGGTTTCTTTTGAGCAATTAGTTGTAGTAAGAACATTGTAATACCTACAATACCTGCTAAAACCATACCAATAATGCCATCTTGTGTATTTGCAAGATTAATTCCTAAGAAGCCTGTATGAGCTACTGAATCAGTGAACATACCACCTTCGATTGTAATTCTTCTAACCACACCATACATTGCAATAAAGATTGGCATTTGCAAGAATGGAAATAGACAACCTAAAGCACTTATTCCATGTTTTTTATAAACTTGCATCATTTCCATTTGCATTTGTTGTTGTGATGCTGGATCTTTTCTCGTTGCATATTTCATTTGTACACGTTGCATGTCTGGTTGAGCGAGATTCATTTTTAACGACATATCGTTACTCTTCGCATAAATAGGCCATGCAAGAGTACGTACAACGATGGTCGTAAATAAGATACCAAGTGCAAATGAATTCCCCATGAGTCCGCCGAAGAATGCCATGATATATGAGATCGGAATTACGAAAATCCAGTCAAATACGTTTGCATCCTCAGTAGTTACTGGTCTTTCACCACCGGCAACATAAATATCGAATTCTTCTGAGATGCCTTGATATGTAACAGAAACTGGGTAACTAATCTTATCTTTAAATCCATCGTCATCCAATGGTTGATAATCATAATCATCAAAAAGCGCAATAAATGCATCTTCGCTTAAAGTTTCATGCAGTGCTTGAATATCACCATCTTTTTCAATGGCATAAACTTCCATACCGATTGGATTAAATGTTTTACCAATATGGTGTGAAACATTTTCTTCACTATATCGAATTGCTAACATTGCGATTGTGTTATCTTCGACAGGAACTTCTGGTTTAATGTAAATCTTAAAAGAGTGTTGTTCACCTTCAGCGATAAAATAGTAAGTACGTACACCATTATTATCTTCAAATAGGGTTGGAAGATCTCCATCATACGTGACGAGTGTTGGAATACCAACCTCATTCACTGTCCAATAAGATAATCCATTTTCACCTTTAAATACAATTTGATCTTGTTCATCATATTCAAACACGACTTTTTCACCGTTTTCTCCATAAGGATTATTAACGGCAATTGAAGCAATGTTATCATCTGATGAATTACAAGCTGCAAGACTCAATGTCAAGATTAACATCATGACAATAAATATAATGCGTTTATTCATCTGTGTTCTCCAATAGTTTTGATTTTTTCATAAGTTCAATCAATTGATACTTCATGTCGTTATACGATAAATCTTTAGAATTAGGTTTTATAACGATGACGAAGCATACATCTGATTTCATATGGTTACTTTGTTCAGTAACAATCATTCGAATCCGACGTTTTGCGAGATTTCGTTTAACAGCATTTCCATATTTCTTTCCAATAGATAATGCGAAACGAAAATGACTCGCTTGTGGATCAGTCGATTGATAGATCGCATAATAACTGTTTGATTTTGATGTTTTTTTCTTAAAGATCGCATCGATTTCGCTATTCTTCTTTATGCGATATTCTTTTTTCATAGTTTTTTAAAAAATAAGGACTACTCAAAATAACGAAAAGTTATTATTTTAACGAGTAGTCCTAGTGTTTTAAAATAATTTAGATTAAACAGTTAACTCAGCGCGGCCTTTCAATCTGCGACGAGCAAGTACTTGACGACCACCAACGGTTGCCATGCGAGCTCTAAATCCGTGAGTCTTTTGGCGCTTTAACTTACTTGGTTGATATGTTCTTTTCACAAATAAAACCACCTTTCTTGCGAAACCATGCTTTTTAATTATATATAAAGATATATCTTTTGTCAACTCAAAATATCATTGTTTTTTATGTGTTTGATTGAACCATGATTTATGAAATGATTTTTACTCATTTTTCATAAGTCTATCTTAATCCAAATTGTGGATAACTTAGCCACATTTTTGTGGGATTGTGGAAAACTGGAAAATTATTACAAACGGCTCCATTAAAGCCTATTTTTATCTATTTTTACCACAATATGCCCACATATTTACATTTTGATCAAAAGAGTTACCCACGAATAATGTGGATATCTTTTTAATCTTTTTTGGTTTCTATATGTTATCATGAAATCACGAATAGAGGGGTATCAACATATGAATAATTACGATCAATTATGGCAGCGAATCCTTGGTGATTTAGAATCAACT
This sequence comes from Acholeplasmataceae bacterium, assembly GCA_028690555.1. Classification (GTDB taxonomy): domain Bacteria; phylum Bacillota_I; class Bacilli_A; order Acholeplasmatales; family Acholeplasmataceae; genus UBA6181. The sequence goes on from JAQVBA010000002.1 coordinate 6,426, forward strand.
TTTAATGAAGAAACTTACCAAGATGTTTTTGAGCCAATCAAATCTACACATAAATTCGTTAATGGCCATATCTATGTTCTTGTCCAAAGTGAATTTATCAAAAATAGAATCAATCGTTTTTATCTTACGAAAATTAATGAACTTGCAACAAAATATCAAGGTGAACCGATACGTTTTAAATTTGTCACTGAACAAGAATTGCTTCCAGAAGAAACTTTAGTGAGTCCTGAAAGGAATCTAAACTTAAAGTATCGTCCTGGTAACTTAAATGCAACCTATACATTCGATAATTTTGTAGTCGGTAAAAGTAACATGTTTGCTTTTAGAATGGCAATGAAAGTTGCTGATCAACCGGGTGCGGTTGCAAACCCATTATACATCTTTGGTGATGTGGGATTAGGTAAAACACACTTAATGCAATCCATCGGTAACTACATTTTAGATCAAGATGTAAGTAAAAAAATTCTTTATGTAAAAGCTGATGGTTTTATTGAAGATTTTGCAAATTTATTAAAACGTGAAAAAATGGATGATTTTAATCATAAATATCGTGAAATTGATGTCTTATTAGTCGATGATATTCAAATCATGGGTGGGGCTACTAGAACCCAAATGGAGTTTTTTAAACTCTTTGATTATTTATATCAACAAAATAAACAAATCGTCATTACAAGTGATAAACCAGCATCTGAATTAAAGAACATTATGACACGCTTAACATCACGTTTTGAAGTTGGTTTAACTGTAGATATTCAAGTACCAGATTTAGAACATCGCATTGAAATTTTAAAACGAAAACTTGCGACTGAATCGTCAGATATTCATGACATTCCAAATAATGTTTTAGAGTTTATTGCTTCTTCATTTGTAACGAACATTAGAGAGCTTGAAGGCGCATTAAAACGTGTATTATTTTATTGCTTAACAAATAACCTTGACTTAACCGTAGAATCCACTGCTGAGGCTCTAGAACCACTTTTAAGAACAAAGAGAAAGAGTGACTCCTTGAATGAAAATAATTATGACAAAATTCAAAGTGTTGTAAGTGATTTTTATGGGATATCTTTAGAGGATTTAATTGGTAAAAAGAGACATTCAAAATATGTAGTTCCACGCCACATAGCAATGTATTTAATTAAGTCAAGATATAACATTCCATATAAGACGATTGGAGGCTTATTTGGAGATCGAGATCATTCCACAGTTTTAGCTGCTTGTGAGAAAATTGATAATGATATCAAACAAGACCCTTCATTAAAATTAGCTATCGATACAATTCTTAAAAAAATTGATTTTCTAAGTAAAAATTAAGTGTTTATAAATTGTTGTAAATATGGTATAATAATTACGGTATAAAGCCATTCTAGGTTTTTCCCACAAATCCACATTTGTAACAATAATTTAAAGACTAATCTATAAGAAAATAAAGGAGCCGTCGTTATGATTTTTACTATCGATCGAGACGTTTTACTTAATCACCTTTTAATCATTCAAAAAGGATTACCAAATAAAACACCACTTCCAATTTTATATGCCATTAAATTTGAAGTGTACGATGATTATCTATTATTAACATCATCAAATACTGATGTTGCAATTCAAGTACATATTGATAGTTCTTCTTTAGCAATTAAAAAAACTGGTAAAGTAGCAATTAACGGACGTTACCTAATTGAAATTATTAGAAAAATTTCTTCTCAACGTGTTGAATTTGCACTTATCGAAGATAAATTAATTGTCATTAAAGCTGACCGTTCAGAATTTAAACTTCGTTTGATGGATATTGAAGATTATCCAGATATCGATTTCTTAGATTTAGATGATCCAATCGTTTTAGATAGTCAATTAATTAAAACAATTATTAAAGAAACAAATTATTCAACAGCAACCAATGAGAAAAGACCAATATTGACCGGTGTTAATTTTAAATATTTAGATAACCATCTTTACTGTGTAGCAACCGATAGTTATCGATTAAGCCAAAAAAATGTGAAACTTAGAACACATAGTAAAACATTTGATATTGTAATACCTAATCGTAGTTTAGATGAATTATCTAAAATTTTAGATACTTATAATAACGATGTGGAATTATATATTAATCCAAATAAAGTCTTATTTAAAATGGAAAATACATTATTTCAGACACGTTTATTAGAAGGAACATATCCAGATACAATGCGGATTATTCCTACTGAATTTCCAGTGATTATTCCATTCAACAAAGAAGAATTACTACAAGCTGTTGAACGTGTATCACTTCTCTCTCCAAGAGATCGTGAAACAAATTACAACATCATTAAAATGAGTTTAAGACCTGATTCAATAGTTGAAATCAGCTCAACTAATAACGAAATTGGGGATGCACTTGAAGAAATCATTCCAGCATCAGATGTCACAGGACCTGTGATTAAGATTGCGTTTAGTTCAAGATACTTAGTTGAAGCATTAAAATCATTTAGTTCAAGTGAAATTACGATTAATTTTGCAGGCGAAGTTAAGCCGTTTGTCATCAAAGGAAACCTTGATCAAGATCTATTACATTTAATCTTACCTGTTCGAATTGATTAAAGTGTAAAAGCCTTAATTTCAATTTTAAGGCTTTTTTTATTATTCAGATGACACAAAGATGCTACCCTAAAAAAATGCGCTTAAATGAGTGCATTTTTCCTTATATTATGTTATAATATAAATGAAGGAATGGTGTATCTTGTGAAAAAATTTGTTTTAAAAACTGAATTTATAACTTTGGGACAATTATTAAAAGCTACCGACAAAATTGGTTCTGGTGGAGAAGCCAAGTTTTTTTTATTTAATCACAAGTGTTTAGTCAATGGAATTCACACCCTAGAACGTGGTAAAAAGATTCGTGATAAAGATGTTGTTGTGATTGATCAAGATACGTATACAATCGTCCATGATTCATAAATTGTCGATTCGAAATTTTCGATCATTTGATAAATTTGATTTAACATTTGATAAGAATTTCGTCTATATCCATGGATTGAATGGTTGCGGAAAAACCAGTATTTTAGAAAGTATTTATTTTTGTGCAACCACAAAATCACATCGATCAAATGACGAAAAAGAAATGATTCGTCATGATGAACCATTTTTACAAGTTAAATTGGTGACCGATGATGATAAATATGAGATTGTTTTATCAAAACATGGAAAAAGAGCATCTATCAATGGTGTTGAAAAACGTAAAATTAGTGATTTTTTCGGACATTTGAGAGTTGTAATGTTTGCACCTGAAGATTTAGATCTCATCAAAGGTTCACCAAGTGTTCGAAGACAATTTTTGGATTTAGAATGGATGCAGCTTAATAAAAAATATTTAAGAACGCTCAATACGTATAAACAAATATTGAAACAAAGAAATAGTTTGTTAAAAAAATTGAGTTTAGATTCTGATTATACTTTCTTAAACATTTTAGGTGATCAACTTTATGAAGTTGGTACTGAAATTATGGTTGAAAGAAAACAATTTATTGATAAATTAAGTATCTATTTCAATGAGGTTTACCAAAACTTTAGCAAACATCAAGTAAAAATCATTTATCAACCTGATGTTGATGAAAAAGCATTCAAAAATCATTTACTTAAACAACAAAGACAAGATATCTTATACCAATCGACCTTAGCAGGACCACACAGAGACGATTTTTACATTGAATTTAACGGTTTTGATGCAAAGGGGTATGCTTCCCAAGGTGAACAACGATTGATTGTTGTAACGCTTAAATTAGCGCTATTGAAGCTGATTGAAAATGAGACGAAACAAAAAGTTATTCTTCTTCTTGATGATGTCCTCAGTGAACTTGATCAAGATAAACAACAAATATTTTTAGAAAATATGCCAAAAGAACATCAAATCATTATGAATAGTGCACAACCGATTGAGGGCGACCACATTCAAATGATTTATATACCAAAGGAGTGACACTATGTCGAATTATGATGCGTCGAATATTCAAATATTAGAAGGATTAGAAGCTGTCCGTAAAAGACCTGGGATGTATATTGGATCCACAGGGGCTAGAGGACTTCATCATCTCGTGTGGGAAATCGTTGATAATTCAATTGACGAAGCACTAGGTGGATATGCGACAACCATTAGATTAGAAATTTTGCCAGGGGAGATTATTCGTGTGACGGATGATGGCCGTGGTATTCCTGTTGACCTACATCCGAAAACAAATCGTCCAGCAGTTGAGACGATTTTAACCACGCTTCACTCCGGTGGAAAATTTGACGGACAGTCTTATAAAGTTTCAGGTGGATTACATGGAGTTGGTGCTTCAGTCGTTAATGCACTTTCTGAATGGTATTTAGTTGAAATTCATCGGGACAATAAGAGTTATCAACAGCGCTATGAACGTGGTATTCCTGTCACTGACGTGACTGTGATTGGTGATAGTGATCATACGGGAACGATTATTACGTTTCAAGCGGATCATCTTGTGTTTACTGAAACACTTGTTTATGACTATGAAATTTTAAGAAATAGAATTCAACAGTTAGCATTTTTAAATAAAGGTATCAAGATCACAATTAGTGACCAAAGAACAGAACATATGATGGAACAAACCTATCATTATGAAGGTGGTATCATCGAATATGTAACATTCTTAAACACTAATAAAGGTCGAGTCAATCATGAAATTATCTATACAGAAAAAGAAGTTGAAGGAATCACTTTAGAAATTGCAATGCAATACAATGATTCATATGCAACAAACCTGTATTCATTTGCAAATAATATTCCAACTCACGAAGGTGGAATGCATGAAGACGGATTTAAAATGGCTTTAACAAGAGTTTTAAATAAGTATGCAAGTGATAATAATTTACTGAAAAAGGATGACTCTTTTCTAGGTGAAGATACAAGAGAAGGATTAACAGCGATTGTTTCTGTGAAACATCCAAATCCTCAATTTGAAGGGCAAACAAAAACAAAACTTGGAAATCCTGAAGTTCGACAAATCACAAGTCAAATCGTTGGCGAAGGCTTAGAAAGATATTTACTAGAAAATCCGAATGATGCAAAAGCGATTGTTGAAAAATCTTTAATGGCTGCTCGTGCAAGAGTTGCAGCAAAAAAAGCAAGAGAAGCAACACGTCGTAAATCACCTTTAGATCAACTGGGATTTGCATCTAAATTAGCAGATTGTCGCAGTAAAGATCCAGTCATTTCAGAGATTTATATCGTCGAAGGTGATTCTGCCGGTGGATCTGCAAAACAAGGAAGAGAATCTGAATATCAAGCGATTCTACCACTCCGCGGTAAAGTATTGAATGTTGAGAAAGCTCGCTTAGATAAAATCTTATCCAATAAAGAAATTCTTTCGCTTATTCAAGCGTTAGGCACAGGAATCGGTGAAGAATTTGATGCGACTAAAGCGAGATATCACAAAGTCGTCATTATGACAGATGCCGATATTGATGGTGCACATATTAGAACCCTATTATTGACCTTCTTCTTTAGATATATGAAACCACTCATTGATTTAGGATACGTCTTCATTGCTCAACCACCACTATATAAAGTTCAACAAGGTAAACGTGTTGAATATGTATATAGCGATGAAGAGCTTAATAAAATTCTTCAAGAATTTGGTGGAAGACCACAAATTCAACGTTATAAAGGTCTTGGGGAAATGAATCCCGAACAATTATGGGATACCACAATGAATCCTGAAGAAAGAACGCTTCTTCAAGTGTCACTAAAGGATGCGATGGATGCCGATCAAATATTTTCAATGTTGATGGGTGAAGAAGTTGAACCAAGAAAATTATTTATTCAAGAAAACGCGATTTATGCGGATAACATTGACGCATAGGAAAGGAGAAAAACATGAACGAAGAAACATCAAAAACCACCGAGGGTTACGTCAAAGAGATTAATATATCTTCTGAAATGAAGACCTCCTTTTTAAATTATGCAATGTCTGTTATTGTTTCAAGAGCTTTACCGGATATTCGAGATGGGCTTAAACCGGTTCAAAGACGTATTTTATACGCGATGAATGATTTAGGTATGTCAGCAAGTTCTGCACATAAAAAATCAGCGCGTATTGTCGGTGAAGTTATTGGTAAATATCATCCTCATGGTGATTCATCTGTCTATGATGCGATGGTCCGTATGGCACAACCATTTAGTTATAACATGCCTTTAATTGATGGTCACGGTAATTTTGGTTCTGTAGATGGTGATGGCGCAGCAGCCATGCGTTATACAGAAGCTAGAATGTCAAAGATTGCTGGTGAATTAGTTAGGGATTTAGATAAGAACACGGTTGATTTTATCGATAATTATGATGGATCAGAACATGAACCATCTGTTTTACCTGCAAGATATCCAAATTTATTAGTTAATGGATCTACAGGGATTGCTGTAGGTATGGCAACAAATATTCCACCACACAACTTGAGTGAAGTTATCGATGGAATATTAGCTTACATGGACAATGAAGAAATTACTTCAACTGAATTGATGCAATACATTAAAGGACCAGATTTTCCAACGGGCGGTCAAGTTTTAGGTCTTACAGGACTTAGACAAGCTTATGAAACTGGTAAAGGGATTATCGCAATTAGAGCAACCGCTGAGATTGTGACTCACAAAAACCGTAACAGTATCATCATTACAGCAATTCCATATCAAGTGAATAAAACCACACTCATTGAAAAAATTGCAGAAATTGCGAAAGAGAAGATTGTGGATGGAATTACGGATTTAAGAGATGAATCCAATCGTAAAGGTATGCGGATTGTCATCGAACTTAGAAGAGATGTTAATCCACACGTGATGTTAAACAATCTTTATAAGTTCACACAGCTACAAACATCATTTGGTATCAATATGATTGCTCTTGTTAAAGGGCAACCGATGATGGTTACACTTAAAGACATGCTCAAATATTATGTTGAGCACCAAATTGAAGTGATTCAACGCCGTACGACCTATGATCTAGAAAAAGCGGAAGCTCGCGAACATATTTTAGAAGGATTATTAATTGCATTGCATGATATCGATCATGCGATTGAAATTATCAAGCAATCCAAAACAGGTGATGAAGCACGTGAAGCGTTGATTAACACATACAATCTCACTGAAATTCAAGCAAGAGCTATATTAGATATGCGCTTGCAGCGTTTAACGGGTCTTGAAATTGAAAAGATTGAACTTGAACAAAAGGACTTAGCGATTAAAATTATTGATTTCAAAGAAATTATTGGAAGTCATGAACGTAAAATGACGATTATTAAAGATGAACTTGGACAAATGAGAAATCAATACCAAATTAATCGACAATCAGAAATTAATCTACATGAAGATTTAAGCATTGAAAATGAAGATTTAATTCCGGTAGAAGATGTTATTATTACTGTCACGAATAATGGGTATATCAAACGTATGAAAGTTGACCATTATAAGACACAAAATCGTGGTGGGGTTGGTATGTCAGGAATCAAAGTTCACGAAGATGATTACGTTGAACACATCTTAATGACTTCAACGCATGATTATCATTTGTTCTTCACAAATAAAGGTCGAGTTTATAAGATCAAAGGATACCAAATTCCTGAAGGTTCAAGACAATCTAAAGGGTTACCACTTGTTAACTTATTACAACTTGATAAAGATGAAACACTTGCTTCATTTACAAGTGTAAAAGACTTTGAAAATAATGAAAACAATCTTACATTTGTTACAAAAAAAGGCATCATCAAGCGTACTAAAATTTCTGAATACCAAAATATTAGAACGAATGGAATTATTGCAATTAACTTAAGAGAAGATGATGAATTATTAGCTGTAAAAGCAACCGACGGTAATAAGGATATTATCCTTGGCGCATCCAACGGTAAAGCAATTCGATTTAAAGAAACTGATGTTAGAGTCATGGGAAGAACTGCAACCGGAGTTAAGGGAATGAGTATTGGCAAAGATGATTTCTTGGTCGGAGCTGCTATTGTTGAAAACAGCGAACAACAAATTCTTGTAATTACTGAAAATGGCTTTGGAAAGCGAACTAATGTTGATGAATATCGCTGCCAATTACGTGGTGGTAAAGGTGTTAAAACATTAAATGTCACTGAAAAGAACGGCCGTTTATCAACATTAAAATCTGTTTCTGATGATGATGATTTAATCGTTGTTTCCGATAAAGGTGTTGTGATTAGAACGCATGTCGATCAAATTTCACAGACCAAACGTGCAACACAAGGTGTCAGAATTATTCGTTTAAGACCAGATCATAAAGTATCAACAATCGCTTTAGTTCCAAGACAAGATGAAGAAGAAATCGAAGTTGTTGAACAAACACCATTCATTCAAGAAACTATGGATGTAAACACTGAAAGAAAAGTTGTTGAAGTTTCAAATTTAGAACCTGAAGAAATCGAAGATGAAGATGATGAAGTCATTACAACAGATTCATTATTCGATGAATAATCTACCTTTTCTAAAAAATTAATTATAGATTAAAAAAGGCACGTGATGGATGAATCAAACGATGCCTTTTTTATTCGCTTTATGTGCATAATTAGTTTTCTTAATGTATAATGAATGTAGATAAAAATAAGAAGGATGAAGTATGTATAAAAATCAAAAAATATATATAGGTTATGTGTTGATTTTCTTTTTGCTTAATATCTTAAATACCTATTTTTTAACGCTACAAGAACTGAATCGATACATCGCTCCTTTTCCGCATACTTTTTTAGGTGCATTAAATGCGATATTAGGTAATTTTTCAATACTTCTTTTACTCGTTTCTCTAGGATTTTTACTATTTAAAACGATTAAATCCCGTATGAAATTTTTACTTGGTTTAACGTTTTTCTTAAACTTTATGATTTTTGCGTCAAGCATTTTTAATATGTATTATGGGACTTCGTTTTCGATGGATAGTATCGTCATGTTTAAAAACCCTGCAGATGGGTTTGCTTTTGGTGTCATTCTTGAAATTTTATTAGAGTTATTCATTTATTATCGGATACTCTTATTTATACCTTTCATTGTTCTTCTCGTGATATTTATTGTGGTTCGAAAAAACCCATCAATCCATACTAGATTAGGTATTGATAAAGTGAAGCACTCGATTTATTTACTCGGTTCATTACTCATCGTTTTCGCATCATTTTATAGTTACATGGAACAATTTAAAAAGACATTGCCCATCAATTCTCTTCAAAGTACGTTTGCACTACAAAATTTTGGAGTTTATCCTTACTATTTTAGTGATTTTTTAGGTCTACACCCTGAAGTTGATCCTAATGACATCTTAAAACTAACATCAGATGAGAGCGTGGCACAAGCCTTTTTGGAATATAACAAAAACCAAGATAGTTATGTCAATTTTTTTGATGGGAACACCTACAGCAATCGTTTAACATTCGATCAAGCAGTTCCTAATTTGTATGTCGATGAATCCATTTCTAAAGGAACAAGTCTTCATGGAATCCTCGAAGGAAGGAATTTAGTCCTTGTTCATGTCGAATCGATGAATTATTTTCTTTTCCAAAATGAGCAAACCAATGAAAAACTTTCATTTTTTAATCATTTGCTCGACCAAAGCTTTGTTTTTAGAGAATTTTATAATAATGTCGGTATGGGTGTGAGCTCTGATGCTGAGTTATCCATTCTTACTGGTCTTTATCCTTCTGGGTATCGCACATTATATTGGGAACACAATAAAAAAGACTACGAACTCAACTCTTTAGTCGATTATTATAATGAGTTAGGTTATTATACAGATGCCATTCATGGCGATAAAGAAACATTTTACAATCGTGATTTTGTTTATCCAAATCTTTATGGGTTTGATGAATTTTATAGTTTAGAAGATTTCATCAAAGATGGTTATGACGTCGATCTAGGGTATATGTATGATCAAGAAAATGAACTCGTTCACAGATCACCTTGGATTAGTGACTATCATCTCGCTGATGAAGTTTATAAACGAGGTTTATCATACCAAAACAACTTAACACCATTTATGATGTTTCCAGTGATGATGATGCCTCATACGCCATTTGACTTTGATCCCAATGGGGATAGAACTAATGTTTATCCTGAATTTGAAGATTCAATGAAACGCCTCACATTAAAATATTTAAATTATGTGGATTACTATGATGATATTATGAAACGGATGTTTATCAACGAAGACGCGGAAGATCAAACATTGGATGATACAGTCTATATCTTTTATAGTGATCATGGATCTGGATTAAAAAATGGAGATATTGATGAATTATTTAATCGAACTTTAACCCCCATGGAATCCAGAAGAATTCTTCAACAAACGCTAGCTTTCATCTATGTTCCTGGCCAAGACTATGTCGATTATGGTGATTATTCCATTCGCAAAGGATTATTAACTGGCGATCAATATCTTGTTCGAAGTCAAGTTGATTTATATCGAACTATAATTGAATTATTTAATTTACCAGTTGGTGACGATCCTTATTATGGAGTTCATGGATTAAGTATTGAACCCACATTTGCTTTAGATAATCGGTTATTAGATGTGGTTACGGATGAGTATTTTTACTCCATGAGAAACCCAATCATGACTGATCCACAGCACATCATGGTGAATGAGGATGTTATAGAATACATTAAGAGATTCAAGTTACTTAGTGATTATTTAATTTCAACGGGAGATATGCAAAAAGATGTTCATGAAGCGATTAGAAAATATCAATAATTGGAAAAATAAATCTTTATATATTGTCTCAGCCAGCTATGTTTTTATAGCGATTACATTAGGCTTTATATTAAATAATGGTCTCGTCATTTTTTTAGGTTGGAATATGATTTTAGCAACCATACCTTTATTATTAACACACTTTTATACATATCAAAAAAGCAAGTTCCTTAGATTAGGAATTGCTTTTTTATACATCCTATTTTTTCCAAATTCAATCTATATTATGACGGATTTTATTCATTTTCAGGAGTACACATATTTTCTAGATTACCCCAATATTTATGCATATTTAATTGAAGATTGGATCATTTTTGTTCACGTGGTAATTGGCGCCTTGATAAGCAGTAAAATTGGAATGAGATCACTCGATATTCTTTCTAATGAATTAACAAATATACATCCACATGTGAAAAATTTATTGATCCATGCCTTATTTTTACTTTCAAGTATCGCAATTTTTATTGGTCGATTTATTCGGTTTAATTCATGGCAATTTTATAAAATCAATTTGATGATTGAAGATATTTTATCGCATTTTCAATTTTTTATTTTCTTTGTTTTATTAATGTTCATCTTGCATTGGGTCATATACTTTGTTTTTCACGAAAAAAAAGAGCCAATGGCTCACATAAAGTAAATAACGATCGATAGTATGCCAATGACAAGGCAGTAGGCCCCAAAGTATATCAAGTTTTTAACTTTGATAAATCTAAAAATCCACATGACAGATAGCAAACTAAAGAGAAAACTCATCATGAACGCTAATATATAACCTAAGACGTTAATGGATTCAGTTACATTCACCGCATCATAAATACCTAAAATAGAAACCGGAACAGATACGACAAGGTAACTTAGAAATGAGAAACGTAAAACTTTTTTAAGTTCTAACTTTTGAACTAAACCACCTGTCATGGTGATTCCACTTCTAGATATACCTGGAAGAACTGCAAACATTTGAAATGCACCAATAATTAATGCATTACGATAAGAAATATCTTTTTTCCATTGAATATCTTTAGAACGATAAACGAATAAAAGTAATAAACCGGTGATGATTAACGAAAATCCGATGGATAATAAATCGTTTGGTAAATAATCTTTAAAAAAGAATCCAAAAATACCAATCGGTATAACAGCGATTAATAACTTTAAAACATATTGAAAATCTTCTTTTCTTGCTTCATCTTTTTTGATAATAAATTTCCATGTACCGCTAATGAGTTGACCGACATCTCTTCTAAAATAAAAGAGTAAAGCTAAAAATGATCCCATATTCGTAATCATCAGAAAGACAGTCAAATTCGTTAAGTCGATTTGAAATAAACGACTAAATAAAGTTAAATGTCCACTTGAAGAAATGGGAAGGATCTCTGTAATCCCTTGGATGATTCCAAGAACTATATATTTTAAGATTTCGTAAAAGTTTTCCATCGTTTTATCACCTTCTTTATTATAGCATAGAAAATCAATATAAAATATGCTAAAATATAGTCAATCTTATCTAATAAAACAGCACAATTAAGGAGATAATATGAATCACCTTATTAAAATAATTAAAGGCAGTTTAGTAGGAATGGGAAGCATTCTTCCAGGAGTTAGTGGCTCGATGATTGCTGCTATTTTTAATATCTATCAATCGCTTGTGAATGCGTTAAATGATTTTACTAAACACCCGATTAAAGCGATTAAATCTGTATGGCAATACATTGCGGGTGTAATCATCGGACTATTTTTAGGTTTTTTTGTCATTAATTTATTTTTAGATATCGCGCCACTCCCCATTACTTTATTATTTATTGGATTTATTTTGGGCGCGATACCAAGTATGATTAAAAAAGTTAGAAATACACAGTTTAAGTGGCACCATATACTTGTTTTATTAATTTCAATGGTATCGATGATATCGATGGTTTTTATTCAAGAGAATAATGGATCAGGTGAGCAAGAATATCTCATCGTCTTTCTTATCGGTGCGATCACAGCAATTGCATTAATTATCCCTGGTTTATCTGGAGCAACCATGCTTATGGCACTTGGGTTCTATCAAAAATTATTGGATTTAATTGATGATTTGCTCAAAGGATTAGCAATTTTCGATTTTTCTAGTGTTCTGAAACAATTACCGCTATTCTTATTACTTGTTCTTGGTGTTGTGGTTGGTTTGATACTCATGGGGAAAGTCATGTTTGTTTTACTTCAAAAATACCAAACACATTTTTATATGGCAGTTATTGGAATTGTTATCGTATCACCATTTAACATTTTATTCACACTTGAACAAAACACGAATGACCATGTTTTTCAAACAGATTGGTACTTTTGGGTTGTTGGTCTCATATTATGTGTGATTGGTTTTATGGCATCTAAATTATTATCAGTTGAACCAAAAAAATTGGAGGAATAAAACATGATTCGTAAAGCAGTAATCCCTGCAGCGGGATATGGAACTAGATTTTTACCAATAACAAAGGCTCTACCTAAGGAATTACTTCCGATTATTGATCGGCCTACGATTGAGTTTATTGTGAATGAAGCGATTGAGAGCGGAATCACAGATATTTTACTCATTGTGAGTTCAAATAAAAATGCGATTATTGATTATTTCGATTATAATCTTGAACTTGAGCAAATTTTAACCAATAAAAATAAACATGAAGATGTCAAAATGTTAAGATCCATCGGCAAAGGAGCTAATATTCATTTTATTCGTCAAAAAGAACAACTTGGCTTAGGCCATGCTGTCTTGCAAGCTGAAGCATTTGTAGGCGATGAACCCTTTGTTGTTTTATTAGGCGATGACATGTATATTGGTAAAGAAAAGCCAGCTATAAGACAATTAATGGATGTTTTTAATGTTGTCAAATCTCCAGTCTTGGGAACTATGGAAGTTTCATATAAAGACACCTCAAAATATGGCATTTGCATCCCAAAAGAAAAAACGGACAAACCTTATATTGAATTAAAAGGTGTCGTTGAAAAACCAAAAATTGAAGAAGCCCCATCTCGTAGTGCAATTGCTGGAAGATATGTGTTAACACCAACTATTTTTAAGTATTTAAAGAATCAAACAAGAGGTGCAGGCAACGAAATTCAATTGACAGATGCGATATTAAGACTTATGAGTGAAGAAAAAGTCTTTGCATGTGATCTAATTGGTAAGCGTTATGACGTGGGCAAAAAAATTGACTATATTGAAGCAATCCTCGATTTTGGGTTCAAATCTGATGAACTAAAAGATGAATTAAAAGAACTCATTGAAAAGAAATACAAATAATATCAGGGCTTCTTTACTTTCTCTTAAGGTTTCACTATAATAAAGATAACACGTTAAAAAGAGCATAGTAATTTGAAATATGCATGAAAAAGAGACATCACAAAAGGTGAAAGTGATGATGCATTTCAAATGAATCCACTCTTTAGTGGCGCTAATCACGTCCGTTATCCTGCGTTAAAGGAAATGAGGGCTAGGAATTCCTAGAACTAAGGTGGTACCGCGATGATTCGTCCTTAGATTTTTATCTAGGGACTTTTATTTTGATAGGAGGAATATAAATGTTAGATTTAAAATGGTTAACTGAGAATATGGATGAAGCAATCCAAAGATTAGAAACACGTCAAGGTGATTTTTCATTTGTTCGGGAGCTTTCCACGCTTCAAAATGCTCGGAAAGATAAAATTGCTGAAGTTGAGAGGTTAAAAGCTTTTCGCAATGAGCAATCAAAAAAAATTGGTGAATTAAAAAGACAAAAATTAGATGCATCAGAAGTTTTAAATGATGTTGCTCATATTGGTGATGAAATTAAAACGCTTGATGATGAACTTCAAGGAATTGAGACGAAAATTTTTGAAATTTTATCAATTATTCCTAATCTTCCACATCAAAGTGTGCCTATTGGCAAGGATGAAAATGATAATCAAGTCATCCGTGTCGTTGGCAAGCCAAAAGAATTTAATTTTAAAGTAAAAGATCATGTTGAACTTGGTGAAAAATTAAATATTTTAGATTTTGAACGTGCAGCGAAAATTACGGGCGCTAGATTTGTTGTTGATAAAGGATTAGGCGCACGTTTGGAAAGATCTTTAATTCAATTTATGATGGATTTACATGCCCATGAACATGGATATACGGAAATTATCCCTCCTTATATCGTCAATGAAAAAAGTATGTATTCCACCGGGCAATTTCCTAAGTTTAAAGATGATGCTTTCCGTGTAGGCACAGATGAAAACAATTGGTATTTAAATCCTACAGCTGAAGTACCGACGATCAATCTTTATCGTGATGAAATTATTGATGGTGATGCATTACCATTCCATTATTGTTCATATACCACAGCATTTAGAGCTGAAGCGGGATCAGCAGGTAGAGACACAAGGGGAATTTTGAGACAACATCAATTCAATAAAGTAGAATTGATTAAATTTACCAAACCCGAAACGTCATATGATGAACTTGAAGCGATGCTGATTAATTCTGAAGAAGTCTTAAAACGATTAGAATTACCATATCGTGTGGTTTGTTTATCCACTGGAGATATGGGTTTTGGAATGGCTAAAACCTATGATATTGAAGTATGGTTACCCGGACAAAACACATATCGTGAAATTGGATCAATTTCAAATGCTGAAGACTTTCAAGCAAGACGGGCAAATATTCGTTTTAAACGCTCAAAGGATAGCAAAACAGAGTACGTCCATACATTAAATGGTTCTGGGCTAGCGGTTGGAAGAACGATGATTGCGATTATCGAAAATTATCAAAATGAAGATGGTTCAATTACAGTGCCAAAAGCATTAATTCCATACATGAAAGTTGAATGTATTAAATAACACAATTTCACATGAAAAATACATTGACATCCCATACTCTTTTGCTAGAATAAGGGTACTTCAATTTTTCTCCCTTATTTCTCAATATGGTATAATAAGTGTGCTCAGGCACGCTTATTTTCTTTAAAAAGGTGGTTTGTATATGCGTATATATTATGTAGAAGACGAAAAAGATCTCGCTGAGATCATTCGCAAGTATTTAAATCGTGAAGGTTATGAAACTACAGTTTTTCACGATGGTGAATCAGCGATGGAACACATCAAGGATTCTGTGGATTTATGGATTTTAGATATTATGCTTACAGGTGAAGTTAGTGGGTATGATCTGATTAAAGCTTTAAAAGAAAACCACTCATCAGCAGCGGTTATTTTTACATCAGCACGTGATCAAGATTTAGATAAAATTATGGGCTTGGAATTAGGTAGTGATGATTACTTAGCGAAACCTTATTCACCAAGAGAACTAATTTTAAGAGTAAAAGCCGTGCTTCGTAGAGCATCAACGAATGAAAAAGATTTAATGACCTACGGTCCTTATGAAATCAATCTTACCAAACGTGAAATCCGTGTGGGACAAGAGATGATTGATTTAACGAATAAGGAGTTTGAACTCTTGTTATTTTTTGTTAAAAATATGAATACAGCATTTCAAAGAGAAGACATCTTAGAACATGTTTGGGGAAAGACATATTATGGCAGTGATCGCGTGGTTGATGATTTATTACGTCGACTACGTCATAAAATGCCTGAATTAAAAATTGAAACTATTTATGGATATGGTTATCGCTTATTATGAAAGAAATGAAGCTCACGACCCAATTAAATATTATATTTACGGTAGTGACGCTATTAACAAGCTTCATATTTTTAGTGCTTTTAAATCGCGTATTTGATGCGTTTAGAGTTGAACAAAATGAACAACAATTTGAATTTTACTATGAAAACTTATTTAGAAACTATGAAACACCACCAGATAGTCCGTATAACGGATTTGTGATTGCCTATGATGGTGTGGTGGTTAATTCGGATAATTTAGAGATTTTAGAGAATAAATATTCTGCAAATGAACTTGTCGATATGTTTTCTCACACAACATTAGTTTATACAAGAAGAGAAGTCATAGAACATGAAACATTTTATTTTAGAGTCAATCGACAAGATGATGGTACGATGATTGTTGCTTTTACCGGAGAAGACTATTTATCCATTGTTGGGAAATCATTTAATATGATTGTTCGAATTAGTTTTATTGCGCTTGTACTTTTAGGGAACTTAATCATTTTGATTTGGTCAAGAATCACAGTTGAACGCGTCAAGAGGCTAAAAGGTGAAATTGAACGCATGACTTTAAATAGTTACAAAGTACCCATTGAAATTGATGGAAACGATGAAATTACGGATTTATCATTAACTATTGAGAAAATGCGACGAGAAATTCAATCCAGTGAAAAAACAAAACAAGAAATGCTTCAAAATATTTCACATGATTTTAAAACACCGATTGCAGTGATTCAGTCTTATGCAGAAGCGATTTATGATGGCGTTTCTGATATAGAAGAGGCATCAGTCATTGTAAAACAAGCTGAGCTATTAAATGTTAAAGTGAAACAATTATTAGAATTGAATAAGCTTGAATATTTAAAAGATCAAAATGAATTTGAGGAAGTTTCAATTAAAGAAATTGTTCAAAACATTGTTGATAA
This sequence comes from Acholeplasmataceae bacterium, assembly GCA_028690555.1. Classification (GTDB taxonomy): domain Bacteria; phylum Bacillota_I; class Bacilli_A; order Acholeplasmatales; family Acholeplasmataceae; genus UBA6181. Next base: position 23,689 of record JAQVBA010000002.1, read on the forward strand.
TCATAAGTATCGTACAGAATTGATTTGGGATGTTTCTTTAGATGATTCGATTTATTATGGGGTTAAAGAAAATTTCTATACAGCATTTAATAATATCGTTGATAATGCCATAAGGTATGCAAAAACAAGAATTGAAATTAAATTAAAAAATAAAAAACTCACCTTCTATAATGATGGTGAGCCAATTAATCAAAAATTCATTGATGAGTTATTCAAACCTTATGAAAAAGGTAAAAAAGGCGAATTTGGATTGGGTATGAGTATTGCCCAAAAGACATGTTCACATTTTAACTTAATTTTAAAAGTTGAAAATATAAACGATGGAGTAATGTTTACTATAGAGCCGATGTAATTTCTTTGGCTCTATTTTTATAATCTTCTGGATTTAAATCATTCATGTGATTTGAAAAACGCATTGACACACCATCGTTTTCATATCTTGGGATTAAATGCATATGAAAGTGGAAAACGCTTTGTCCTGCGATTTCACCGTTATTATTTAGTAAATTTAACCCAGCGGGTTTAAATGCTTTTTGAATTGCTTTTGCAAGTTTAATTGATATTTTCATTACATGAGAAGCAAGTTCATCAGGCATCTCATATAGATTTTCATATACTTTTTTCGGAACAACTAATGTATGTCCTTTTGTGGCTTGTGATATATCTAAAAAAGCAATCACTAGGTCATCTTCATATACAATGTAAGCGGGTATTTCTCGTTCGATAATACGTGTAAATATACTCTTCATCTTAACACCTCTCTTTTCAATTTTATTCTAACATAGTAACATTGAAATGAAGGTGTTTAAATGATATAATCATTTCGTATGTAGGAGGAGTAAACCATATGAAAAAAATACCAGTCGGCATTTCTGGCCGTCATTTGCATTTAACGAAAGAACATTTAGAAACGCTTTTTGGTGAAGGTTATGCGTTAACCGTTCTAAAAGACTTAAGTCAACCTGGGCAATATGCAGCCAACGAAAAAGTTGATGTGATGAGTCCACAAGGTAAGCTTTTAGAAAGCGTTCGCATTTTAGGACCTGTTCGTCCTGAATCACAAGTTGAAATTTCAAAAAGTGATGCCATTCGTTTTAAATTTATTGCCCCATATAGATCATCTGGGGATGTTAAAGGATCTGGTCCATGTACTTTAATCGGTCCAAAAGGTCAAGTTGAGTTAAACGAAGGCGTCATTATTGCTGATCGACACATCCATTTTTCCGATGTTGAAGCTAAAGAGTTTGGCGTAAATGATCGTCAGATGGTTAGCATTAAAATCAATGGTGAAAAACCTGGGATATTAGACAATGTTTTATGTCGTGTAAGCCCTAAATTTAAGTTAGATTGTCACTTAGATACAGACGACGGAAGTGCCTTTATGTTAAATACAGGCGATTTTGTTGAACTTATTAAATCATATACCATTAACGAATAGTGCCTTTTTGGCACTTTTTTGACCGAGGAGGTCAGTATGTTTAAAAAACTTGAAAGAACACAAGTATTTAAAGACCCATTATATGGGTATATTCAAGTCGAGAGCGAACTTATTTTAGATCTCATTAACACAAGCATATTTCAACGCCTAAGAAGAATTCGACAATTATCTGGTGTTCACATGGTTTTCCATGGTGCAGAGCATTCCAGATTTAGTCATAGTTTGGGTGTTTATAATGTTGCTTATCGCTTTTTAAGTGTTCCTGATATAGAACAAGCCCTTGATGAACGCAAAAAAATGCTGTTTTTATGCGCTGCATTATTACATGATATCGGACATGGTGCATATTCACACGCTTTTGAAGATGTTTTTGGTGTCAATCATGAACACATTGGAGCAAGTCTAATTTTAAACCATCAAGAATTAGTGACAATTTTTGATGCAATCGATCCGGATTTTAAATCTGATCTATCATCTATTTTATTAAAATCAAAGAAATTTCCAATCATTGAGCAGCTCATTTCAAGTCAACTTGATGTGGATCGTCTGGACTACTTAGAACGCGATGCATATTTTACAGGTGCTGCGTATGGGCATATCGATTTAGATCGTTTAATTCGTGTTTTGTACATCAGAAACGGTCAAGTTGTTTTTAAAATTTCTGGAATTCATGCCATCGAAAATTATTTAATTAGTCGTTATCATATGTATTGGCAAGTTTATTATCATCCGGTTGCTCGTGCTTATGAAGTTATACTTGAAAAAATATATCGTCGTGTGAAAGATTTACTTCAAATGAATTATCATTTTGAATCAAATGTTTTACCGCTTCAAAAGGTCATAGAAAATCCAAATAATCTTGAACATTTTCTTGAAATCGATGACTATTATATTAATGGCTTGATTCAAAGTTTTAAAAAGTCTAAAGATCATATTTTAAGCGAATTATCCACGGATTTTTTAAATCGTCACATTTGGGGTTACATGAATCAGTCTTTAGAAAATAAAACCAAAATTGATGAAATATTATCAGCATATAAGACTGAAGAGAAACCTTATTATCATGCGTTTAGAAGCGTAGAAAATAGTACGTATAAAGATGATGACGTGAGTTTTGGTGAAGAAATATTTATTTTATTAGAAAATGGTGAAATATCAACACTAAAGAAGCAATCAGCAATCATTGAAAGTCTAATGAAGAGTGGCACCAAATCTGATGATAAATTCTTTTATAAGAAATAATGAAACCAATCGCAATTGTTGTTGAAGGAATTCATGATTTAAACAGAATTAGAAGTATCTATCAAGATGTTTTAGTTATTACAACTAATGGCAGCGCGGTAGAAGTTGAAATTCTTGAACAATTAAAACAATTATCATTAACGCACGATATCATTTTATTTCTTGATCCTGATCATGCGGGTGAACGTATACGTAGAATTATTTCAAAATACGTCGGATCAGTCAAACATGCATTTCTTTCTAAGGAAGAATCAATAAGCAAGAATTTGAAAAAAGTTGGAATTGAACATGCGTCAAAAGATGCCATTATTAAGGCATTAAGTGAACTTAGTGTTGAATATGATTACAAAAAAAGTGATGTAGATTTTGCCTTTTTATATGAAATGGGATTAGTTGGACAAAATCAAAGCCAACAAAAACGCAATCTTTTAGCAAAAAGTTTAAACTTAGGGCACGTGAACGGTAAAACGCTCCTTTATCGAATCCAAAGATTTCAAATAACGCGAGATCAAATTATTGAGGTACTCAAGTGAACCATCAACCCAAGAAAAAATTCGGACAAAATTTTTTAAGAGACAAAAATCTTTTACAAAAAATTGTGAAAGAATCTTATATTGATCATAAACATGTGATTGAAATTGGTCCAGGGCAAGGAGCTCTTACCACTTTTCTTGCTGAAAAAGCTTTAACGGTTACGGCTTATGAAATTGATGAGTCATTAAAACCCATCTTAAGTGAGTTGCAAGATAAATATTCTAATTTGACGATTATTTATGGAGATTTCCTAGAGACTGAGATCAATAAAGACACGGAATACCATGTGGTAGCAAATATTCCTTATAATATAACATCACCGATTTTGTTCAAAATTCTTGAATCGCCCCAAATTAAAACAGCCTCAATTATGATTCAAAAAGAAGTTGCTGATCGACTCCTTGCAAAACCTGGAACAAAAGACTATAATGCATTGTCGATATTATTACAAATAGAAGCGAAAGCATTTAAGCTTGTTGACGTAAAACGGCAAATGTTTTATCCGATTCCAAATGTTGATAGCATCGTCATACGTATCGAAAAGTTTTCTAAGCCCATCATTTCGAGTGAACTTATGCCTTTTTTAAGAAAAATGGTAAAAGAAGCATTTCGACAAAAACGTAAAACACTTGTCAATAATTGGCATGAAGCATATCATATAGAAAAGAAGTCTCTCATCGATTTTCTAATCGAACAAGGTGTAGATCCATACGCGAGAGCTGAAAGTTTATCCATTGATACATTCTTAAAATTAAGGGAGGCATGGCCTTATGCTTGTTGAAAAAGCTTATGCAAAATTAAATCTTGCACTGGATGTTACAGGTAAAAGAAATGATGGTTATCATGATCTTGAAATGATTATGGTTTCATTAGAACTACACGATGTGTTAACTTTTGAGCCATATGAGCGTATTGTTTTAAATTGCAATGTGGATATTCACGACAATACGGTACTTAAAGCAGCTAAAGTCATTCAAGAAAAATACAAAGTGACTGAAGGTGTAAAAATCACTTTGGAAAAAAATATTCCTATTGGTGCTGGCTTAGGTGGAGGTTCATCAGATGTTGCAGCAACCATTAGAGGGCTTGATGAGTTTTGGAATTTAAATTTGTCAAAACAAGATAAAGAAGAACTGGCTTTATCACTTGGTTCAGACACGTTGTTTTCATTATATGGTGATCCAGCTTATGTGACAGGACGTGGTGAACATATGGAGTTTTTAAAACCAATTCACATCCCATTTGTCTATTTGTATCCATCTTTAATCGAAGTATCGACAAAGACGATATTTGAGAATCATGAAATTAAAAAACCTGAAATACCCTTTGAATCTTTAGTGTATGATTATCAAAATCAAATTTTCGATCGATTCAATGAAAAATCATATAATGCCTTAACGCCAACCACATTAAAAGTTTATCCAGCACTTAAATCACATGTCAAAATGTTAAAAAAAATTGATCCAAACGTGAAAATGACAGGTAGTGGATCAACGTTTTACTCGATTTTATTCAACCCCGATGATGAAGCATTATTAAAAAAACTACTCAAAAACTCAGTAAACTTTATTAAAACACAAACAAAAGCCTAAAAAAATTTAACATTTTTATATCTATATGTTATAATTTAGCCAAAGAAGGTCGTCACGGAGGGCAAAATGAAAATTACCGATGTAAGAGTGAAATTGGTTAGTAGTGAAAGTCGATTAAGAGGTGTAGCAACCATAACCTTTGATGAAAGTTTCGTTGTACACGACATTCGTATTATTGAAGGGGAAAATGGAATTTTTGTAGCAATGCCAAGCAAAAAAACACCAAATGGAACCTTTAGAGACATCGCCCATCCAATTCACGGAGAAATGCGTAAGGCGATTGAAGATGCAATCGTAGTTGCCTATCAAGAAGCATTGGCTAATCCAGTAGAAGATACTGAAGAATAATTAATGATTAGACGTTGCAAACATTAAAATCTTTTTTGCGCCAGCAAAAAGATTTTTTTTTGATGATTGACAAGCATTTAAACCCTATTTTGGGTATAATGAATATAGAGATTAAAGGAGTGAGAAAATGGCTATAATTGATGGAAAAAAGATTAAACTATTTTCATTAAGTTCAAATCGTGCACTTGCTGAAGAAATATCAAAAGCATCGGGAATAGAACTTAGTAATGCAGATGTTGTGAGATTTGCAGATGGCGAAATCTCAGTAAACATTGAAGAAAGTGTTCGTGGACATGATGTGTTTGTTGTGCAATCAACATCGAGACCTGCAAATGAACATTTAATGGAATTACTTATTTTAGCAGACGCTGTAAAGCGAGCTTCCGCAAAAACATTGACAGTTATTATGCCTTATTTTGGGTATTCTAGACAAGATAGAAAATCGAAATCGCGTCAACCAATTACTGCAAAACTCGTGGCTGACCTATTACAAGTCGCAGGGATTGATCGTGTAATTTCTATTGATTTACATGCTGCACAAATTCAAGGTTTTTTCAATATTCCAATCGATAATTTCCCAGCTGCTCCACTTCTCGCAGATTATTTTTGTTATTCAAAAAAATTAGAAAATGTTGTGGTTGTATCCCCAGATCACGGCGGTGTGACAAGAGCACGTATTTTCGCTAGATTTTTTGATGCACCATTAGCAATTATTGATAAAAGACGTCCTGAACCGAATAAAGCTGTTGTTCAAAATATTGTCGGTGAAGTTAAAGGCAAAATTGCAATTATGGTCGATGATATCATCGATACTGGTGGAACATTAATTGCAGGAGCTGAAGCATTACTCGAAGCAGGTGCTACAAAGGTATATGCAGCAGCAACTCATGCAGTATTTTCTAACGATGCTTTAGATCGACTCCAAGAGTCTGTTTTTGAAGAAGTCGTTGTTTCCAATACAATTAAAATCGATCATCAACCCTATCATACAAAAATTAAGCAACTCTCGATTGGACCACTTCTAGGACAATCTATTTTACACATTGTTAAAGATGAACCAATCAGTCAAATTTTCGATCAAATATCTCACGGCGAACCGAGCAATCAATGAAACTCATTATTGGGTTAGGAAACCCAGGAAGCAAGTATCAAAAAACCAGACATAATATTGGGTTTATGGTGATTGATGATTTTATAAAAAAACACCAAATTTCTTTAAAATTTGATGCGAAATTTAATGCTGAAACAGCACAATTTTCAATAAATGGCGAAAAAGTGTACGTGATGAAACCTTCAACATACATGAATTTATCTGGGGAAGCCGTCTTAAAATTTGTAAATTATTATCAAATAGATTTAGAGAATATGCTCGTTTTTGTTGATGATATTAATCTTCCTACAGGGAAACTAAGACTTAGAGAAACTGGTGGTCATGGTGGTCATAATGGGCTTAGAAATATCATAGGATTACTAAAAACGGAAGATTTTAAACGTGTAAGAATCGGAATCGATAATAATCCAATGATGGCACTTGATAGTTACGTGCTTGGTCAATTTAATGAAACTGAATTGGCATCATTAGGAAAAACGATCGAAATATCAACAAAAATTATTGAAGACTTTGTTAATTGTATGCCATATAAAGATATTATGACAAAATATAACACCCAAACTTGAGTTTGGGTTTTACTTATCTAGAGGTAGTTCATGATTGGTTATATCGAGAAGAATACAAAACTTAATGAATTAATAAAACCAAAAAATAAGACTGTTTACTATTATGGATCCAATGAAACGTATAATGCATATATGATGGCACTGGATTTTATGAATCATAAAAAAACGGTTTTTGTTGTTACACCAAATCTTTATGAAGCTCAAAAGTATTATGATCGATTAAGCCAAATCATTGAAAATGAAAATGTTCTTTTTTATCCCGCCGATCAAACCCTTACATCCATAATGGCTTTAGGAAGCCCTGAATTTAAGTCTGAAAGACTCTATACACTAAAGCAATTATTAACAGGAAATCCTTATATTGTGGTTACTACGCTTCAAGGATTTTGTCAAAGACAATTAACACCTAAAGATTATATAAATGGTGTTAAATGGATTAAATCAGGAGAAAATCATCATTTAGAATCACTCATACAATTTCTAGTCTATAGTGGTTATTCTAAAACATATACAGTTGAAAAACCGGGTGAGTTTAGTGTTCGAGGGAACATTATCGATATTTTCACACTAAATTTTGAAAATCCTTATCGACTTGACTTTTTTGATGATTTCTTAGAGCAAATAAAGATTTTTGATGTAGAAACACAACGCTCATTTAGTGTCGTTGATCAAATTGAGATTGCACCAATGCATGAGTTGTTTTATACTGATAAAATGAAAGATGATGCCATCAAGGAAATCAAAAAATTCTTTGAATCTAAAACACTTTCTGAACGTGAAAAAGAAAAATTAGATACAGACTTAGAATCGATTGAAATGCGAACAAAGCTTGATGGATTGAATTTATATATTCCTTTTTTTAATCATCATAAATCAACTTTATTAGATTTTTCAAATGACTATCACTTATATGTAATTGAACCATCAAAAATGTTTATCAATGAGGAATCTATAGACAGTGATTTAGATACCTATGCTGTTTCAATGAACGGGCGTAATTTTTTAGATATTCCGTTTAGAATTCAACTTCAAGATCAATTAAATAATAAACATATCGAAATTGAATATTCAACGGTTGGGCCTCATGAAAAATCAATCAATTTAGGGGTCATAGATCCTAATCAATACCGCGGCAATTTAAAACTTTTAATATTGGATTTAAAAGACATTATTCAAACCTACAAAATAGTGATTTCAACACACACAAAGACATTTTATGATGAGATCACAACATATTTTAAAGATAATCACGTTTCTTTTCAGCATGAAATTGATGATTCAGTCGGTTTATATGTGATTGATGAACCAACTTATGGTTCATTTTGGTCATCCAAAGATCAATTGGTTGTATTAGATGAAACTCAAATTTTTCAATCTCGCATTAGACCTGCTATTCGTTATCGAAGTGTATTGAATCAGTCACAAAAAATTCGAAGAGTCGAAGATTTAAATGTGGGTGATTTTGTCGTACATTACGATTATGGTATTGGTCAATATATGGGATTAAAGACCATGGAGTTGTCTTTAGAAAAAAGAGATTATCTACATATCATTTATGCAAATAATGAAGCGCTATATGTTCCAATGGATCAAATTGATATGGTTTTAAAATATAGTAGTCATGATGGTTTTCATCCGAAATTGTCAAAACTTGGTGGTAAACAATGGTCTAAAACCAAGGCAAGCGTCAGAATGCGCATCAAAGATTTAAGCGATCGTTTGATTCAACTTTACGCATCAAGACAACAAGCGATTGGATTTAAATATGAAGAAGATAACGAGATGCAGTATGCTTTTGAAAGAGATTTTATGTATGAAACGACAAAAGATCAACAAAAAGCTATTCTAGATACGAAACACGATATGGAATTAGAACGACCAATGGATCGTTTAATTTGTGGTGATGTTGGATTTGGAAAAACTGAAGTAGCACTTCGCGCAGCATTTAAAGCTGTACTCAATCAGAAACAAGTACTTTATTTAGTTCCAACAACGGTTTTAGCGAGACAACATTTTTACACATTTAAAGAACGATTTGAAAAATATGGGGCTAATGTCGCTCTAATGAGTCGTTTTGTGACACCAAAAAAAATTAAAGAAACCATCGAAAAATTAAGAAAAGGGTTTGTTGATGTTGTCATTGGAACGCATCGCTTGCTTTCTGAAGATGTAAAATTTAAAGATTTGGGTTTGTTAATTATCGATGAAGAACAACGTTTTGGTGTCGAACATAAAGAGAAAATTAGAGAAATCAAAGTCAATGTAGATACACTCACTTTGTCTGCAACACCAATCCCTAGAACCCTACAAATGTCAATGATGGGATTAAAAGATTTATCGATGATTGAAACACCGCCGCTCAATCGGTATCCTGTTCAAACGTATGTGGTTGAAAGACATGAACCTCTAATCAAAGAAGCTATCAATCGGGAATTAGCGCGTGGTGGGCAAGTGTTTTATTTATTTAATCGTGTTCAAGGGATTGAAGGAATGGTTCATAAACTTGAAAAGCTTGTTCCTGAAGCAAGAGTATGCCACGCACATGGAAAAATGAGTCGAGATCAATTGGAACAAGTTTTAAGTGATTTCATCGATCATCACTATGATGTATTAGTTGCCACGACAATTATTGAAACAGGCGTTGATATTCCAAATACAAACACTCTAATCATTCATGATGCGGATAAATTAGGATTATCACAACTTTATCAGATTAGGGGTAGAGTTGGAAGAAGTGACCGTATCGCTTATGCGTATTTGTTATTCGATGCATATCGAAATATCAATGATGAAGCGAAAAAGAGATTAAGTGCTATTCAAGATTTTACTGCTTTAGGCAGTGGATTTAAAATTGCCATGCGCGATTTATCGATACGTGGTGCGGGTGATGTATTAGGATCTGAACAATCAGGATTCATTGATTCTGTGGGTATGGAATTATACATGAAATTGCTTGAAGAAGCCGTTACCGGTATATCATTGGATAAGCCGAAAGAAACGCAAATTGATGAAATTTACGCACCGAGACATGTTGATCCGAATTATGTCAGTATGGAGAGTGTCCGTATTGAAATACATAAACGAATCAGTGAGTTAAATCGTCTAAAAGATGTTGAAGATTTAAAACAAGAACTTATTGATCGATTTGGCCCACTTGATGCTGACTTATTGCTCTATATGTATGAAAGACTATTTAAAAAATATGCATCTAAATTAGGTGTGTTAAAAACGATAGTTGATAAGAATCAAGTGACTTTAGTCTTAACATTAGAAGCCTCACAAAAATCAAACGGAGCTCATCTTTTTGAAAAATCAAACGCGTTTCATACACAAATGAGACTAGCATATATTAAAGGTCACATACATATCATTTTAGTGACGAAAGGGAAGAATGAGCATTGGCTCTACTTGTATGACCAATTTTTGGATGATTTGATTTATAATGAATAATAGAGGTGATACGATATGGCAGTAGATATTTTAAAGATTTCTAAGGATGCACGCGACGCAAAAAAAATATATAACGACGTCATCGATGCATCGATTGGTATGTTTTTTGATGAAGATAAATCCATCGGGGGAATGCCATCAGTTTCAAAAGCAATCCGGGAATTATCAGATGATCAAATACTTCCTTATCCATCAGTAGATGGAGGACCAGGATTTAAAAAAGATTTGATTTCATGGGTTTTAGGAAAATATGAAGATGAAATCAAAAAGACGATGTATGTCGATGCATGCGCAACTCCAGGTGGCAGTGGAGCAATCGCATCAACATTCTCAATTATGACGAAACCGAAGGACTATATATTTGTATCGGACGTTAGATGGCAATACGAACGTTTTGCTGATCGGGCAAAATTAAACATTTTTGAGCATAAACTCTTTGATGGCGATGCATTCAATCTACAAAGCTTTAAAGAAAGATTAGATGCACTCTGTGCAATTCAACACCGTGTAGTCGTTATTGTGAATGACCCATGTCATAATCCAACGGGATATACTTTAACACTTGATGAATTTAACAAAATAATAGACATATTAAATAGCAAGACTGAAAATGAAATTATTTTCCTTTATGATGTGGCGTATTTAGAATTCACTCACGAAGAAGATAATCGATTAAAGATGAGCTATTTACCTAAATTAAAAGAACATGTAATGACTATCGTCACATTTAGCGGTTCTAAAACTTTTGGTGTTTATGGCTTACGTATGGGAGCCGCGATTATACTATCTAAAAACAAAGATCAAGTAGCGGATGCTCACAAAAAATATGTGAATGAAGCAAGAGGATCGTGGTCAGCGACACCAACCATCTCCATCGAATTATTTAATCATTTTGCTAAACCAGAAAATAAAAAAGTCTTTCTTAAAGATCTTGCGCGATTAAATGATATTGTACAAAAAAGATCGATGTCATTTAATGAACAAGCCAAAGAGATTGGCTTAGTCACATACCCCTTTAGAAGTGGTTTTTATACCGTGGTTTTAACCGATAACCCAGATCAGGATTATTTAAAATTACAAGAACACCACATCTATGCAGTTCCAATGAATGGTGGTATCCGCCTTGCATTGTGCAGTTTGTCAATTCATGAAATTCAAGGACTCCCGAGTAAGATTAAATCAATTCTTAATCTCTAATAGAAGCGCTTTCATCAAAACACATCATATGATATAATAAAAGTATCTTGGTACAAGGTACTTTTTTATTGCAAAGGAGAATTTATGGAAAAAATAACAGTTTTATGCGAAAAAATGGGCGTCATTGGTGATGAATGTATCCCTTATGGCTTTGATAAGGCTAAGATTGATCTATCTGTTTTAAAAAGATTAGAAAACAAGCCCAATGGGAAACTTATTTTAGTGACTGCGATTAATCCTACACCCGCTGGTGAAGGAAAAACAACCGTATCAATCGGACTCACTCAAGGACTTAAAGAAATTGGCAAACATCCTGTTTTAGCATTAAGAGAACCAAGTTTAGGACCAGTTTTTGGTCTTAAAGGTGGAGCAACTGGTGGTGGAAAAGCCAGTGTTACTCCTTCGGATGATATTAATCTTCATTTTACAGGTGATCTTCATGCGATAACAGCTGCAAATAACTTATTATCAGCATTGATTGACAATCATATATTTCAAGGAAACGAATTAGGTATTGAAACTGTCACTTGGAAGCGTTGCATGGATATGAACGATCGTAGTTTAAGAGACATTGACACACCGATAAGAAAAGATGGGTTTGTCATTACTGCAGCAAGTGAAATCATGGCTATTTTAGCCTTGGCTACTGATCTTAAAGATTTGAAAGCAAGAATTAATCGTATTCTTGTAGGATATACGAACGAAAATAAACCTGTTTACGTCAAAGATTTAGGTGGCGCAGATGCAATGACATTACTTTTAAAGAATGCGATTAATCCAAATCTAGTTCAAACAGTTGATGGTGTTCCAACATTTGTTCACGCTGGACCATTTGCTAACATCGCACATGGATGTAATTCGATTGTTGCAACTAAACTTGCTTTAAAACTTGGAGACTATGCTGTGACTGAAGCTGGATTTGGTGCAGATTTAGGTATGGAAAAATTTATTGATTTAAAAATGCCTTATCTTGATAAAAATGTGGATGCAATCGTCATTGTGGCAACTTTAAGAGCATTAAAATCCCATGGAGGTGCTGAAGATTTTTCAGCTGAAAACCATGAAGCGCTTCGTTTAGGAATTCCTCATTTAAATAAGCATATTGAAAACATTAAAGGTTTTGGCTTACCATATGTTATTGCGTTAAATCATTTCTATACTGATACCGATGAAGAACTTAAGATATTGATGGATTGGGCGAAAGAAAACAATCATCCAATCGCTTTAGCTAAAGGATTTTCTGAAGGTGGCAAAGGTATGGTTGACTTAGCGAATATTGTAGTTGAAATTGCAAATCAAAAATCAACAATTAAACCAACGTATAGTGCAGAAGATTTGCCACAAACCAAGATTGAGAAAATCGCAAAAAACTTGTATGGTGCTAAAGAAGTTGTATTTACTAAGAAAGCAAAAGAACAACTTGAACAATACGCATCACTTGGATGGAATCTACCTGTATGTATGGCGAAAACGCCGCTTTCACTCACTGGAGATCCTAAAATAAAAGGTTTACCTACCGATTTTACATTAACGATTCAAGAAATTAGACCCTCACTAGGTGCAGGCTTTTTAGTGGCTTTAACCAAAGGCATTATGGTTATGCCGGGTTTAAATAAAACACCACGTGCCATTTCAATGGTTTTGGACGATGAGGGAAATCTCATCGATTAAGGAGGATAATCATGATCCTATTAGATGGGAAGAATGTTGCAAAAGAACGGAATTTATTACTTAAACAAAAAATTGAAGAACATATAAAATCACAACGCGAACCACATCTTTCAATTATTTTGATTGGTGAAAATCCAGCGAGTATTTCGTATGTAACCGGTAAAGGAAAAGCATGCAAACTTGTTGGTATAAAACACACATTACATCATCTAAGTGATACCGTGACTGAAGATGAAGTGGCAGCACTCATCGAAACACTCAATCAAGATGATTCAGTGGATGGAATCTTGTTACAACTACCAATACCTAAACATTTAAATGATTCAAAACTAATCGATCTGATCTCAAGAGATAAAGATGCTGATGGTTTTCATGTGATTAATCAGGGATACCTTTATCAAAAAAAGCCAACGATTTATCCTGCAACCCCTAAAGGAATCATCTCTTTATTGGAACATTACAACATTGAAATAGCTTCAAAACACGCAGTGATTGTTGGAAGAAGTAATATTGTAGGTTTTCCTGTAGCAAGATTACTCATGGACCGTGGAGCAACCATTACTGTATGTCATAGACAAACAAAAGATCTTTCATATCACACAAGACAAGCAGATATCATTATTGCATCTGCGGGAACTCCACTACTCATTAAGAAAGAAATGGTTAAAGAAGGAGCAATTGTCGTTGATGTTGGTGTAAACCGCTTAGAAGGAAAACTTGTAGGAGATGTATGTTTTGATGAAGTTTCGGAAGTTGCAAGTTATCTTTCACCTGTGCCGGGTGGCGTTGGACCGATGACAATTAATGCATTACTTGAAAACACGTATGAGTTATATTTAAAGCATATAAATCGTTAATCTCATTAAATCAATCAACACCCATTTTTTGGGTGTTTTTTTTAACATATAATGTTACAATAGAAATGTAAAAAAAGTAAGGGGCATATCCGATGAATATTTGGCATGATATTAGCAAATCTAGAATTAAACCAGAACGATTTGTAGCATGTATTGAAATCTCTAAAGGCAGTAAAAAAAAATATGAACTTGATAAAGAAACAGGCATGATTATTCTTGATCGAATCTTGTTTACATCTACACATTATCCAGCAAATTATGGATTTATTCCAAGAACTTATGCTGGTGATAATGACCCACTAGATGTTTTGGTCTTATGTCAAGAAGATATTGAACCTTTATCAATTGTCGATTGTTATCCCATTGGGGTGATTAAAATGATTGATTCTGATGAAATCGATGAAAAGATTATTGCTGTACCTTTTGGTGATCCTTCGCTTACACAATATAAGGATATTGGTGAATTACCGCAGCATTTATTAACTGAAATGAGTCATTTTTTCGAAGTTTATAAATCGCTTGAAGGAAAAAAGACGTATATTTTAGATATTGAAGGCGTTGAAGAAGCGAAAAAGATTATAAATTCATGTATTGACACTTACGAAGAAAAATTTAAAGATAGAGCAAAGAAAGAGGAATAATATTATGGGAAGAGCATTTGAAGTACGAAAGGTAGCGATGCAAAAAACTGCTGCTGCTAAAGGTAAACTCTATGCGAAATACGGCAAAGAAATTTATATGGCCGCAAAATCTGGAACTCCTGATCCAGACACGAACCAAGCATTAAAACGCATCATTGAAAAGGCTAAGAAAGAACAAGTAACTGCGGATGTGATCAAGCGTGCGATTGATAAAGCTAAAGGCGGAAGCGATGAAAACTATGCAGAAGCGCGATATGAAGGCTTTGGTCCAGGGAATTCAATGATTATCGTTGAATGCCTAACAGATAATCCAAATCGTACGATTGCAGAAGTACGTAATTGTTTTACAAAAACAGGCGGTAAACTAGGTGTTTCTGGTTCAGTGATGCATCAATTTAATCATTATGCGGTCTTGACAATGCCAGGATTAACAGAAGATGAAGTATTAGAAATATTAATCACAAATGACCTAGATGCACAAGAGATTGAAACCGATGAAGAGGGTGTCACTGTATATTCTGATGCATCGAATTATAATAACATTCGTCAAGCAATTTTAGATGTACATCCGGATTTCGATTTCCAAACAGAAGAAATTATGTGGTTACCAATTATGGAAACATCGTTTGATCATGAAGAAGACCAAGATAAATTTGATCGTTTGGTTGGTATGCTCGATGAACTTGATGATGTTCAAAACGTTTATCATAACGTGAGTTTCAAAGAATAGAAATTAAATTTTGAAGGTTACTTAAATTCTATGAAATACTTAATAAAAGAAGCGTTTTCAGTGACTTGAATGCTTCTTTTATTTTGACTTTTATTATGCTATAATAAACTGAAGAATCATCGAGGAGGATAGAATGAATCTACGATTGAAAGATGCCGAGATCGATAGTTTTATCCAAAAAGAACTAAATCGACAAGAAGAGCACATTGAATTGATTGCGTCTGAGAATTTTGTTTCACCCGCAGTTTTAGAAGCACAAGGATCAATTTTGACCAATAAATATGCTGAAGGATATCCGAAAAAAAGATATTATGGTGGTTGTGAGTTTGTGGATGAGATTGAAACACTTGCGATTGAACGATTAAAAAAATTGTTTGACGCTAAATATGCCAATGTACAACCACATTCTGGTTCACAAGCCAATATGGCAGTGTATCAAGCATTATTAAATCCAGGTGATAAAATTTTAGGTATGTCACTTGCTGAAGGTGGACATTTGACACATGGATTTAGTTTAAATTTTTCTGGAAAATTTTATCAGTCTTATTTTTATGGTGTTGACCAAATAACAGAACAAATTGATTACGATAAATTGAGGGAACTTGCATTAGAAATTAAGCCCAAACTTATTATTGCTGGAGCGAGTGCATATTCTAGAATTATCGATTTTAAACGTTTTAGAGAAATTGCGGATGAGGTTGGGGCATATCTTCACGTAGATATGGCGCATATCGCTGGATTAGTTGCTGCTAAGCTTCACCCATCACCACTTCCATATGCGCATGTCGTATCATCAACGACACATAAGACTTTAAGAGGTCCTCGAGGAGGTATCATCTTAACGAATGATGAAGTGGTAGCTAAGAAAATTGATAAAGCTGTATTTCCTGGTGTTCAAGGCGGTCCATTAATGCATGTGATTGCAGCTAAAGCTGTTGCGTTTAAAGAAGCTTTAACCGATGAATTTTTAGATTACCAAAAACAAGTTGTAAAAAATGCACAAGCATTTGCGGATGAAATGATGAAATTAGGTTATCCGATTGTGAGTGGCGGAACTGACAATCATCTATTCTTAGTCAATGTGAAAAAGACATTAGGAATTACAGGATTAGATGCAGAAAATACGCTGCATCGCGTAAGTATTACATGCAATAAAAATGGTGTTCCTTTTGATACTGAAAAACCTGCATATGCAAGTGGTATTCGTTTAGGCACTCCCGCAGTTACAACAAGAGGATTTAAGGAAGATGATATGCGACTTGTTGCAAGTTTCATTGATCAAGCATTACGACATAAAGATAATCCAGAAATTATTGAAACCATTAGAAAAAAAGTCATCGAACTGACTAAAAAATATCCATTATACACGAAGGGAGTATAAAAGATGATAGCAAGAACAAAATATATTCCAGATGGTAAAAAACATCTTAAAGAATTACCAATCTTGCATTACCTTGATGCAGAATATTTATATTATCCTGTGACAAGTGCGCGTTGTCCAGAAGGGGAAACGTGCGTTAGAGGTGGCCAATTTGTTAAAGTTGGAGAAGTTATCGGAACAAGAAAAGGTGCATTCTTCGAACAACCAATGCATGCCACAGTAAGTGGAGAAGTTGTGGGTTATGAAAATCACATTGATCAAAGTGGTAAAGTTGTTAACTGTTTAATCGTTAAAAACGATAAAAAGTATGAACTTCATGAATCCATTGTGGATCGTACCGATGAAGAAATTGACGCTTTAACAAAACAAGAGTATGTTGAAATTGTTAAAGAAGCTGGATTAGTAGGACTTGGAGGAAGTGCATTCCCAAGTTATATTAAACTCGATTCAAAAGATCCAATTGATGTTGTCATCGCAAACGGTGTTGAATGTGAGCCTAATCTAATCAGTGATTATGGTCTCATGATGACCAGTCCTGAGATGGTGATTCGCGGATTAATTTATGCGATGAAAGCTTCAGGAGCTAAACGCGGTGTGATTGCCATTAAGAAGAAATATGTTGAACTTTATGAACGCTTGAGTTTCAAGCTTAAAGAATTCCCAAATGAAAATATCGAAGTGATTAACGTTGGCAATTATTATCCACAAGGATGGGAACTTGCAATGATTAAAGAAGCCTTAAAGATTAAAATTCCTCAAGGCAAATTACTTTCAAAATATGGCGTTTTAAACTTTAACGTTTCAACTTTAGCAAGTATTTATATGGCTGTTAAAAAGAGACTTCCAGTTTTAGAAAGATTCATCACATTTAGTGGTGATGGCATTCATAATAAAACGTTTAGAGCACGTATTGGTACATTAATGACCAATCTTATTGAACTTGCTGGTGGTTATATCGATGAAGAAAAACCTAAAGTACTCATATTAGGTGGACCGATGATGGGAACGAACATTAATCGTGATGATATCGTGATGACGCATACGACAACAAGTTTGATTGTTATGAATGAAGAAATCGTGAAAGAAGAACCATGTGTACACTGTGCTTCATGTGTGTATTCTTGCCCGGTTCAAATTCAGCCAGTTCAAATTATGAACGCTTATAAAGTTCGTGATAAAGATGCGTTAAAGATGCTTGAGGTTAGTAAGTGTATTGAATGTGGATTGTGCTCCTATGTATGTCCATCGAAGATTCACTTAACCGAATATATGCGTTCTGGTAAACGCTTTGCTAGTAAATAGGAGGAAATGATATGCAAACAGTAAAACAAACAAGTCCTTATATTCGTAAAGCCGTTTCGACCAAACGAATGATGACGGATGTATTAATTGCATTATTACCTGTCACCGCTTTTGCGATTTATCGCTTTGGATTTGATGCGATTATAAGAATTATCGTATCACTTGTTGTGATGATAGGTTTAGAAGCTTTAGCATTTGGCATGATGCATAAGCCAAAAAAAGATGGAACTAAAATCGAAAAAATCAAATCAAGATATGCAGAGTTTTCAATAAACAATGTGATTACTCCTGCAATTAGTGGTTTGATTTTTGCAATGATTATTCCATCTAAATTACCAATTTATGCTGTGATTGTTGGTGCAGCTTTCGGTATTATCGTTGGGAAAATGTTATTTGGCGGATTAGGATCAAATATCTTCAATCCTGCTGCAGTTGGCCGTATATTTATTACATTGGCTTTAACTCCGATGTTTACAGGAACTTATGTTGGTGTTGATTTAGTTGCAGGCAGTACAGCACTTTCAACTTTGCGCAGTGGTTTAGGATTCCCTGGTGTTTTAAATAGTTATCCATTGATGGACATGTTTATGGGCTTCACACCTGGTGCCATGGGGGAAATTAGTGCTCTAGCAATTTTAATTGGTGGCGTATACTTATTAATTCGTCGATCAGCAGATTATAGAGTCGTACTCTCTGCGTTTTTAACATTCATAGTTTTAATTGGTTTAGCCGGTTTGAGATTATATCCTGATCAAATCTTATCTTACACATTAATGCATTTATTATCTGGCGGTTTAATGTTTGGATTCATCTTCATGATTACTGACCCAGTGACATCACCAGTAACTCGTCCAGGACGATTTGCATATGGTGCGTTAGTTGCCGTATTGGTTGTACTCATTCGTTTATTTGGATCTTATCCAGAAGGTGTTGCATTTGCAATATTATTTATGAACATGTTTGTTCCATTGATTGACTATCCAAAATGGTCAACCAATAAAGTGAAACCTGTATTTATCGCAAGTTACGTCGTGGGCTTAATTGTCTTTGGCCTCGTCGTATTCTTTGGTGTAGGAGGTAGTGTATAATGAAAGAATTTTTCAAAAAACCTCTGGTTCATTACACAACAGTTTTAACAATCGTCGCGATCATCTGTGGTCTATTAATCGGTGGAGTTAATGCAATTACTGCACCAGTGATTAAACAAAATGAAATAGATGCTCAAAACAAGTCTTACCAAGAAGTATTGCCTGCTGGAGAAACATTTGAAGTGATTGAACTTGATAATGCACCAGCATCAATTACGACTGCAGTTAAAGGTTTAGATAGTTCTAATCAAGTGGTTGGCTACATTTATATCGCATCTGGTACAAATAAACATGGATCGATGACAATCGCGATTAGTATTGATGCACAAGGTAAAGTTTTAGGTGCACAATTTGTGAGCATTCAACAAACTTTAAATGTTGAAGGAACTCGTTTTAATCTTTCACTATTTGTGGGAACTCAAATTAGCGCACTTGCTCCGGATGGTGATTTAGTCAGTGGTGTAACAAACAGTTTGAATACTGTTAGAGCGTTATTAACTGATGTCGCAACAGTCCATGCAGAAGTTGCAGATGTCCCACTTGATCCTTACACTGTCATGTTCGGTGAAGGATTCACTAAGGAAGTTGATAGTTCATTTGTAGCAACCGAATATGTTAAATCAAAAGAACTTGTTAAAGACTCAAATGGAACCGATATTGCTTTCCTATACAAGTTAAATGGATTTGGCATTTATAATAGTGAATCTACTGAAGAAAAAGATATAACACTTTATGTTGGTGTTGATAATGATGGTAAAATTTTAGGTATTGTTGTACCTGCTGATGAATATCATCATACAGGTGGTGGGTTATATACAAACACAGTAACATTCCTTGAAATTTATGCAAACACCATGTTAAGTGATGTTGAAACTACAGGTGCTGACTTAACTTCAGGAGCAACTAATTCCAAGAATTTGGCAAATCAACTTATGGCAGCATTGAAGGAGGTTGTTCTCGGATGAAAAAAGAAAATTTATGGTTATTAATTAATACTGGAATTATGCTTGTTATTGGTATCGTTTTAGTTATTGTGGCAAATACCGTAATTCCAAAAGAACCTAAAGATCGTCTCTTCAATCAAGTGATTCAACTTGAAAACCAAGAAACAGTTGAAGGCGTTCCAGCAGGTAGTAGTTATGCAACTATTGATTACAAAGCTGACGCTGTATCGAGATCCGGTGATGTTTTAGGAACTGTTTATAATGTAAAGGTTAGAAATGGTTACAAACTCTCAGCTGATGATACAAGTGGATATATTGAATTACTTATTGCCATCGACGAAAATGATTTAGTCTTTGTTGAAATTGTGGTTCTTAATCAATCAAACTGGACCGTTAAAGGCATTCAAAACTATATCGTTGAATATTATGATGGTGTTCTACTTGAACAAATCGAAAAATTCCCAGCATACGATGCTGCTGATTTAGAAGCAGGAGCAACCGCTGTGGATAGTACAGGAACAATTAAGAATCTGATTATTAGAACTTTAAAAGTACATTTTAATATTCAAGATGATCCATATATTGATTATTTCGGTGAAGGTTACACATTAGAAGATGATGCTACATTTATTCCGACAGAACATGTCATCTACAAGCAAAATGTGAAAGATTCATCTGGTAATGATGCGGGAACAATCTATGAATTAGAAGGTACTGGAGAATATTTAGGATATGATGGCATTTCATCTGGATCCATCACAATGTATGTTTTATTTGATGAAAATGCAGAAATCATTTCAATTCTTATGCCAGATTCACTCTATGGGCATACTGCAGGATTTAAAGCAAGAAATGATGCGTACTTAAATGAATTTATCGGATTAACTATTTTAGAAATTCAAGCAGTTATCGATGAAAATGTTGATTTGAAAACTGGTGCGACAGGATCTAGAGCACTTATTGATATATTGCTAGCTGCACTAAGTGAGGTGAACTAACATGACTGATGCTAAAAAAGTTCCAGCTAAAAAAACAGCTGAAAAAAATGAAGATTCTCTTTTAAATATTTTCACCAAAGGTATTTGGAAAGAAAATGGCATTTTCGTGATGGTTCTTGGTATGTGTCCTGCGCTTGCGGTGACATCGACATTTGAAGGTGCATTTGGAATGGGAATTCTTGTGTTCTTAGTGCTCACCATGACTAACATATCCGTCTCAGCTATTAGAAAACTAGTGCCAAACACAGTGAGAATTCCTGTATACATTATTATTATTGCAACTGAAGTAACCGTTATTAAGATGTTGGTTGATGCATTTGCACCTGCACTTGCTGCTGAACTTGGTGTATTCATTGCTTTAATTACAGTGAACTGTGTTGTCTTCGGGCGTGCAGAATCATTCGCTTCTAAAAATACAGTCATTAAATCAGCACTTGATGGTATGGGAGTTGCTGTTGGATTTGCGTTAGCCTTAGTCATCATTGGATTCTTTAGAGAATTCTTTGGAACTGGCATGATTCAATTAGGGAAAATATTACCTCTTGGTTTTGAATATGCTGTATTAGGAAATGCGGGATTAGACAAATATGCATTCTCTGTACTCGTTCAACCTCCAGGAGCATTCTTAGTAATTGGATTTATCTTAGCAGTAATTGTAGCTATAAGACAAGCAAAGGGGGCTAAGAAATAATGAACTTAATTGCAATTTTAATTTCCGCGATGATTGTTAATAACATCGTGTTGATGCAGTTCTTAGGCCTTTGTTCATTCTTTGGTGTTTCCACTAAGATGAAATCTGTTGTGGGTATGGGGGCAGCGGTTATCGTCGTTATTTTCCTATCTGCAGCCATTACATTTCCACTCTATAAATTTGTATTAATTCCATTAAAAATTGAATACATTGATACAATCGCATTTATTCTAGTTATCGCATCACTCGTTCAGTTGACTGAATTAGTGATTAAGCGTTTTTCCCAAAGTTTATATAAAGCACTTGGGGTTTATCTTCCATTAATCGCGACCAACTGTGCCGTACTTGGTGTTGCTTTAACAAACATCACTATTGATCAAACATATGTTGAGGCTTTATTTAATGCACTTGGCGGCGGAATGGGTTATGCATTCATTATCATCACTTTCACAGCCATTCGCATGCGTTTAGATTCAGCAAGTGTTCCTAAAGCACTAAAGGGTATGCCTATTGCGCTAGTAACTGCTGGGCTTATGGCGTTAGCATTTATGGGATTGGCAGGTATCATCTAATGTGGACAAGTTATTTAATTTTAATTGGAATCATTTCAGGATTCATTGGTCTCTATATGCTTACGATGCATTTAAATAAAAAAATAGCCGTTCCAGAAAGTTGTAAAGCAGCCTATTTAGAAGCCCAATCTTGCGAATCTTGTGCTTCTCGAGGCGGAGGCTGTGGTTTTAGTGACGCCATTGAATTTATGAAGGAGGTAAAACCAGAATGACATTACTCTATCCTTTCATCGTCCTTGGTGGACTAGGTATCATTCTTGGAGTTGTTTTATCATTAGCTAATCAATATCTAACAGTAAAAGAAGATCCGAGAATTGATGACATTGAAAAATTATTACCTAATTATAATTGTGGCGCATGTGGAACTCCGGGTTGCCGTGCATTTGCAACAGGTATTGTTGAAGGTGAAGTCAAAAATTTATCAAGATGTAAACCAGGTAAAGTAGATAAACATTATAATCCTATTTTAGAGTATTTAAAGGACCATCCAAATCCGGATGGATCACATATTGATGTGAAGATTTAGGACATTCATTGTCCTTTTCTTTACAAATTTTAAGTTTATAAATGAAAAAGAGGTTTTTATGAAAAAATTTATATTTATACCTATATTAATCTTTATGTCTTTTATATTAATCGCATGTCAAGAAAAGGTCACACCTATCAAAGTGACTTTTAGCGATTATATGTATACGTTCATATCGATTGATATTAAGCAAGCACCACAAGACATGGAAGAAGAAATAAAAGAAAACCTCGAACAAATTTTTCGTATGTATCATGAATTAGCGACTAATGAGGACCCTCTTCCTGAAGATTC
>JAQVBA010000042.1 GCA_028690555.1 Acholeplasmataceae bacterium
GATATTGAAACAAGATTTGGATTCTTTGTCGATGCTTTAAAATATGGAACACCTCCACATGGCGGATTAGCGCTTGGATTAGACCGTATTGTCATGCTTTTGACACATACTTCAAATATTAAAGATGTGATTGCATTCCCTAAGACACAAAGTGCAAAAGATGTGATGATGCAAGCACCATCAGAAGTCGATATGGATCAATTAAATGATTTAATGATAAAGGTGGATAAACAATGAAAAAAATCGTATTAGCCGGTGGCTGTTTTTGGGGTGTTGAAGCTTATTTTCAGCAATTAAAAGGTATTTTAGATACCTCCGTTGGATATGTTGATGGCAACATGAAAAACCCTACTTATGATGATGTGTGTCATGGTATTGCAACACATGCTGAAGCATGTATGGTTACTTATGACCCAAATATCATCACAATCGATCAAGTTTTAGACCAATTTTTTAGAATCATCAACCCTTTTAGTATCAATCGCCAAGGGCATGATATTGGTAAGCAATATCGTTCGGGTATCTATTTTTTAGACCAAGAAGATGAAGAAATCATCAATGAATTTATGAAAAACTATTTCAAAAATGATTATAAAAAGGTCCAAACAAAAGTTAAACCTTGTCTAGATTATGATGAAGCTGAAGCCTATCATCAAGATTATTTAATTAAAAATCCAAATGGTTACTGTCATGTGAACCTTGGACTTGCAAAAAATGAGGAGAAGAAATAATGCGTCAGGACTATATTTCGTGGGACCAATATTTTATGGGTGTCGCAAAATTATCGGCGATGCGTAGTAAAGATCCTAAAACACAAGTGGGTGCATGCATTATCAATCAGGGTAAACGCATTGTAGGTATTGGATATAACGGCTTACCTGCAGGATGTGATGATCATGAATTCCCATGGGGAAGTGAAGGCGATTTCGTCGATACAAAATACCCTTATGTGGTCCATGCTGAAGCGAATGCCATATTGAATGCCACACAAAACTTGAAGGATGCAAAAATTTATGTCACGCTTTTTCCTTGTAATGAGTGTGCGAAATTGATCATTCAAAGTGGGATTAAAGAAATTATTTATGAATCAAATAAGTATGAAGATAGCAAAGAACATATTGCAGCTGCGAAAATGTTAAAAGCTGCAGGTGTAACCTATCGACAAATTAATGTTGGGAAACTAAGTTATGAATAAGTGGGTGAAAGATCATCAAAAAATCTTAATCATCCTCTTTTTCCCTTATATATTATTACTTTTTTTACTCTTAACACCCACAAATTTTTCATTAACAGCACCCGGTGGATTCACGCCAGTTGATGAAAATATTGAAATTGATAATCATGAATTACCCAGTAATTTTTATACGATCTATGTCATGTCTTATCATCCGATGACACCATTTCAAAAAATGGTTGCAGAAGTCTCAGAAAGAATGAATGTCAGTCCAATGACTATTCGCGAAGAAGATACGTCGTGGATTGATCAATATATGCAAGGACAAGTGACAAAAGAAGTATCGTTTAATACATCCGTCATTAAAGCTTATGAGTTAGCCCATATAAAAGATCCATCCATTACAGTGACTTATGACTATTTAGGGGCATTAGTTTATTACCGTCCATCAAGATTGAATACTTTAGAGATTGGCGATTTAATTACAGGAATTAATGGCCAGTCACTACTTGATTTGTCTTATGATGAATTTATCAATATGTTTTATGCATTTAATGAAGTTCAACTTGAAATTACGAATGAAAATGAAACAAAAACTGTGACTTATGAAAAACAAGAAGATGAAGCGTGGATGCTATTTTACCCAAAATATGTGATTAGAAGTACAACTCCAAACATCGAATTTACAAACAATAATCCTTTTATTGGTGGACCAAGTGGTGGGATGATTCAAACCCTTAGCATTTATGCAGGTTTACTAAATATAAACTTAGGGGATACAAAAATCGCAGGAACTGGTACGATTGAAATTGATGGATCGATTGGTAGAATTGGTGGCATCACACAAAAATTATATACAGCAATGGATGAAAATGCAGATATATTTATCTATCCATTTGGCCATATTTCAGACATTCCAAATCTAAATTATCCATATGAAATGGTGGTTGTAAAAACCATAGAAGAGGCGGTGAATTGGCTCCATGAAACATTTGAATAAGTGGATTGACCAAGTCTATAAATTCTATCATCGCTATCGCAATATTCTAAAGATTATCGATTCAAAAGTCACGACCAAAATCGTATTGAAATCTGTGTTATTTGCTCTATTGATTTCACTTTTAATCGTTTTAATCCCCGTATTAATCAGTATCAACTTGTTTATATATAATAAACTTGAGATGATTTTATCGATCATCTTACTCATCATATTAACCGGATGGGGACTTTTATTTTTCAAGTTTTATTACACATTGTTAAAATCTTATGAACCGTCATTAGAAGATGTAAACGTGAAACTTCCGATGCTTGTCGAAGGATCATTAGTATCATTTTTCTTATGCGTTTTAGGGATTATCGTCATCTCAGTCATATTTTAGGAGGAAGTTCCATGTTTTTAGGATTTATACTCATTTTTATATTGATTGCACTCGATCAAGTCACAAAATATACTGCGCAATTCTTTTTATCAGCTACCTTAGAACACACGAAGTGGATTCCTGGTGTATTTGAATTAAGCTATCATGAAAATACGGGAGCTTCTTTAGGTATTTTAGATGGTCAAATTTTAATTTTCATGATTATTACTTTAATTGCACTTGGTATCTTTGGCTATCTCTTTATCGATGTCGATTTTAAACATAAGAAAGTCTATAGCATATCGATTGTCTTATTTATTGCTGGTACGCTTGGAAATGCGATTGATCGTGCATTATTAGGATATGTTATCGATTTTATGCATTATCCATTCTTATCATTCATTTTGACACCTTTAAATATCAGTAACTTTTATAATAATATGGCTGATATGTATTTATCAGCTGCGATTGTTTTATTCTTTATTGATTTATTTTTCTTAGAATCTAAACGGAAGAAAGTGACAATCGATGCGTAAAGAATATGTAACAACCAAAGAAGATAAGGGTTTGAGACTTGATCAATTTTTGTTAAAGGAAATCATGAAAGATCAAAGTAGAAATCACGTGCAATCCAGGATTAAATCTGGGAATATTTTAGTCGATGATCAAATCGTTAAAACGGGTTACACGATTAAAGGTCAAGAAACCATTTCAATTTTAGATTTTGAAGAAAAACAACTCGATTTAGAGCCTGTGAATCTCGATTTAAACATCATCTACGAAGATGAAGATATCTTTGTCATCAATAAACCACAGGGCATGGTTGTTCATCCAGCTTCAAGTTATCATGAACCTACTTTAGTCCATGGACTTTTATATGAAGCGGATAAGTTAAGTTCCATCAATGGAATCATACGTCCTGGCATTGTCCATCGTATTGATAAAGATACCTCTGGTTTACTCATTGTTGCAAAAACAGATCAAGCACACAGAATTTTATCAGATGACCTTAAGTCACACGATATTTTGCGTTATTATGTTGCAATTGTCCATGGTGTCATCCATGAAAATCATGGAACCATTGATGCTCCAATTGCAAGGCATCCTAAAAATCGTTTAAAGATGAGTGTTCAAGATCAAGGAAAACATGCGGTTACGCATTTTACAGTGCGCGAAAAATTTGAACACACGACATTGATTGAATGCCAATTAGAAACCGGTAGAACGCATCAAATACGTGTTCATATGGCCTATATTAATCATCCAATCTTAGGAGATCCACTCTATGGACATAAAGAAGATAAAAAAGACTTGGGTCAGTTTCTCCATGCTTATAAGTTATCTTTTATGCATCCGATAAAAAAAGAGCAGATGACTTTTGAAGTCGATCTACCCGATCGTTTTAAAGATAAACTTGATGAACTTAGGTCAAATTCTGTTTCGTAATATTTTTGAAATTCATTTTAGCAACTAAGCTTAATCCATTTAATCCTTTAATTTTATGAAGTTCTTTAATTTGGGCGTCCACATCTTTGCTGGCGCCTTTTAATAACGTTAGTCCAAGCTTTGTAGAATATTCGTTCATTTTCACTAAAAATGCATAGCGTGCAATAATTGATGCGGCTGCAACCGATAGATGAACTTGTTCAGCTCTGACATGAAAATCGATGTCACGATAAATCAGTGTTTCATCTTTAATATAATTAAAGTATAATTGAGGTGTGCAAAATTGGTCTAAGATGACTGGAACAGTGCGATCAAGCTTAGAAGAAGTCTTAATGATGGCTTGATTATGAAGTAAGGCTTTAATTTTATTCATATTCATGCCTTTTTTGACAAGATCATTGTATTTTTTAGGTGTTAAAATTAAAAGTGAATGAATGAATTTTTTAGCAATCTTAGGTGCAATCATAATGATTTGTTTATCAGACATGTTTTTTGAATCTCTGACATTGAGTTGTTCTAAGTATTCTAAATCTTCACCAGATGCATAAAGAGAACAAACGACAACTGGACCAAACACATCGCCAGTACCGACTTCATCTGAGCCAATAGCGGCATAATCTTCACGATTTAAGTGTTGTTTGATTGCGATTAACTCTGGGGTAACTTCTTTTCCTTGAAGTAAGACTTTACCTGTTTTATACGCTAAAATCTCGACGTCATTATGAACAGCCTGAAAAAAGAGGTAAGGATTACTTGCTTCAATGGTATGATATTGATAGACTTGTTGTAAAGTTTCCAATTCATTTTGGCTCACGGAAATCGTGTAATGTTTCATTAAATGACGCTCCTATCTATTTAATTATATCATATTTTTTAAGAAAAAGGTGCTTTAATATGCGATTCATGATGAAAACTCTAGAATTTCCTACAATCTTGAAAGAAATTGAATCGTTTGCGAAAACCGACACGATTCGCCATGAAATTTCTATCCTTGAACCGAGTGTAGATTTAAACGAAATTAATCGTCAGTTAATAGAAACTGAGGATATGTTACGTTTGATTATTCGACTTGGAATTTTACCTTTATATGAAGATTATGACATCCATGAATTACTTAAAATGGTGAGTTTGGATCGGATATTATCGATTCAAGATTTTTTGTATGTCATGCTTTTCTTAAAAATGGAAAAGGCGATCTTGCAATACAAAATTGAAAGCCAACGTCAAAAAATTGATTTAGGCTCATTAAATACTTATTTTAATGGTCTTCATCAACATGGAAAATTACTAGAATATTTAGAGTCAAAAATTGATCCAGATGGTCAAATTTTAGATGATGCAACCCCTCAATTGTTGAAAATAAGACATGAAAAATCGCGATTAAATAAAAGCTTACAAGATAAACTTCAAAAGCTTTTATCAGATTACTCATCATACTTGAATGAATCTGTCATTGTGATGCGTAATGAACGTTTTTGTATTCCAATCAAAGATACATTTAAGCATAAAATCAAAGGTATTATCCATGATATGTCTGCTAGTAAACAAACCATTTACATTGAACCAGAACAAACACGACAAATCACGGCATTAATTGAAAATAATAAACTCGAAGAAGAAAAAGAAATTCAAAGAATTATTGCACTGATGACTGAAGAAGTGCATCATTGTAGTGAAAGCTTAAAAGAGAACTTAGATATTTATCTTGCTCTTGAGTTTTTATCGTGTAAAACACAATATGCAAGACATATCGATGCGATTAAGCCGTTAGTTAATGAAGAAGGTATCATTCAGTTAATTTCTGCAAGACATCCTTTATTAGACCAAAAAACGGCAGTCCCAATTAGTTTAGAACTTAATGACAAAGATCGGATTATGCTGATTACAGGACCTAATACAGGAGGTAAAACGGTTGCGTTAAAAACGGTTGGCTTATTAACGATCATGATGCAATCTGGTTTACTTGTCCCGGTGAAAGATGGCACAAATCTTTCAATTTTCAATCAAGTCTTTGCAGATATTGGCGATGAACAATCGATTATGCAATCACTTTCAACATTTAGTTCACATTTAACGAAGATTATTCAAATGGCCGAAGATGTTAGTGATCATTCACTCATATTGCTTGATGAACTTGGCAGTGGAACAGATCCGAATGAAGGGGTTAGTTTAGCGATTTCAATCTTAAATTATTTTAAGAAATTCAATTTAAGAATGATGGTTACAACCCATTACTCTGAATTAAAGAGTTATGCTTATGAAGAAACGCATATGACAACAGCAAGTGTTGCTTTTGATAAAAAGTCATTAAAACCTTTATATTATTTACAAATGGGAACCACAGGTTCATCACATGCCTTCTTGATTGCGAAACGCTTAGGTTTAAAAAATGAAATCATCAATGATGCATTAAAAGTTTATGAGGGTAGGCAAACAGATCTTGGCCGCATCATGGAAAAATTAAATGATGAAAGAGTTTATGTTGAGCGCCAAAAAGAAAAACTTTTAAGTGAGCAAGATCGTGCACGACAGGAAAAAATGGAATTTAGAAAAGCTAAAGAAGCTTTATTGCGTGAACAAGATGATCTACTCATGAAAATTCGTGAAAAAGAAGAGCGGAAATGGGAAGATTTAAAAGATGAAGTGAGAGAACTGATCCGTTCACTTCAAAATCGCAAGGAACTCTCAAAACCAGAGCTCGCACAATTGAAATTTCAATTAAATCAATCGATGCCAGAAGAAGCATCCCCTTTATTTGAAGATGATCTAAAAATTGGTGATGAAGTTTATATTTTACCTTATCAACAACAAGGGATTATTAAAGATATTAAAAATGATCAATATCGTGTGATATTCGGTAAATTTGATTTAACATTTAATGTATCTGACTTGAGAAAAGATGAAATGCGCATGAAACCGAAGAAAGAAGTTCGAAAAGTATCAAGTAAAACTACTCCAGTCATTGAGAAACGTGGAAATTTTGAATTAGATCTTCGTGGATTTCGCTTTGAAGAAGTTAAAGATGCGATGGACCAAGCCATTGATCAAGCAATGCTATCCAATCTACATCAAATGAGAATCATCCATGGATTTGGTAGTGGTGCAGTACGTAAAGCAGTCTACCAATACATCAAGCAATCACCATATATCGAATCATCCAGATTTGGTGGTGAAGGAGAAGGCTTAAATGGTGTAACGATTATTACACTAAAATAATGCTTTTGACTTGAAAAGATTTTGAAAAACCATTATAATGAAATTGTAAAAAAAGATAAAGAAATGAGGAAAATTTAATGATTGATTATCAAGGACAACCTTATCAAGAAGTGATTGGTCAACAAGGTTTAGTAGTTGTGCAATATTTTGCAACATGGTGTGGCCCATGTAAAATGTTAAAGCCAGTTTTAGAAGCAATTAGCACAGAAATGACAGACGTTAAGTTCTATCGTTCTGATATTGACTTATTTAGAGCACAAGCGATTGAAGCAGGAATTAAGAGTGTTCCAACAGTTGTATTATACAAAGATGGCGAAGAAGTAGATCGCACAAGTGGTTATCAACCAAAAGAACGCGTTGAAGCTTGGATTAACCAATTCAAATAATTAAAGCACAGATGTGCTTTTTTTATTATATAAAACCATGTATAATATGTATGGTGAAGACATGGATGGTTTTTTATACGTAGATAAGCCGGTAGGTATGACATCACATGATGTTGTAGCTATCGTCAAAAAAAGACTAAAACTGGATAAAGTTGGGCATACGGGAACACTTGATCCATTTGCGAGTGGACTCATGATTTTATGCGTTGGTAAGGCTACAAAATTAGCCTATCTTTTTTCTAATTGTGATAAAACGTATACAGGGACTATTAAGTTTGGTGTGCATTATGATACCTATGATGTCACAGGGAAAATTTTAGAAACTCATGAAGAAACCATTGATGATTTAAAATTAATGGATGCCGTCAAAAGTATGGAAGGATCTTACATGCAACTTCCGCCAATTTATTCTGCGATTAAAAAAGATGGTAAGAAACTTTATGAATTTGCACGGAAAGGGATTGATGTTGAACGTGAAAAAAGAGAAGTTAATATCCATTCATTTGAATTAACTTCAAAAATATATGATCAATCGGTAGATTTCATCGTTTCTGTTTCAAAAGGCACATATATTCGAAGCTTAGCGGTTGATTTAGCTGAAAAAATTAATCATAAAGCTGCATTAAGTGCTTTAAGAAGAACTAAAATATGTGACATTCTAGTTGAGGATGCGATTGAACTTGAAGATGTGAATGAAAATGATATCCATCCACTCAAAGATTTTTTTAAAGATTATAAGAAAGTTAAATTAAATGATTATATGATTAACTTAGTGAAAAATGGTGTCTACTTGGATGATAGACAATTAGAAACTAAAAATCCATTTATTGTAGTTGATGGTGATGATCATTTCATTGCATATTATGAAGTTATCGATAACAATAAATATAAACCAATCGTTATTTTTTGAGGTAGATTATGAAGATTATACAAGGCAATTATAAAGAGATGAGAAATGATGAACCCATTACGATTACAATGGGTAATTTTGATGGCTTGCATTTGGGACATCAACAATTAATCGAAAAGGTAATCTCATTTCGCGATACGAAGCATGCAGTATTAACATTTGATCCGCATCCTTCAACCATTTTAAGAGATCAAAAATTTAGAACGCTAACACAAAAAGAAGATAAAATCCAACTTTTTTCAAGCTATCCACTTGATTATGCATTTATTGTTGATTTTACACCAGAATTTTCTGAATTATCTGTGATGGGATTTATCGAGTTTTTACGCTCTATCAAAGTTGAAAGACTCGTCATCGGACGTGATGCAAGATTCGGTTTTAGAGGCGAAGGAACGATTAATGATTTGAGAAGATACTTTTATGTGGATGTCGTCGAAGATTTGATTTTTAATCATACAAGAGTTTCAACAACGTATATTAAAGATTTCATTCAAAATGGTGATTTAACCTCAGCAAGAATGCTTTTAAACAGACAATACGGCATTAAAGGGATCGTCGTTCATGGAAATCGAATTGGACACAAATTAGGCTTCCCAACTGCAAATATAAACTATGATAATTACTTACTTCCAAAAAATGGGGTTTACTATGTGCGCGTTTTTCATAAAGATAAATGGTATCATGCCATGGCAAACATTGGAAATAATCCCACATTGAACTTTACATCAGAAAAAAGATTAGAAATTTATATCTTAGATTTTAATAAAACAATTTATGGTGATACATTGCATATTGTCTTTTTTAATTACTTACGTGAAGAGATGAAAATGAAAAATAAACGTCAGCTCATTAAGCAACTTAAAAAAGATGAAGTTGCAGTTCGAAAACTCTCCAAATCATAAATCTTATGATATAATCTAAGTAGAGGTGATCCTATGAAACTCATAATTGCTATCGTATCAAACGATGATGCGAACAAGGTTCAAAAGGCTTTAGTCAAAGATCATTTTTTCTCAACAAGACTTGCAACAACTGGTGGTTTTTTACGCGCGGGCAATGTCACATTCTTAATTGGTGTCAATGATGAAAAAGTTCCCCAAGCATTAGAAATCATCGAGGCACATAGTAAAAAACGGACAAAACTTGTACCAAATACGATTGTAAATGAATTTGGTTCATTTTCTGCACTCCCGATTGAAGTAGAAGTCGGTGGAGCTACAGTATTTGTAGTTAATGTCGACCAATTTGTTAAAATATAGTTGCATTTTAAGAAATAAATGCTACAATATAAAAGGCGATAACAAGGATTCGGGAATGCCAAACCCATTCTTTAGTTAATCGAGAAAGGAAACAGATATTATGGCACTTACAAAACAACGTAAGAATGAAATCATCAAAGACTTCCAATTAAAAGATGGTGACACTGGTTCTCCAGAAGTTCAAATTGCAGTATTAACCGCACAAATTAACGAACTTAACTCACATCTTCAAGCACACATTCATGATTTCCACTCACGTCGCGGTCTATATCAAATGATCGGACAAAGAAGACGTTTACTCGGCTATTTACGCAATAAAGATGTCGAAAGATACCAAGCTTTAATTCAAAGACTCGGATTACGTCGCTAAAAGGATACGAAAGTGTCCTTTTTTTT